>JAITHB010000123.1 GCA_031280145.1 Oscillospiraceae bacterium | reverse complement strand
AGAGTGAAAAGTTAATGGTGGAGAAGGAGAACTCACAATACCAAACCTAAAGTACAGACTGTCGATAAAAGCCCATCGGTGTTGTAACGGGCGGGCGAACGACCACCCCGCCAAATCTGCGGATTTGTCGAGGACCCCGGGAGGCGGTCGCCCCTACAGGGTGTATGCTATCGGTATACAGGAACTCAATATGCTGTGCGGGCGAGCCCCGGCTCGCCCGTCCGCGTACAAAACAATCGTTTGTCGACAGTCTGAATTCTTTATTCCTCATTTTTAATTCGTAATTCAACACGCATACCCTGTCCGCAATCTGCATATGTTTTGTTAAGCCAACAATCCATCCCGAGACGGAGGTTATCATGAGTATCACTTATTTCAGCGTAAAAGCGAATTCATCCGCGGCGCTCGCGGACCCGTCAGCGCCTATCAGCCAGATTGATTCCATCATCAAGAACAGACCGTCGGATTCGTACACGTCTTCATTCACGCCGATGATTGTCCGCAGTCAGGCACGGACCGCATCAAAGCCGCCAAACACGATTCCCGCGCGCGGACAGAGGTCGCGCGAATCGGGTGATCCACCCCGCCAAAGCTGCGGTTTTGTCGGGGACCCCAGGGAACGCGCAAGCGTTCCTTCCGCGTCGCAAGCGCAGCCGCTTGTGCGCCGCGAGAAGTTTGTCGCGAAGGAACGACCAAGCTTAGATATGCCGTCTTCCGATATGACGGAAAACACAAAGAAGAACGCGTTGTCGGGAAGATATACATGGCTTGCGGTGCTTTGTGCGCTGCTTATCGGGAGCGGTTACTATGCGGCATACAACAAGAATTTATCGAGCATGGTGAACGTACCGATAAACATCACGCGCTCAAGCGAGACGGATACGACTAAGTCTCAGCCGCCCGAAACGAAGGACGGCGGTATCATATCCGACATACCCAACATGAAACCCACAGACGTTACAATAAGTTCGTTTGACACGTACCGCGAGCAGGTGAACGCGCAGCGCGGCGAAGTTATCGCAATGCTTGACGAGCTTATCAACAATTCCGCAACCTCGCAGGCGACATTAGCCGATGCGCAAAGTCAGAAGCTGTCGCTCGCGAAATCGATGAGCGCGGAGAGCGAGCTTGAGGGCTTGATTGCGGCGCGCGGATTCGGCGAAGCATATGTAACGGTGAGCTATGGCGCGGTTAACGTTGTGGTTCGCAACACAAGCCTTACGCAAGACCAAATCGCGACAATCACGGAGATGGCGGCTACGCAGACGGGCGAACCCGCGGATAACGTCAGGGTTATTTTGTCCGAATGAAGAACTGTTTGCGGTGACGGGCGTGACAGCAGTCAAGATGCAAAAGTAACTATATAACACTGCGATTTATTATGCATGATGTATAACACAGTGACGGGAGTGACGGGTGTGACAGGTGTTTCGGGGATACCCCCCTATACCCAAATTACCTGTCACACCTGTCACGCGTACGTCCCGCCATCATTGCAGGGGCGATTTCCCCGGGGTCCCCGACAAATCCGCAGATTTGTCGGGGTGGGTCCTATCGCCCGCCTGGTACGCGTACGACCGACCACACCGTAGGGAACGTACGTCCCTGCCGCACTGCCGACAATTCTTCATTGCTAATTACTCATTTTTCATTTCTATATCATACCTCAACCGATAAACAGTCGCGCCGCACGACGGATTAGCCAGCCACGACACAACCTCTGCCGCCTTCCACACCTGTTGGGCTTCAACCACGCCGTAACGTACGCCGTCTATCATCTTGACGCGGAAGTTTGAATCCGCCCAGTAAAGCTCGTCCGTTTCATCGTTGTATTCTGCGGTGATAAGAAGCGTGTGCGTGCCGCGTATTCCGTTTTGGTAGAGCGCCATCATCTGCACAACGTCGCCGGGTCTTACTTTTTCGAGGAGCGCTTGCGCGTTCGCTTTGTTGTCGCGCAGGAGCGCGTGAACGTCGTAGTCGTATTTCGCATACAGAAAGAAAGGATTGCCGAGTGCGGCGGAAGGAAGCGTCCATGCCGCGCCTTCTATTCTGCCGTCGCGCTTGTTTGGATTTTCGGGCATTGCGAGCGGCGCGTCGGGGTATGCGCCGATTGCGTAACGGGCCGCAACCTTGGCAAACGAGTTGATGAGGTATCGCTTGCATTGCCCCGGCGAGTATATGTTGACGGCTTTCCTTGCGGTTCCGTCGTCGTCCCTTATGTATTGAATCCAGTCGTCAATCAGCATGTCCCGCGGGCTAATCGCAGGGTCGATTTCCTCAAAGCCGTCAATCGTATCCGCTCCGGCAAAGGAAACGCCGAGTATTATCATCAGTATCAGTGTCAATGATATACCTCTTCGCATGTTCCTCCCTTATTGAATGAAAAATGAACAATAGCCTGCGGTGCGGGTGGACGTACGTTCCCTGCGGTGTAGATGGGGCGTACGACCGTCAGGCGGGCGATGGCACCCCGCCAAATCCCCGGGGTGGTTCGTCAGATCTGTCGGGGACCCCGGGGAAATCGCCCCTACAGGGATTCCCTGTCGGCAACCGCGCGGGTGTTGCGTAGGGCGGGCGACCGAGGCGGTCGCCCCTACAGATTTTACGATACCTGCACGATTGAATGAAAACAAACCCCTGTAGGGGCGAGCCGGGGGCTCGCCCGCGGTTATCAATACATCGCCCGCAACAGTATAACCATACATCTGTAGGGGCGATTTCCCCGGGGTCCCCGACAAATCCGCAATTTGGCGGGGTGCCATCGCCCGCCTGTAACGCGTACACCCCATCTACACCGCAGGGAACTTACGCCCACCCGCACCGCAGGTAATCTAATTCCTCATTTGTCGCCGCTCCTCGGAAACAACGTGGTATTCTCCCCCGCGACCACCCTGCCCATCTGCAAATCCCTCTCGCAATACACGCATAATTTATCCGAGCAGTTAGAGCATAACCCATACGGACAGCGCTCCGCAGCGCCGTGCAGCGGAACGTAATACAGGCTGCCTTCTTTTGCGCAGCTCGACCAGAACCCGCCGAACTTGCAGCCCGCGTGTTCGCATACGTTCGCGTGGTGCCACTCGCGCTGTTCCTCAATCTTACCGTTGTATTCCGCGCCGCATATCGCGCAGCGTCCGCCGCGCGGAGGTCTGGGTCCCGTGCTGAACATTCCGCTGTCAATAGTAATCGGGTTGCTGTCCTCGTCGTAGGCTATGCCCAGCATGGAGATGCCCGCGGGTGAATATTCCGATTCCTCAACCAGTCCGCTGTTGTGCAGAATGATGTGGCAGTCCGCGCGGAAGAACTCAATCGTTGCGCCCGCGCCGAACGCTATCGTGTCGTCCTTGTGGTCCGCCGTAATGTTAAGTTTGGTATACGCGCCCGTGAACAGCACCACGCACTTTGGCGTAAACGGAATGAGCGCGGTAGTGCCGTCGTTGCGCGTGTATTGCAGGGCGGGAACGCCGCGCGCGTTCATCATGTAAACCACGCCCGTGTAGTATGGGCTTGTCTGCTCGCTGCGTATCATCTCGCCGTTCTTGTAGATATGAATCGCGCCCGTTGTGCGAAGCACGGCGTACGCGTCCGCCCACCCGCAATCGACGGTCGCGGATATATCCAGCAGAACATCCGCGTCGTTCGGGTCGCCCATCGAGCCGTCGAAGCTTATCAGGCGGCGCGAGAGCATAGCCATGGACTCCATCTGATAATCCGTCTCGTCAATCCGCTTGTCGCTGGGAAGCGCGAGCGTATACCGCCACGTACCCAAACCGTCCTGCGCCTGCTTGATGTTGGTGAGATACAGAGCGACCGCTTCGCCGCCTTCCTCCCAAGGGAATTGACCTTGCTCGCCTTCAATCTCTTCGACCTCCTCCGCGCTCTCGACTTCAATATCCGGCGCGCTCATGTTAAGCAGGTCGTCCGCGAGGGCGGATGAGAACAGTACCAATATGACAAGCAGAATAAAACACGCTTTAGAATGGCGCAGCATAGGTGTCCCTCCATGTTTAGTAATTGAATTGTAACACCATTTGTAAGATAATGCAATACCTTGCGGAGCGGATGGCTTTTGTGTAGAATATGGGTCTGGGAGGACATATTATGAAAGATTTCCGTATAGGCGCGCAACTGTACAGCGTGCGCACACTCTGTCAGACGGCGGAAGGTTTCGCCGACACAATGGAGAAGATTTCCGCAATCGGCTACAAGGGCGTGCAGGTTTCGGGTATAGGCGATATCGCCCCCAAGACCGTCCGCGATATATGCGGCGAGAACAAGCTTGAGATTGTCTGCACGCATGTTCCGTATAAAGAGATTACGGAGGACACGCAAAGTTCCATAGAAAAGCACAAGGTTTACGGCTGTGCTTATCCGGGTTTGGGCAGCATTCCGCAGGAATTTTACGAAGAGGGCGCGGCGGGTCTTCACCGATTCATCGAAGCGTTCAACAAAGCCGCGGAGGAATACGCCGCAAACGGAATGCGCTTATTGTATCACAATCACGCGCACGAATTCCAGCGGATGGGCGGCAAGCTCGCGCTGGATATTCTGATGGAGAACATCACGGAAAAAGCGCAGTTTGAGATTGATACCCACTGGGTGCAGGTCGGCGGCCGCGACCCCGCGCGTTTCCTTCGCGAGAAGCGCAGCGCGGACGTAATACACTTCAAGGACTTGCTGGGCGGTCTTTCAAACAACAGCGTAATCGCGACTGTCGGTAAGGGAAATTTGGATTGGGACGGCATAATCGCGGCGTGCAGAGATACGCGCGTCAAATGGGCGATGGTGGAGCAGGACAACGCCGTTGACGAAGCCGACCCGATCGGCTGCCTCGCGTACGCGTTCGAGTTTCTAATGAAGAAGGGGTGCCTGGCGTAGGGGAATCAATACTAATTAAAATTTAACAATGAAAAATGAAGAATTACCGGTTGAGGTTTGGTGCTGTAAGGTTCCGTTTCCAACATTCAATTCTTCATTTTCCATTGTTAATTTTTCATTAGTATATATCAGGCTAGTATCCTGAGTTCCCGTATGTCCTGAGCGGTTAGATAGTCTGTTAATCCCAGTATCTCAACATCCGTTGCCCCTCTGAGTATCATTTTCACGGCAATTTCTTTATCACGTTCATATCGACCTTCCAACATGCCTTCAAGTTTGCCTATCTGAATGCCTCTTTGCTCGCCTCTCTGCTCGCCCCTCAATTCCGCGCTGTGCAGTGCGGAAGCCTCATTGTGCTTTTGGTCGTCGCGCATACGCTGGAGCGCAAGGAATTCAGGCGATACAGTCACGCTGCGATAAGCGTTGATAGCTTGCGTCATCTCCGGCACCTCCAACACTTCTATTTTCTTCAAATCTTCCTCGGTCTCTGCGTCAAACAAATGGAGCCACAGCTCCCGCTTGTTTTCTAACGTCACGACTTCGGGCAGCTTCACCAGCTCGTATATATGTATATCCATAACGTCGGAAAGTTGTTCGTAACGTTTCACTTCCAACGCTTGAAACCGTGAATAGTATTCCCCGCATCTGAACATTTTAAACCCAACAATACTGATAATTATCGTGGGCGGCAGATCAACATAATGACCGCCTTCCTTAAGAGAAGAAGAATATTCTCTCGCCCAGTAATACATCAGCCGCTTTTCAAAGTCGCCATCGTTATGCACCTGAATTTCAAGATTGACGTGCGTTCCGTTCACAATCATATTGATATCTATGCGGCAGAACTTATCGCCAACAATCTCGGGCGGACTCTCGGGATTCGTGATGTCGAACTCTTCAATGCTCTCCAAAGGAATGCTCAGCATGACCGAAACAAGCCGCTTGAGCAGTTCGGGATGGTCGACGAACAGCTTCTTGAACAGCACGTCGTTCTTGAATGTGTACCGAAGCTTCGCCACGCTCATGTCCTCCGTTATTCTATATCATCTTATCATATTCGCGGCGGATAATCAAGCCGTTCCCGCCGTACGCGTCTGATACGGACATCGCTATACATATATAAGCGGCAGACGATTTCGTCACGGTAGCGGTTTGGCATTCTCCCTACCCGTATGCTATAATGCAATCAGAATATACAACGTTGCAGTATCGGCACATTGCTTTATAGAGTATAAAAGGGAGGATCGCTATGAACACCCAAGAAACGCTTGCGTATTGGCTGGAAAATTATCCCGATTACAAAGATGAAATAGAAGCGATTACGGACGACAAGGAACGCGAGGACAGGTTCTATCGCAGTTTGGAATTCGGCACGGCGGGAATGCGCGGTGTGCTGGGCGCGGGCGAGAATCGCATGAACGCCGCGATAATCAGGCGCGTCTCGATTGCGCTCGCCGATGTAATCAAAACCGACGCGATCTACAGCGAAGACAGACACGTGGTGATCGGCTTCGATTCGCGCAGGATGTCCGCGGAGTTCGCGATGGAGACGGCGCGGACGCTCGCCACCTTCGGGATTAAGTGCCGTCTGTTCGATTCGCTTCGCCCCGTGCCCGCGCTTTCGTTCGCAATCCGCCATACAAAGGCGATAGCGGGCGTGGAGATAACAGCGTCGCACAACCCGCCGCAGTATAACGGCTACAAGGTATATTGGTCGGACGGCGCGCAGATGCCGCCCGCGCAGGCTGACGCAATCGTACTGCGCCTCAAAGACGACCCCGCGTTCGTTCCGATAAGCGAAGCGGAAGCGCGCTCGCGCGGGCTGATTCTGCCCGTTCCCGAGGAGGCAGACGACGCGTATGTCGCGTATGTATCGGACCTTGCCATACAGAAGGATATGCTCCGGCGGCATGGTGGAGAGCTTGAGATAGCGTATACTCCTCTGCACGGCGCGGGGCTTATTCCCGTGAAGCGCGTTCTTGCGAACGTAGGAATAACAAACCTTTCGGTAGTGAAGGAGCAGGAGAAGCCCGACGGCGAATTCCCGACCGTTCGTGTCCCCAACCCCGAGATAGCGGAAACCATGTCGATGGTCGTCGAACTCGCAAACAAGATCGGCGCGGAC
>JAITHB010000141.1 GCA_031280145.1 Oscillospiraceae bacterium | reverse complement strand
GTGGGAATGCGTGCGGGCGCGCGCGGCGGTCGCCCCAACAGCATACTGCCTTCTTCCAAACCGATCGCATACATCCTGTCGGGGCGACCGCCTCGGTCGCCCGCACGCATACAAAACAATCGTTTGCCGACAGCCCGGGGCGACGGTTCCACCCGCCCTGCGCAGAAAAGGATTTATCAAAGGAGAGTAATTATGAGCGTAAAAATTCTGAACGCGGCAAGTCTGCCGAACATGCCCTGGGAGGATCGTACGCAAAACGACAAGCACGACGCGCCTGTTTGGCGTTACAGCAGGAACCCCATAATCGGACGCAACCCCGCGCCGGGCGTCGCGCGAATCTTCAACAGCGCGGTCGCTCCGCATGGCGACGGCTATATAGCGGTGCTTCGCGGCGAACAGACCGACGGCGTTCCGCACATCTATCTCGGACACAGCAAGGACGGCATCGATTGGGAAGTAGACCCGATGGGCAAAGTTCCGTTTGTCGATGAATCGGGCAAACCGTTCATGCCGCATTACGCGTATGACCCGCGCCTCGTTAAGGTGGAGGACACATACTACATCATGTGGTGTACTGATTTCTACGGCGCGGCAATCGGTCTGGCTAAGACGCGGGACTTCAAAACGTTCACGCGCTTGGAGAATCCGTTCCTTCCGTTCAACCGCAACGCCGTTCTTTTTCCGCGCAAGATAAACGGAAAGTTCAAGATGCTCTCGCGCCCGAGCGACAGCGGACACACGCCGTTCGGCGACATATTCGTTTCGGAAAGCCCCGACTTGGTTTATTGGGGACGCCACCGCCACGTAATGCAGCGCGGCTCCGCGTGGTGGGAAAGCATGAAGATAGGCGGCGGTTCCGCGCCCATAGAGACGACCGAAGGCTGGCTGCTGTTCTACCACGGTGTGGTTAACACTTGCAGCGGCTATGTTTATTCGTTCAGCGCGGCCATCCTCGATATTGACGAACCTTCCGTCGTGAAGTATCGCTGCCGCAATTTCCTCATCACGCCCGAGGAACCATACGAGGAAGCGGGTTTCGTCGCGAACGTGTGCTTCCCCTGCGCCACCGTGCATGACGCGGACACGGGGCGTATCGCAATCTACTACGGCGCGGCGGATACGTATGTGGCGATGGCGTTCACGCAGGTCGATCTGCTGGTGGATTATGTGAAAAAGCACAGCGAAGTAACCGAAGCGGACACGGAGATCGGCGTTAGGTAAAAGGTATTAGGTACGAGGTATAAGGTATTAGGCGCACCGTTAAGCGGACGCTCGCCGGAAAGGGAGAAGTATGCCTGCCGAGAGGCGAATGTGGGTTCGAGGCTTTGCCTCGGCCTTTCCCTATACAATTCCTGTTATGACGGGCTACCTCTCGCTCGGCGCGGCGTTCGCCATACTTATGGAGCGGAATGGGCTTGCGGTATGGTGGTCTGTTTTGATGAGCGTTATCGTGTACGCGGGGTCGATGCAGTTTGTCGGCGCGGGCTTGGTTGCCGCGCCGTTCGCTCCGCTTGAGACCGCTGTGCTTACGCTCATGGTGAACGCCCGCCACCTGTTTTACGGACTGCCGATGCTCGATCGCTGGCGCGATTCGGGCAGGCTTAAGCCATATCAAATCTTCGCGCTGACGGACGAAACGTTCTCCGTGCTGCTTACTGCGAAAGCCCCCGCAGGCATGAACCCGCGCGCGTTCGAGTTCTGCGTTGCGCTTATGAATCAATTATATTGGATTTGCGGAACGATAATAGGCGCGATCATCGCGAACGCTCTTCCGTTCGACACGGCGGGCGTGGAGTTTTCCATGACCGCGCTGTTCGTCGTAATTTTTCTGGAGCAGTGGAAGTCGCGCAGAAACCGCGCGTTCGCCGTCGCGGGGGTCGCGGCGACGCTCGTGTCGCGCGTTGCGTTCGGCGATAAGTGGTTTCTGCTTTACGCAATGGCGATGATCATTCTTGCGCTGATTCCGTTGAGGAGACTGGACGCGGAAAGGACGGCGGAACAATGACGAACGGACAGATTCTGCTGACAATTATCATCATGTCTGTGTGCACCATAGCGACGCGCGCCGTTCCGTTTATTCTGCTGAAGACAAAGCCGCAGGCGGGCGATTCAAATATTGGAATAGCGGCATATCTGGGGCGTTCTTTGCCGTACGCTTCAATAGGGATGCTGGTGGTCTACTGCCTGAAGGATACGCAGTTCGCGAGCGCGGCGGGATTCGCTCCGCAAGTACTCGGTGTACTCGCGACCGCCGCCGTGTATTTACTGACGAACAAGTCGCTTGCGGCGATAATCGGCGGGACCGCGGTATATATGGTGTGTCTGCGGGTGTTTTGAAGATGGCGCTGCCATCCTTGCGAGGGCGATGGAGGGTCGTCCACTCAATTTAGGCGCGCTCAATACTCTATGCGTTGCTCTGTAAGCGTGTCCAATTTCCCCAAAATATCCCGTCGATATTGTTCGATGGCTAGGTATGACGCGGCAATTTCACGCTGTAACTCTATACTAATTTCGCCTTTCTCGTCAACCGGAACACCAACTTCAATATCTTTGAGCATAAACGGCGGCAATGAAGTATATTCGTTTTCGCCGTTATCTCCAACGCGCCCTTTTTTCGCTTGCCTTAAAAGGGGTTCAAGGGCAAATTTGAAATAGTCAATGTCTATGCCCGCTGTCTTTGGTAAGAGTACGCCCCTGTGATTGGTAGCTGAAAACGGGGCTTTATGTACCATCATATACCCTGCTAATCCATCTATTGCCCACGTCAAACAAGGCGTATCGTAGTCGTAACTATCAATATACGCAAATGCCCCAAACGTGTTGCCGGAATATAAAGGGTATTCGCCTAAATGCTTTTGCGTGTGTGTTTTAGTATATTTTCCACCGCCACGCTTCACGGCGAACAATTCTGTAATTGGTTTATAAACCATTGAGTAACTGCTTAAATCAATATCAATGGTTAATCTGAGTATTTGTTCGCGCTTATTGGCAACTTCTGCTTTCATTTGCTCGATAAATTCAAATTGTGCCGCAAAAGTCTTTTGCGCATCTATGTCAAACTCTTCATCCGCATTTACAGGAAGGGTGATTGATATATTGCCAAATCGTGTTTTTCCTCCTTTATTGGTAAAGGAAAAAGGGTCTTTCAAAACCACAGCCGTAATAGCAACACGCAAAAAATCTAACAATAACTTGTGTTTATACTTATCTTTGACAATCAAGGGGATCACTTTTTCTGATAGCGAAAACCTGCCTTGTCTTAAAAACAAGCCAAAAGACCCATCAATATTCCACGTCAAACAATCAGAAAAATATTTTACACGCTCTATATTATCTTGGATATAGCCATACCCCACGTCTTTTTCGTTCTTTGAGGCTCCGTAAACAGGAATATCACCCGTATGAGAATTGATGAATGTTTTAGTGAACCACGAACCGTTTGTTGTTATAGTTAGGTCAAAAATATCCGCAACGGTCAAGGCTACGCATTTACGTTGCTCTTTTTTTTTATCAACTCGCGGATAGGTTCCTCGAATTGCGTTAATGTAACTGCTATATCATCTACCAATTCTACAAAGCCCTCAAGCGTCACGCTCTCGGCTTCTTCTTCAATACCTAAATCTATGCGTTCCTCGTGTGTCCACCAGCGTTCGACGGACCAATGAGAACCGTTATAAAATTCGTCAATGCTTACGATTTTGCACCGCTTGTCGTTGGTTTTGAAATAGTCACGCGCGCCCTTGAACATATTAAACAGTCCTGCGGCTTCGGCAAGGTCGTTTTGCTCCATATCAAAGCGATATGTATCGCGGGTCTCTCCGATTTCAGAGCATAGGT
>JAITHB010000127.1 GCA_031280145.1 Oscillospiraceae bacterium | reverse complement strand
AACGATACACTAAAAATTAACACTCTGTGGTGGGGGGGGGTTGTCCACCCCCACCCCGACAAATTCGCAAATTTGTCGGGGTGGGTCCTATCGCCCGCCTGACGGTCGTTCGTCCCTGCCGCACCGTAGAACATTCCTCGTCCAGTTACTGCGGGCGCGTCACCCGCTCCTCAAATTCCTTGCGGATTACGTCGCGCTGCGTATAGCAACGCACCCAATCGACGCCCATATCCGTCTCAATCAGGCTGTCCGTATCAATCGAATCATACGGAACATCCTTGACGGAGCTTGACACGGAGTGCATCCATCCGTCAAGGACGAACTGCTGTCCCGCGTCGGAAAGCAGCCAGTCGGTGACGGCTTCACACGCCGCGATATTCTTGTTCGCGGAGAATTCCTCGGCTATCGTCATAACGGTCGACGGAATCAATATGTTGCCGTCTGTCGGGTATATAACCGCAAGATTGGAATCGTCTTCCTCGCGAAGCTTCAGCACCGATTCCTCCAGAATCATAACTTCCTTGCACTCGCCCGTCTCAAGCTTGGTGAGCGCGACGGAACCCGATTCAATCATAACGCCTTGCGCGCCCAGCGCGTCGAAATATTCAAAGCCGTACTTTTCCGACAGCGCGGCGACGGCGGCCATCGAGGTTCCGCTGGTGAGCGGATTGCCCATCGATATTTCGCCCTTCACGCCCGCGTCAAACGCGAAGTCGTAGAAGCTTTGCGGAAGCTCGCTCGCATCGTACATCTCGGGATTGTACGCCAGCACCATGTTGCAAACGCGCACGGGATACCAATAGCCGTCCTCGTCGAACGGGAAGCGCAGCCCCGCGGTGTCAAGCTTGTATTGGTGCAGATAGCCGCCTTCCTTAAGTTCCAGCGAATACGCGGGTTCGGCGACGAGCAGCAGATCCGCCTGAATGTTTTTGGCTTCCATTTCGCCCGCGAGCTTGGTTTGAATCGTACCCGTGCCGCCTTGGAACGGAACGACTTCGAGGTTGGGGAACTCCACCTTGAGCGCCGCGACCATCGCATCGAGCACATCCTGATAAATCGAGGTGTAGATTGAAATTTTGCCGCCGATTTCCTCATTGACGGCAAGCGCGGGCGAAGCGAACAGCGACGCCAGCAGAACAAGACACAGTGCCGTGAGCAGACATTTCTTCATTGTGATTCCTCCCGAAATTTGATTTGTTTCTCATACGTTCGCACAATTTATACAAAACATTATAAGGCAAAATGCGGAAATTGTAAAGTTAACATTAAGTAAAGCGCAAGTATTCCTTAAAGACAGACTGCGGCCGCGCGTGGTATAGTAGGATGTAACTGCGAATGAATAATTAATGGCTGTATATAATCGGGCGATTTATTGCGAACTGCGGGCGATGGATTGAGTACCGCGGACGAGCCAGCCCACCCCGACAAATCTGCGGTTTTGTCGGGGACCCCGGAAATCTGTAGGGGCGAGCCCCCGGCTCGCCCGCCCTATACTGCGCCTGTACTATTGCCGATAGACAATCCCAAAAAGAAGGAGAGCACCGCCATGCGCAAACGCCCCGACACGATAACTACAATCCTTCTCGCGATATATTTATTATTGCTGACAGCCGTAATAATCTTCAAGCTGCCGTTCTATTCTGCGGAGCTGTCGGACGGCGTGCGCGTATACAACCTCGTTCCGTATCTCGGTTCGTTCAACGATAACGGCGGATTGCTTCTGCGCGAGATAACCTACAATATATTGTTGTTCGTGCCGCTCGGAATCTATATCTGCAAAATGAAACCCAACCTCGCGTTCGCAAGAAAGCTTCTGCCGATAATCGGTCTGTCGCTCTTGTTTGAGACAGTGCAGTATATCTTCGCAATCGGCGTTGCGGACGTAACCGACCTCGTCGACAACACGCTCGGCGGTATAATCGGCATAGGCGCATACGCCGTAATAAACAAATTCCTCAAAGAGAGAACAGGCAAAGCGCTGAACATAATCGCCGCGATAGCGACGACATACGTTGCGCTGCGCTTCGCGTATTTGTTCCGCCTCAGCCATTTTACGATGAGGCGGTGAGTAAAGAACGAATAAATAATTATTGACAGTTCGGCCTATGTACGTAAAAATGTACGTAATAAGGTGCTGTCATGGATAGAATTTCGATTACGAATTTCCGCAACAATCTATTTTCTTATGTGAATCAAGCTGTGCAGTTGGGAAGTGTGCTCAGCATATGAGAAAGAAAAAGTCGTTAAAGTGCTATCGATGCGGACGCATTACGGAGACTGAATCACAGGCGCAGCCCTTGATTCACAAATGGGCATAGCAAAACCGCCTGCACATACAAGCGGTTGCTGCTTGGTGCCGAAAGCGGGACTTGAACCCGACAGAAAGCGGCGAAAAGCGTTGATATTACTGCGGTTGTTTTTCGTCGTGTGCGTTTTCGTGTGCATTCTCTTCGCCTTTAACGGTATTAGCTTATTCAGGTGGTCAAAACTCACTATGCACCATGGCGCGGCGCACATGTATGCATTCATTTTCCGCATCTATATCCTCAAGTTTCAACGCGGCGATTTCAGAGCGGCTCATACCCGTGAGTGCGGCTATGACAATCGCCATCTGTACCCTTCGCCCCTCGGCTGCCTTTGTAAGCTTCTGAATATCTTCATCCTCTGCATCATTATACTTTGTCTTTATCTGCTGCGGCAGGATAGTCTTAAAGTCAGCGTCTGGTTTTATAGCCTTTATTGATGATGTTGCAAGCGCGCAGGCGTTTCTAATAGTTTTCGGCGATAGTGTTTGAGATAAAGAATTGATTGCCTGCTGAATATCTTCTGATGTTATCTTATCTACACGCAGTTTGGCGATGTCCTTCATCTGCACATTTTTTATGTTGCTATAGCCTCTGATTGTTGATGGCGACAGCACTTTACTACGATTAGCAATATACCTCTCAATAACCTCGGATACAGTTATTGTTTCTGCCCCTGAATGCTTGCCCTTAGCCGCCGCGAGCCATTACGCGGCAAGGTATTCCGCTTCAAGCTTCGTTTCGGCAGTAAACGATTCGCGTTTCGTTTCGCCGTTAACGGTTATAGACGGCTGCACACGCCATCTGCCTGATGGCAGCTTGTGGGCTTTTGCCATAAGAACACCTCGAAGGGATAGACGAAAGGACGTTGATA
>JAITHB010000082.1 GCA_031280145.1 Oscillospiraceae bacterium | reverse complement strand
ACTTGTCGGCGTAGGGTTGTTGTGAACCGCGGGCGAGCCCGGGGCTCGCCCCTACAGGTTTTGATTATTGGCTTGATTGAAAATAGACAAACGTTGTAGGGGCGAGCCCCCGGCTCGCCCGAACGCATATAAACCCGCACACTACATTGCTGCGTGTTGTTTGTAATCTCAGGGGCGACCGTCCTCTTTAATAATTCAAATACGGATAAGGATAAGGCGAGCAATTCCCCTTGCACAGGTCTTCGCCGCCAAGCAGGGTGAATCCCTGGAAGCGATTCAGACCAAGGTCGATGTCGGTTGGTCTCACGCGTACGCCCGCATAGTTTTCGGGCGTGCCGGGGATCGGCGTCACCGTATCAATGCTGTCCGTCAGAGAGGCGTTGCTGCCCGTAAGCTCTGTTTCCAGCGCCGCCTTGTTGCCCTCGACCATAAGGGTGAACAGCGGGGTTGCGGTTGGCACGTAATGCCCGATTATGCGCCGAACTCCCGTACCGGAACCGTAGACGCTCTTCCCCTCAAAGGTGTTGTTCCTGACAATCGACAACCCCGCGCCGGACGTAGTTACTCCCGCCAGTCCGACTATTCCGCCGATATTGTTTGTGCCGCGCACGTCGACGCCTCGTGTGACGCAGTTATTCTCAATCGTTCCGTTCGACGACATGGCGCCCGCTATTCCGCCAACGTCCGCGCCCGTTCCCGTTACCGACGCTTCGTTGATATTATCCGTCACGTATCCGCGCGACGTGTTTGCGGAATAATTCAGAACGCCGATGATGCCGCCGACCATCGAGGCGCACGATATTTGACCTTTGTTGACATTGTTTTTTATAATCGTCGCGCCGTCGGCATGGGAAGCAATTCCGCCCGCATGGTTGATAGGTCCCGAAACGTTTCCGAAGTTAACGCAATCTTCAATGCTGCTGTTCGCGCTTATGGTGCTGACGATTCCGCCTATGTCGCTTCCGCTTACGCCGCGAACACTGCCGTGATTCACGCAGTTGTTTACATGGCTGTTCGACAATAAATAGGAGCATATGCCCGCCATTTCGTCGCGCGTACCCGTTACCGATCCCATGTTTGTGCAGCACTGAATCGCGGTGTTATTCGCGTAGGCCGCAATGCCCGCGCTGTGAGCCGCGTTGCCGAAGACGGACGTATCGTTTACGCAGTATTCAAGCTTTGAGTAGTAGACCGTCCCCGCGATTCCGCCGACGAACGAGTTTCCCGCAGCCGCTTGGTTCGACGTGATAGTCCCGTGATTTACGCAATTGGTGAAGACTACGTACGGATTGGCGTTGTTCTGCGTACCCGCGCAAATTCCGCCGACGTATGTCATGCCCGTAACGTTCGCGTAATTCTCGCAGTTTGTGAAGGTGGTTTTGCCGCTCGCGAACGCCACGATTCCCGCGGTATAGTCTTGGTTGGATTCAACCGTTCCGAACGTCTTCACGCAGACTATCTGCGAGTTTGACAGATGCTGCGCAAGCGCTGCGGTATACGCGGGCGATATCGACGGGTCTGTGTTCGCGTATATCGTCAAATTCTCGACGAATATGTCCTTTATCGCGGTCGCGCCGTTTCCGATCAGAGGCGCGTTGAGACGCTTGGTCGGGTCGCTTTCGGAGCCTATCTTGTGACCGTTGCCGATAATGTTTACGCCGTCGTTAATCGCGACGGGCACCCAGTTGTAGTTTGGGACGACCGGCGACGCGGTTACGTCCTGCGTCAGAATTATGGTGCCGTACGGCGGGGCGTTCTCCAGCGCTTCGTGAAGCTCCTCGAAGTAGCGTATCGGGTTTATATGCACGTGCGCCGGATTGCAGCTTGTGCTTTGAAAGAACGCGCACGGAGGGCATTCCGCGGGCGACAGAGGCGAACAGCATGTTTTTCTGTCGGGGTTCATCGGAATCATAGGCGCGCATGGCGGCATTGGAAACATAGATTCCTCCCAATATATAAGTTTTGTTTATGAGTTAAGCTCCCCTTTTCACTGTTACAATTTATGAGAAGAGCGCCGCGCCGTGCGTTGTATTTGACAAATCAAGGCAAGCTTTACTAAAAAAGAAAAAAGCTATACAATCATGATAATCTTAAACGCAGAGGTATGATATGAACGACAACGATATACGGCAGTGGGCGGACGCCGTCTGGACGAAGATAAAGAATAAGATGCCGGAATCCGTTATGAACGCCCGCAAGCTCGACACAATTCCATACACCACGGACGGCGGCGACTGGATTAACCCCTATGGCACGACATGGTGGACGAACGGCTTCTATCCCGCCGTGATGTGGCAGATGTACCTCGGCACGGACGACCCGCTGTACAGGGAAGAGGCGAACCGCGCGGAAGACGTGATGGACGAAATATTCCGTCAATTTGAAACCACTCACCATGACTTGGGGTTTCAGTATAAGATTTCTTCTGTCGTCAACTATCAGTTGACAGGCGGAGAGAAGAGCCTTCGCCGCGCATTGCTCGCATCCAACCTTCTGGCGGGGCGATTCAACCCCAACGGATTCCTTGTGGCGTGGAATGAGGAACGCCCCGGCTGGTCGATAATCGACAGCATGATGAACCTCACCATGCTGTACTGGGCAAGCCGCGAGACGCATGACCCGCGCTTCGCGCTTATCGCCAAGGCACACGCGGAGCGTACTGTCGCGACATTCTTCAGGGAAGACGACTCTTCGCACCACATAGTGATCTTCGACCCCGAAACAGGCGGCAAGCTTGACACGCCGCGCGGGCAAGGATATGCGGCGGGTTCAACGTGGACGCGCGGCAACGCTTGGGCGGTGTACGGCTTCACGCTGTCTTATCTGTGGACGGGTAATGAAGCTTATCTCGCGCAAGCGGAACGCACGGCGGACAATTTCCTGCGAAGACTTGGCGCGGACAACCTGCCCAACATCGATTTCGACCAGCCGGGCGAGCCGTACGCCAAGGATGACTGCGCGGCCGCGATTGTTTCCTGCGGGCTTATCGAGATGTCGCGCGTTATCGCGGACAAGGAAAAAGCGGAGCGCTATCTCAGTAAGGCGGTTGAAATACTCAAAGCGTTAGATGAACATCACGCCGATTGGTCGCAAAAGCCCGGCATACTGACGCATTGCACGGGCGAGTACGGCAACCCTTCAAGTTGGCACATCAAGATGATATACGGGGACTTCTTCTTCATCGAAGCGATACAGAAGCTGTGCGGTACGGCCAAGAACCTGTGGCTACTGTAGGTAGCGCGTGAACGTGACGTAGGTTATTTCAGGCGTGTTGAACAGGCGGAAGGCGGGGAACGGCGAATCCGACGCGGGACCAAGCCCGCCGCTGATTATCTGCGTCCAACCAAGCACGGCGTTCTTTCCGTAGATTTCGCCGTCTTTTGGGAAGAAGCCGTGTCCGTTTACGTAGATTGCGGAAAGCCACGGCAGCCGCCAGCTTCCGCCCGCGTAATGCCCCGCGAGAAACGCGTCGATGCCTGTGTAGAAGCTGTCGCCGCTTACCGAGAAGCTTGTGATAAGCGCGGCGCGCGCTTCGTCCAGCGGGTTGTGCATCACGACGATTTGCAGGTCGTCCGTTTTAATGGTCTCTCGCGCTTCTATTTCACGCCCGAGCGCGGCGATTTCGTGCTGCGCGATTGCGTATTGTCTGCCGCCTTCATCTGTGGAAGAGCGTTTTATAAGGTTCGCTATCTCATTGTTGTAAAGCTCAAGCTGAGTCGTCGGATTGTTCTCTATCAATTGGTGTTCAGGCACAAACCAAACTTGCGCGTTCCTGACCGTCACGGAGCGCGAGGAATCAAGCCATATTGCGCCTGCGCTCACGGCCGCGGTATACGGGTCTGCGGGGGCGTTGGGGTTGTACGGCGGGTCGCCGTCGCCGGGTATGAGGAAGATCGGCTTCGTCGTGTTGAGCGCGGCGATAAGCTGAACCAGCGCGTCCGCGCGTCCGTTCTTGTCCGTAAAGTCGCCGTTCACCACAATTGCGTTGTAAGAAGCCTTCTTTGCGGCTTCCGCGAGCACGCGCTGCTTGCTTCCGAACGTGCCGCCCGCGAGGTCGGAAATCATCAGCACCGTGAAGCCCTCAAGCGATTCGGGCAGGTCGGATACGGTGACATAGTGTCTTACAAAGTCTATCTTTCCGTTATCCATAACGGTATATAAACTTACGCCGACAATAACGAACGCCAGACACGCAAGCAGAAACAGACCGCCGCGCCTACGCTTCTTCTTGCCGCCATATGAAAAAATTCCTCTGCGCATCGTATCCTCACTTCTTACTTGCCGACACTTTAGCATATCATTGGTCATATGAAGAAACTTCGTCTGCAATGCAAAGAGCTTTACATTGCGTGGTTAACGCGCTTCAACGACAGGCTGGACTCCATGACCGTCAGCCAAACAAGCTGCGCCGTCGTCTGCATGATGATCGCGTTCGCGTTATGCTTCGCGGCTTCGCTTCCGTGGCGGCTTATTCTGCCGAGCGTTCTGTGGAAAACCGCTTCGCTTGTCGCGCTGAGTCTGTCGATTTACACGGGTTATCGCTACGGCTCGTCGCACTGGGGCGAACTGCTCTCGTTTATCAGACGAAGCGGGAGGCGTTCCGCGTTCACAAACCCGCAAACGTTTCACGCTTCCGATAAGCTGCTGGACACCAACGTTATCATCGACGGCAGAATATTCGACGCCGTATCGACAGGCTTCATCGAAGGCGCGCTCGTAATACCGCAGTTCGTTCTGCAGGAGCTGCGCAAGCTTGCGGATTCAAACGACCCGATGCGCAGCGCGTCGGGCAAGCGCGGAATAGACAACATGGCGAACGCGCAGGACAACGACGGCGTATCTATACTGATTGACGATTCCATGATGGAGCTGTCGGACACGATGACAAACGACGCGGACGTCCTTCTGCTGAAGCTTGCGAAGGAGCGCGGCGGCTCCGTCGTGACGAACGACACAAACCTCATTCAGTCCGCGCAGATTGTGGGCGTACGCGTTCTCATCGTGAACGACCTGCTCAACGCGCTGCGTCCGTCTCTTTCCGCGGGCGATGAGCGCTCAATTCAGATTGTGCGCGAGGGCAGAGAAGCGGGGCAGGGCGTCGGATATCTGGACGACGGCACGATTGTGTTCGTGGAGAACGCGAAACAGTACATCGGCGAAACGGTGAGGGCGGTCGTCGCGCGCATACACCATACCACGACGGGGAGGATTGCGTTCGCAAGACTGCGTTAATTGGGGATTACGGCACAACCCGCGTGTCTCCCGCGCCGTGAACCATGCGGTCAAGCCATGCCGCAAGCCTGTGCCGCGCGCGCATTCCGCGCCATTCCTGCGCGTATGCGAAGGATACCGCCGCAAGCTCTTCCGCGGACGGGTTGGCGTTTCCGTATACGGAACGTGAAACGCCGTCGAACAGCGGCGACAATCGCGTATATTTCTGAGATAGGACGGCAGGCGATTCGTGCGCGCCGGGCTTTCTGCCCGATACGATAAGCAGCCGCAGCGCGGCTCTGTACCAAACCATTATGCGCTCGTCGTCGGTTTTGCGGCGCTTGGCGGCCGTCTTGGGCTCAGTCCAATATGACCTGAACCATATCAGAGCGGCAAGAAGTATCGCCGCAAGTACAATGAGCAACATCCACGGAGGGTTCTTGTCTTCGGGCGGCCGCTCCGTGATGGGTTCGGGCTGCGGCGTAGCGTCGTCCCGCGCATCGTTTGAATCCGTTGAATCCAATGGAGACGACGGGGACGGCGTCGGTTCCGCGGGCGGGGACGACGGAGTGGGGGAGGGCTGTTCGCCTGTCGGAGGCGGCGGAGACGGGGTTGGTTCGTTTGCGTCGGGATTGTCGCCGCCGTCGCCGTTGCTCTGTCTGTCGGGAGGCGTTGCGTCGACGGTGATCCAGCCGAAGCCGTCGAAGTAGGCTTCCGCCCACGCGTGCGCGCTCTTGCCCGTCACATACGCCGTGCCGTCGTCGGTCGGCACCGCCACGTAGCCTTCAACGTACCGCATGGGAACGCCCATCATGCGCCCCGCCACAACCATTGCCGCCGCGAAGTATGTGCAGTAGCCTTCGCGCGCGTTCATAAAGCTCTCCACAAAATCAATTCCGTATGGCGGGTCGCCGGGACTTAACGTGTATTTCCATGAACGCAACTCGTCGCGCAAAGCCAAAACAATCTCATAAGGCGACTGCGCGGTGCGCGTCGTTTCTTCCGCAAACTCAAACACTGCGGAACCTTCAAGATTGCGCGGAATCTGCAAATACGCCGCGCGTCTGCCGCCGCTCATGTCGATTGCGTCAGACTGCGCCGCCCGCTCAAGCAAGTTGGGCAGTGTTGGGTCGTCCAGCGAGATTGCCTGCGCTGTGAAGCTGTATGTGTCACCGATGCCAAGTGGTGTGTCGACGAACACTTCTCCCGCCATGTTGAAGCTTAAAGCGTTGTTCGTCTGCGTTATGAGCCGGCTTACACGGTGCGGAACATACAGCGTGGTCGCGCCTGTGTCGCATTCGATTGTGACGGCTGCGCTTATCGGAATCCACATCGCGCCTGTTCGCAGATAATCCTGCGGACGTTCGTAGTCCATCACGCTTGCAAGCTCCTTGGCATATGACGCGGAGTTAAGCGGCATGCCCTGCCCGCCCAGCGTGTCCGTGAAGGCGGAGCCTGTATAATAGTCCTTGGTGGTGGCGCGAAGCCACAGCGTTCTGTTTGTTTCAACCGTCATTACTAGCGTGTCGGAGGGTTCTATTGAACCGCCGAGCCGACCGCCGCCAAGAGGTTGGAACCCGCTTGAGCCTTCGCCCGCAAGCGAGAAGTAACTGCGCTGCCCGCCGTAGTTGATTCGTTCCGATACGTCGCGCCGAACCTTATTCGCAAGGTTCACGAGAGCGTCGTTCGTTATTCCTTCATTCGGCAGAAGAAACAGCGCGGGAAGCGCGATTGCGAGGATAACCGCAAGCACTCGCGCAGCCGATGTGAGCGAGCAGTTCGACACCGCGTACAACGCTGTTAAGGCGAGCATTGCGGGCAGGAGCGCGAGCGCGATCCCCTCGGGCTTGCTCGGCGCGACGGCGCACCATAACGCCGCGACGCAGGTTATCGACAGGCTCGGATAGAAGCCCTCGCGGTGCTTGTTCGTAGTCATGCAAAAGAGGGAGAGCAGGATTGTTATGATGTTCACGAGGAACGCGCCGAGCGGCTCTGCCGCCGTTTCGGTCAGCGCGATCGGCTCGCCGTTCACCATATTTTTGAGCAGTTCAAGCAAGCCCAAAGATTCGTTTGTCTGAAGCGCATAGACGGTAAGGCAGACCAGCGCGACGGGCATACTGATGTACGCAGCCGCGCGGTTAATGTTCGTCAGCATATATATGCACAGGCAGACGGCGCACATCAACGCAATCTGCCGTATGTCCGCCTGAATCTCAATCGTTCTGGCGAGCGCGTATGTAATGCTGCCCGCAAGAACGCAGGAGAGCAGCGCGGTAAACAGATACTGCCGCAAGGCGCTCGACGTTTGATAAAGAAGTTTCCTCATAATGAATCCAGCGCGCATTCCACGCCGTAGTCCGCGAGCGTCCGCAGATGTTCCGCGTATTGCGCCGCGCCGCCTTCAAGGAAGACGCGCACGAACGGTCCGTGTCGGCGAAGCAAGATGATTGTGTCTACCATCGCCGCGGTGAGTATGGAAGTGATTATAATAACGCAGCCGTTCTTCTTCATATTTATTGTTTCCATGGCGAGTACGCGCGGCATTTCGGTTGTGCCCGTGAAGTTCATGCGCGCGATGGCGAGCGCGGCGGTCTCGTCGCTGTCGTTCTTGCCGAGACGCACCGCTTCGGGGACAGCGCCTGACAGCGGCATGAGAGTGAACGCGGTTTGCTGTATCAGTTTCTTGCAGACTGACGCGGCTAAATCCGCAAGCTTATCCTGTATGTCAAGGTTGTTCGGCGTACATTCCAGCAGAACAAGAGCGTTCAAGCGCTGCTCCTGGTCGAAGGTGCGCGTCACAAGCTGTTGACGCTTTACCGAAAGCTTCCAGTGAATCTTTTTCAGCTCGTCGCCCATTATGTAATCGCGCGTACCTGACGGCGAAGAGGTGTCGGAGACGGCTCTGGCGATGTGTTCCGTCTCGCTCTCGCCGGGGCTGAACGCGAAGTCTTCTATACTGCCGCTGTCGATTATCGGAAGTACCTGCCGCTCGAACAGCATATTCGGGTTGCTCGTTTTAAAGCGGAAGAAGCCGAACACGTCTTCCACAATAATGTGAAGTATGCCAAGCTGAAACGTTCCCACGTGCGGACACTTCACGCGGATAAGCGTCGGCGTTTTGCCGATCAAGGGAACGGACACGCGCAGCAGCTCGTCCTCCGTCGGCGTTCTGACAGAAACAAGCAGCGGCGCGACAGGCAGAATCGCGGCGCCGCTCGTCCACAGCTTAATCGTGTATATGCCGCCGTGAACCGCCGCCGTCTCAAGCACTTCCGCGCCGACAGTCAGCGTTATGCGCGCGACAAGGCTTGACAGCAGCGCCCACGCGAGCGCGCTTGCCAGAAGAATTGCCGCGAGCAGGTATATGAGACCGCCTGTGGACAGCGCGACCACCGTCATCAGCGCGGCGAAGAAGAGGCAGCCGAAGGCGCGGAATGTCATGGATTATTAAACCTTATTGAACCTTTACCGGAACTTGCGTCTGCGCAAGAACGCTGTCGATAATCCGCTCAGGCAGGACGTTCTTCATGCGCGCTTCCGGCGAAAGCGTTATCCTGTGCGACAGAACGGGACGCGCCATGCGCTGGACGTCCTCGGGTATTATGTAATTGCGTCCGCTGAGGAACGCGAACGCCTGCGCCGCGCGCGTGAGCGATATCGCGCCGCGCGTCGACGCGCCAAGCTTCAGCATAGCGTGTCTGCGCGTGGCGAGCGCGAGCTGTGCGATGTAGCTTCGCGCTTCCTTCGCAGTGTATACGTTCGCGACTTCCGTCTGCATTAACAGAATGTCTTCCGCCGTGCAGACAGGCTCGAGCGTCTGCATCGGCGCGGACGCGGATGTGTACCTGTCGAGTATGTCAATTTCGTCATCAAGCGTCGGATAGCCAATCGATATGCGCATGAAGAACCTGTCCATCTGCGCCTCGGGCAGCGGATACGTTCCCACGAACTCGATGGGGTTCTGCGTGGCAAGCACGATGAACGGACGCGGAAGCGGATGCGTCACGCCGTCCACCGTCACTTGGTATTCTTCCATCACTTCAAGCAGACTGGACTGCGTCTTTGGCGAGGTGCGGTTTATCTCGTCCGCAAGAACGATTTGGCTCATCACCGCGCCCGGCCGCCATTCCATCTCGCCCGTCTTGAAGTTTGCGAGCGTGAAGCCCGTCACGTCGGACGGCGTGACGTCGGGCGTGAATTGTATCCGCTTGAACGAGCAGTCCAGCGAACGCGCAAGCGCGGTGGCGAGCGTCGTCTTGCCGACCCCCGGCACGTCTTCTATCAGAACATGACCGCGGCAAAGAAGCGCGATGAGTATCAGTTCCACCACGTCTTCCTTGCCTACGATTGCCTTGCCTATGTTATCCTGTAACGCGCGAATCAATCGCTGCGGCTGGTACAAAGCATACACCTCTTTTTGATAATTCCTAATTAAAAAGACGTTGAACAAAGCGGAAATATTGCGTATAATACCCGCATGAGCTTTATACATAAATCGATCGCCGACCAAATTATATGGCATGGCGAGCTGGACTCCACAAACAATGAGGCGGTGCGCCTCGCAAAGCAAGGCGCGGCGGAAGAAACCATTGTCGCGGCGAAGGTGCAGACGGGCGGGCATGGCAGGCGCGGGAGAAACTGGGTGTCGGAAGAAGGCGGCGCGTGGTTCTCAATTATACTGCGTCCGAATGTAAGCGCGGAATACATACAGCGTCTTTCGTTGGTCGCCGCGCTGGCGGCAAGTTATGCCGTGAACGACTGGCTGGATTCGCCCGACGAGAATCCCGCAGCCGTAAAGTGGCCGAACGACATAGTCGTCGGCGGAAAGAAGATTGCGGGCATTCTGCTTGAGTCGTCCGTGTCTTCAGAGAATGTTGATTATGTCGTAATCGGAATCGGCATTAACGCCTTGCAGAAAGAACTCCCTGAAGAGATAAGGGACACCGCCACATCCATCGCAATCATAGACGGCGCGAACGGCGTGGAAACAGCGGGCATAATCGATTCCTTCCACAAGTTCTTTATGCGCGGCTATCAGGCGTTCATAAGAAGTACCGCAAGCGAGGAAGACGCGGCGTTCTATTGGTCCGCGTTCAAGCGGACATACAGGCTCAGCAGCGCGACGCTGGACAGCACGGTCGCGATAACCGAAGGCGGGGAAACGTATACCGCGCGCGCGCTGGATGTGGGCGATTCGGGCGAGCTTATTGTGGAATTGCGGGACGGCGCGCAGAAGGCTGTTTGGGCGGCGGACGTGTCTCTGGCTTACAGTGAAAGCGATTCTCATTGCGCCCAAAAAACTTACAATAAAGGCGATTCTCGTTGCGCCGATAAAAGATGATTGTCGGAATTGGATATGACCTGTGTTCCGTCAACAGATTCGCGGATAAGAATGAATGCAGACGCTTTGCCGCGCGATGGTTCAGCCTGTCGGAGCGGGAGTATCTGGCGGAGCGTTCTTATGCCGCACAAACGGCGGCGGGAATATTCGCCGCAAAAGAAGCCTGCCTCAAGGTGTTCGGTCTGCCGCTGTTCGGCGTTCCCATGCAGGATATTTCCATAGAACATGACAGCGCGGGCAAGCCGTATCTGCGCTGCCCCGCATTGGTCGGCGGAAACACCGTACACATTTCCATTACACATGAGGGGGATGTTGCGGGCGCGATGTGCGTGGCGGAAGGGACGAGGTATCAGGTATAAGGTATTAGGCGGGAATGCAATCCTTGCAGGGGCGAGCCACCGGCTCGCCCGCGGTACACAATACATCACCCTCCCTACACAACACACCTGTCACATTCTTCCGAGACAAGCATACAATAAAAACGGATAAGGGTTGCAATGAAACAATTTCTCATTGCGCCCATGAAGGACTGACCGCACAACTCAGTTCCGGCAATACAAACAATTTATTTACAAATCGATAAAATGAAGAAATTCATTTCTGTTTTTTCATTTTTAGGAAGCGTGATGCTATGATAATAAAAAGAGGGGATATATTCAGCGCCGACCTCGACCCAGTAGTGGGCAGCGAACAAGGCGGGATTCGTCCGGTGCTGGTTATCCAAAACGACGTCGGGAACAGGTTCTCGCCAACCGTTATTGTTCTCGCCATTACTTCAAAGCTTACCAAATCAAAATTACCCACCCATGTGAATATTCCCGTAGGCGAAGGCGGACTCACCAAACAATCAATCATTCTTGCGGAACAGGTTCGTACCATTGAGAAGACGCGTCTTGGCGACTATCTGGGTACGCTTTCCGAAATATATATGCAGAAGGTTGAGGACGCCATATACGCAAGTCTCGGAATCATTTGCGAGGAAACGAAATAAACAATGCCCGCATGGGCGGCCGTCCTCGGTCGCCCGCGGGTATAATTGCGTCGCCCAATAACATATAGACCCCGGGGAAATCGCCCCTACAGAATTAACGCCTTCTCAACCGCGCAAACGCATTCGCGAACCTTGTTCGCGGCGCTGCCGTCCACTCCGCTAAGGAGCGATTCCGCCGCGTCAATCATAGGGATAACGGACACGCGCAGGTTATAATAATGTTCGCGCGCGATGTTTAGCTCATGCAGAAGCATGTCTTGGCGGGCCTGCATCTTTGCGAAGGAATAATCCGGTGTAGGGGCGATTTCCAATCGCCCGCCTTGTCGTACATTGCTCCACATCGTAGGGGTCGTACGAGATACAGACGGGCGGTTGGAAATCGCCCCTGCAGAATTTATCCCTATCTGTTCGCTGATCTCTTCAACCATATCGGGACGCGACTTCACAAGATTGCGATATTTATTCTGATAGCGCAGCATCCGCGACTTATCGCCCTGCGCCATCTGCGTCACGCACGAACGCACGGACTTCCCGCTCGCCACGCCTTGCAGAATTTGGCGCAGGAGCTCGCGCATCTCCTCTTCCTGGAACGGCTTGAACGGCACGGAACGCGCGCGCGATTCGTCGTCCAGCTTCTTCAGTTGCGCGTAATAGAAGTTGCGTATGCTGTCGGGCTTTCGCGCGAGGGTTTGCGCCATGCGGACAAAAACCCCGCGCAGCGGTTCGCCCGTTTGGTTCGCGTTCTTGATTGCGTTTGTCAGCGTATCAATTTCGTCTTGCCGCCAACCGGCGCGGCGCGCGGTGTCGTTCATAATTTCCTCCTGTGTAGTTGTCATTTGGAAGATTATGTGCGCTCGGCGCGGGATTTATGACAAGTATTTATTTTTTGTCACTGCTTAGTCCCTCCCCTAAAAAGCGTAAAAAATGACATGCATTTATTTTTGGAAGGGTACTTGATTTATGCCGTACCGCATATTATAATGATGCATGGTTGCAATACAAAGTACATTGCGTTGCAGCCTGAAAGACTGGGTGTGGCGCAGCATGGTAGCGTGCTTGAATGGGGTTCAAGAGGCCGGAAGTTCAAATCTTCTCACCCAGACCAGAAAACCCTTGAGAAAGTATTGACTCTCAAGGGTTTTGTTTTTTGGAAAGGGCGACGTATTGATACCTGCGGGCGCTGGACTGCACCCCGGAAGTTGGACGGTATGGGGGGGAGTCAGGCAGCGCGGGGAGAGAGGAATCTAAACTCAAGAGGAGTGAGACCGTTGAGTTTTTCAGAAACGCGCAGGTTGTTATAGTAGGAGAGATAGTCGAGCAGCTCATGCTT
>JAITHB010000081.1 GCA_031280145.1 Oscillospiraceae bacterium | reverse complement strand
TCGTCCCTTGCGCTCGCGCTTGTTCTCCAAGGTTTTCGTCTGTTAATCGTTCACTCATCTTGGCTATCACAATCATATTTATGATTCTCTTCAACCCTGTTATCACCCGATAGCATTTTCCAATCTTTCCCTCCCTCTTCCCCTACTCTTAGGTTGACGACATTGCGAAAAGACAACTCTTTTGCGATATTCTCAACGGTATGATATAATTCATTATCATACCGTTTTTATACTCCATAAAGCAATGTACGAGCATTGCAACGTCTTTTATTCCGCAAAGCAATCAGGAGGCAGCCATGTTTTCAAACTTTTTCAACAGAATGTACTACGGCAAAGCAGGGAAAGGCGATTTCACGCCCGAAGATCTGCCGTCAAACCGCCGCTCTCTCTTCTTTGAGATGCTCAGGATTCGCCTGACGGGAATCATTCGCGCCAACCTGTTCTATGTGTTGTTCTGGCTGCCCGCGATAGTCTGGTCAGTCGTGAACCTTCTCGCATTGACGGGCGTGCTGTCCGCGGAAGGCGCGGACGCGGCGTCCGTCGCGCAGCAAATTGACGGAATCGTTATGATATACTTCATCGGAATGATTCCCTGCATCGCCCTCACGGGTCCGTTCACGGCGGGAATCACGATGATACTTCGCAACTGGGCGCGCGACGAGCACAGCTTCTTCATGAGCGACTTCAAGGAAACGGTAAAGTCAAATTGGAAGCAGGCGCTTGGCGTTTCCGTAATCACGGGCTTCATGCCGATAATCCTCTACATATGCTGGCGGTTCTACGGCGAGCTTGCGGCGACGAACATTCTGTATATCCTGCCGCAGATGCTGGCCGTCGGCATGGGCATATGCTGGCTGCTCTCCCTCACCGTAATCTACAGCATGATGATAACGTACAAGCTGTCGTTCGGAACGCTCATCCGCAACTCCATTGTGCTGACCATCGGACGGCTTCCGCAGACGTTCCTCATCCGCCTTGTCACCCTCGTCGTACCCATAATCGCGGTCGCGCTTATAATGCTTCTGCCGATAGAAACATACGTCCTGCTCGCGATTGCGCTGTACTACGGCGTGGTGGGCTTCGGGGTTTCGCGCTTCGTCTTCGCCTCGTATTCCAACGCGGTGTTTGATAAATACATCAACCCGCGCATAGAAGGCGCGGTCGTCGGGCAAGGCTTGCGCCAATTCACCGAAGACGATTACGAGGTCGACCCGACCGTGCCCAAAAAAGACGACGAGTGACGAAACAACGCCAAACACGCTGCATTATAGAGTATAAAAATGTATAACCAATTCGCATCCGTCTACGACAAGCTGATGCAGGACGTCGATTACACCGCGTGGGCCGCATACTACGCCGCGCTTCTGGGCGAGAACGGCAAACCGGGCAGGCGCGCGCTCGACTGCGCCTGCGGTACCGGCAACATGACGCTTGCGCTTCGCGGTCTGGGCCTTACAATGACTGCCAGCGACAGGTCCGTCGAGATGCTCGCCGCGGCGTATGAGAAGGCGCGCAAGCTCGGCGTCGGCATTCCGTGGATAAATCAAGACCTGCGTTCAATCAACACGCACAGACCGATGGACGCGGTGGTCTGCTGCTGCGACGGCGTGAACCACCTTATGACCGACGCGCAAGTTTTGAAGTTTCTGGAAGGCGCACTCGGCGCGTTAAGACCCGGCGGGACGCTCGCGTTCGATATTTCTTCGTCATACAAGCTATCCGAGATTTTGGGCAATAATACCTTTGGTGAAGACCGAGACGATTTATGTTATATCTGGATAAACACGTTCGACCAAGAGAGGCGGATCTGCCAGATGGACATGACTTTCTTCACAAAACGCGCGGACGGAGCATACGACTGCTTCCGCGAAACCATAATTCAGAAAGCGCATGAAGCCGCGGACATCTGTCGATTGATGGACCGGGCGGGGTTCGTCGGCGTTCACGCATACGGCGGGCAAACGACGGATGCGCCGACGGCGGCGAGCGAACGCATCCATTTTGTCGGACGGAAGAGCGAGTATATTTACAGTTAGTTGTTAATGATGAGTTAGGGATGAGGAATTAAGGAATGCGGCGTGTAGATTGTGGTGCGACGGGCGAATGTTGTAAGGGGCGGGCGACGTACCGTCAACCGCGGGCAACATGTTGAATGTAACGGGCGGTGTGTTGAATGTAACGGGCGGTGTGTTGAATGTAACGGGCGGTGTGTTGAATGTAACGGGCGGTGTGTTGAATATAACGGGGGGTGTGTTGAATGTAACGGGGGGTGTGTTGAATACCGCGGGCGACCGAGGCGGTCGCCCCTACAGCGTTTATTTTCTTTCAATCGTGAAGGTATCGTAAACCACCCCGCAAAATCTGCGGATTTGTCGGGGACCTCGGAACCTGTAGGGGCGAGCCCCCGGCTCGCCCGCCCTTCACCACAACCGCCCGCTGCATCACAATCTACACACCGCATTCCTTAATTCCTCATTCCTCACTCCTGATTCCTCGTTAACCTACCCCCGATTAACAACCCTGTGCCGTAAGACACAAAAAGAAGAGCGAGGTTGACAAGTTACCAATGGACTCCATAATGCATATGACAATAAAGAACAGACAGCGTTTATCCGCAGAAGCGCGGGCAATAATATGCGACACCCGTGAAGCTGCGGCCGCCGCCGCCTTGATTCACGGCGCGAGCAAAACCTGCGCGGCGGCTCTCGGGCGAGGTCTGTCCGCAGGCGCGCTGCTTAAGTCCGCTTTCATAAAAGATGCCACAGCCTTCGCCAAACCGTTAAGGCTCACTCTCACGCTGAACGGCGGCGGTCCCGCGGGAAAGCTTATCGTCGTCGCGGGCGAAGACGTTCTCAAGGCGACGCTCGACAACCCGACCGCCGAGCTTCCGCTCAAGAACGGCAAGCTTGACGTCGGCTCCGCAATCGGAAGCGACGGGCGCGTGACGGTCGTCCGCGACTTGGGGCTGAAAGAACCATACGTCGGGCAGACGGAGATGCTCTCCGGCGAGATAGCGGAAGACGTCGCGATGTACTGCACCGCGAGCGAGCAGATACCCACGCTCTGCGCCCTCGGCGTGCGCGTTGCGGACACGGAGGACGGCAAGGCGTACGGCGTCGTCTCATCGGGCGGCGTGCTCGTGCAAACCCTGCCCGACTGTTCGGAGGAGACTCTGCGCAACCTTGAGGCGCGGGCGGAATTGCTCGCGTCGATAAGCGAGCTTCTTCTTGATTACAGCCGCGAAGGCGAAGAGTGCCTGCCAAAGCTCGCGCGCGGCCTGTTCGGCGGCTTTGACGTTGAGATTATGGAACAAAAGAGGCTTGAGTATCGCTGCGACTGCTCGCGCGAGCGCATGGAAAAGGCGCTCATAACGCTTGGCAGGGATGAACTGAATGATATTATTTCCTCGCAGCATGGCGCGCAGCTCGTATGCCATTTCTGCGAAAACCGATATGACTTCACGGAACCCGAACTGCGAGGACTTATTCGTATGTAGGGACGATTTCCGAAGGCGGGTTCAATCAATAAATGAGAGCACGGGGATTTTGCAATGCAAGAGCCGCGCGTCGTGGTCAAAAGCGACACCGCGAATGACCATAATGACGATTATTCAAGGCAGGTTCTATCGTTTATAAGAAGCGCATCGCAGCTGCACAGCCGCGCCGTTCGCGTTCGCCGCGAGAAGCAGTGGTATCAGGCGGCAGAGCTGCTCGTGCGCGCGCTTGAAATCGAGCCTGACAATGAAACCATACTCATGGAGCTTGCCAAGACATACTCCGAAATCGGTCTCTCGCACTTGTCAAACAAACTTCTGCTCAGGATAATCGCGAAGAACCCCGCCGCAAACGAGTGTTTCTACGAAATGGCGATAAACTACTTCAACATGCAGGCGTGGGGACCGTCATACGATTGCGTAAGCCTGTATCTGCAGGCAAGCCCGAACGGCTCAATGAAGAAGGACGCCGAAGGCTTGCTGGCGTTTCTGCGCGCGACGCAGAATTCAAGGGCGGAACACCGCATTCAGCGCGCGACGCACGCGTTTGAGGAAGGTCGGCAAAACCTGGCGGGAAAGCTGATGAAGCGTGCGTTCGCGGTCTCTTCTTCCAACGGAGACGCTTACGCCGTCGCCGCGTTTCTTAAATTGTCGGAAGGCGACGCGAAGGAAGCCTTGGACTTGGCAAGACAGGCGCTGCGCAAGTCGTCCGGCAATACCCGCGCGCTGTGCGCCGTCGTCGTCGCGCTAAACATGCTGGGAAACAGGGCGACTTCGGAGAGCTTCCTTGATAAGGCAATCGGCGCCGCCGCTTCCGAATCGGAATTGGTCATGGCAATCCATACCGCGTGCGAGATAGGCTCGTATGAGAAAGCGCTCACAATCCTTCTGTCGATGCCGCAGAACGAGCCTCTCGACCCCGGTCTCACCCACCTGCTCGCGGTGTGCCTTTGTCACACCGACAAGATAAAAGACGCTCTCCCGCTCTGGGCGAAGCTTCGCAGGCTCGACCCCGACGACACCGTTTCCGATTATTGCTTTGAAGCCGCGAAGAACGCGATAAGCGAGGGCAAACCGTTTCTGCCATCGCACGTGCGGAGCGTGCCGATGGATGAAACCCTGCGCAGGCTGTCGAGAATCCGCGTGTTGTCGGAAGGCGCGCAAACGGGCGGCAAAGCCGCGGATAAAGCGGAATCGGGCGCCGATTCGCTTTTGCACGCTTGGCAAACCCAAAGCGAGCTTAAGAAGCTGGTCAACTGGGGCTTGAATCAGCCCGAACCCAGAATAATGCGCGTTATGCTCGGCGTAATACGCGTGGTAGGCGACGGCGACGCGCAGACCATGCTGCGCAATTCCCTTCTTTCGACGGAGCATACCGACGAGTTCAAGCAGGAAATGCTGGAGACGCTGTTCGAGCTTGGCGACCCCGGCCCCAATTATGTGGCGACCGAAAAGGGGTTTGGCGCGGCGTACGTTCAGATTGCGAAAGACGCGGTTATCGTGAGCGCGCAAGACGACGACCTTGCCACGCTCGCCAAGAGTATGCCGAATATCCCCAACGCGCTTGAAGCCCTGCGCTCGATATGGCAGATTCTTCTTCGCGACGAAGGGCTGCTTATCGAGGTGGACCGCTGGATGAGCGCCGCGGAATACGTCGTCAGAACCCAAGCGGGCGAAGACTTGCAGAAGCCCGAGCGGCGCGTGATGAGGCGCGTAAGGCGCATCGAGCAGCTCATGAGCGGCATAAAGCCCGAAAACTCGCTCGACGCGTTTCCGACCTTCGAGGGTTGGCTTGACGCGCGCGAGAGCGAAACAAACGGCACGGCGGACGAAGACCCGCAAGATACGGACGACGAGCGCGAGGGCGGCGCGAAAACTCCGATACCCTCTATGCCCTCAATACCCTCAATGAAGCCGCGCCGCAGAAGAAAAAAAGACGGCGATTAGATAATCTGACGACTTGTATACAGGAGACCTATATGAACGAGAATCTGCCATTATACGACTTCGACGGCGAATTTCAGAAGTTCGCGCTTTCATACGCCAACGCGAAAGGCTTGCGCACCGACCGCGATATGGACAAGTTGGAGGAGCTGCTTCCCAAGCTGTATCTGCGTTTCATAAATAAACCGAGCGAGGCTCTGGACGGTCTGGCGCCTGCGCTGTACTTCAATCAGTTTGCGGACCCGTGGGTTCTTCTGGATTGGATGTGCGACTACGAGCTGGCAGGCATTCCGACTCCCGATCTGCTGACGGAGCGCATAAAGAAGCTTTCATCCGACGACAATGAAGAGGAAGACGAAGGCAAGAAGAACGGCGCGGAAGACGCGCTTATGGAATACCTCGAACGCCCGAAGACGCCATATGTGGCAAGGCTTACGATTGTTTCGATGCTCATCGACTTAAAATCTATCCGCCCGCTTTCCGTTTATATCGACTGGATAAAGGGCAGGCAGGGCAAGCGCGACGACCTTGTAGACATGGCGGCGGACGCGCTCATCGAGATGGGCGATTGCGTAACGGAGCCTGTTCTCGCGGCGATGGAGAAAGCCAATTCGGACGGTCAGGCGACGTTCCTTGACATACTGTGCAACTTTTACGAGAGAAGCGACGCGCACGGGAAGACAATCCGCGACACGCGCATTCTGCGCTGGGCGATTAATCTGTTCCTCGCGCATTCGGAGGAAACCGCCCTGTTCGCCTCATACCTCGGCAAGCTCGGCGACCCGTCCGCGATTCCCGTTCTGCTTGACGCAATACGCACGCGTTCGCTTAACTATCTCGATTTCATCGAGGCGCGCAACGCGGTCGAAGCGCTCGGCGGGGACGCTCCCGAAGAACCCTCTTGGGACGGCGATCCGTTTTACGAATCGCTTAAGAGCATCAGGATGTAATATGGATTATGATGAAATTGTGTGCCGCCGACAAACAATTGTTTTGTGAACCGCGGGCGATGTGCTGTATACCGCGGATGATGTATC
>JAITHB010000009.1 GCA_031280145.1 Oscillospiraceae bacterium | reverse complement strand
CGCGGTCAAGCATCCGCAGCACTCTTGCTTTTGTTATCAATCGCGCGCAATGCACTCCCGTTTTCGTAAAGACACTAAGTTCCTCTCGCTGCGCCTCAGTTAGTGTTATCTCTCCCTTTTTCATACTGCTTCCCTTTTTGCTTTATTATACCTCTCTTCCCTCCTTTTGGGTAGCCTTTTATTGTTAGGGGGTAGTAGGGGCGATTTCCTATCGCCCGCCTGGTACGCGATCGTACCTATTCACCGCAGGGTTTCATACGTATAAAATGCCTGTTGACAACTCAGCAAAATAACTAACAGTTTATCAACAGGGTTTCCCTTTATGAAATAAAGGTTTTTGCGGGTTTTCCACACTTTGCACCGCCCTACTACTACTACTACATATATATACCTGCTCTCCTGCTGTGTTCCTTGCCGGCATCGTTATTTTTTTCTCGCAACGCCGGAACGAAAACGATTGAAATTGTTTGCGCGACAATGTAAAATAGTCCCATCACATCGATTATCTTTACGGAGGTTATAATAAGATGGAAACCCTTAAGGTCGGCATAATAGGCTGCGGCGGCATCGCGAACGGCAAACACATGCCGAGTCTTGCGAAACTGAAGAACATTGAACTTGTTGCGTTCTGCGATATCATTCCGGAGCGCGCCGAAAAGGCCGCGAAGGAATACGGCACTGCGGACGCGCAAGTCTTTGAGGATTACCGCGATATGCTGAAGCTGCCGCTGGACGCGGTGCACGTCTTGACGCCAAACTCCAGCCACAGCGAGATAACCGTCGCGGCGCTTGAATCCGGCAAGCACGTTATGTGCGAGAAGCCGATGGCGATTAACAGCAAGGAAGCGCGCGCGATGGTAGACGCCGCGAAGCGCACGGGAAAGAAATTGACCATCGGCTATCAGAACCGATTCCGCAACGACAGCCAACATTTGAAGAAGGTTATCGAAGCGGGCGACCTCGGAAACATTTATTACGCAAGGGCGCAGGCAATCCGCCGCCGCGCCGTTCCGACGTGGGGCGTTTTCCTTGACGAAGAGAAGCAGGGCGGCGGTCCGCTAATCGATATCGGAACGCACGCGCTCGACCTCACGCTCTGGCTGATGAACAACTACGAGCCTGAGATGGTCGTCGGCAGCAAGTACCGCGAGCTGGCGGACACGAAGGACGCGGCGAACGCGTGGGGTCCGTGGAATCCCGAAGAGTTTACTGTTGAAGACAGCGCGTTCGGGTTCATCCGCATGAAGAACGGCGCGACTATCGTTCTGGAGTCTTCATGGGCGCTCAACACGCTTCTGGTGAAGGAAGCCACGACGATGCTCTGCGGAACGAAGGGCGGCGCGGACTTCTTCGGCGAAGGCGAGAATACTTTAAGGCTCAACGGCGAGCGCTTCAGCCGCCTGTATGAAACCGTGCCGAACCTGAAGGCGGGCGGCGTCGCGTTCTTCACGGGCGAAGAGGCGGACACGGCGGCGGACGCGGAATGCCGCGCATGGTACGCGCACATCACGGACGACGCGCCGCTCACGACCCTGCCGTCGCAGGCGTTGGCGGTGACGCAGATTCTTGAAGCGATATATAAGAGCCACGAGACGGGACAGCCGGTGTTTTTCTGAATGAAGAATTAAAAATGAAGAATTAAAAATTGATGGTGAAGGACGGGCGAATGTTGTAAAGGGCGGACGACCGTATTCCACCCATGCATGGTGTAGGAGATCGGTATGCAGAAACACAGTATGCTGTAGGGGCGAGCCCCCCTGGGGTCCCCGACAAATCCGCAGATTTGGCGGGGTGGATTGGCTCGCCCGCCCGCATACAAAACAATGGGTTGTCGACAGTTTCAGGTTATCGACAAAAGCTCATCGTGTTGATAACCGCGGGCGAGCCGGGGGCTCGCCCCTACAGGGGTTTGAATACATTCAATCGGGAAGGTATTGTAAAATCTGTAGGGGCGACCGCCCTCGGTCGCCCGCGGTTATCAATACATCGCCCGATAAAATGCAATCGTGCGTCTGTATGGTCGCCCGTCTCGGTCGCCCGCCCCATGCAGCCACCGCATGACTGACGACAGGTAATTCCGCAAGGGCGTTCCTATTCCAGCATGCCCAGCGCCTTCTGTGAAATTTCTGCGTAGAGAGCGTCGTCGATGTCGCCGGAATAAAGGTCTTCGCCGGATTTTTCGTCTTTGACAATCTTCAGCAGCATGACCTCCTGAACTTCTTCATCTTCCTCACTGTCGTAGCCGAGCGCGACATACGTCTCGCCCTTGTGCTCGAAGGTGAGCAGATGCTCAAACTCATGCGCTTCGCCGTCTTCGCCGATGAGCTCTACAAAATCTTCCTCGCCGTCCTGCGCGGAACCTTGCGCGTCGATTGGGGTTACCGCGCGCGCGGCCTTTACCGGGTTCCCTGACAAATCCGCAGATTTAGCAGGGTGGTTTACGTCCTCGCGGATATCGTCCTTGTGTTTTGGCATACTATTTATTTCCTTTCAAGTGTTCGTTGATGTATCTGGTAAGAATGAGCGCCGCGGCGGATTGGTCGATGCGCCGCTTCACTTCCTTCTTATTATACCCCACATCGCGCAGAAGCTCAAACGCCTCCATGCTGGAATATACTTCCTCCATATATTCGACGCGGAAGCCCTCCTTCGCGAGACGCTCGCCGAATCCGCGCGTCTCGTTCGACTGCGCGCCGCGTTCGCCGTTTGGAAGAAGCGGATCGCCAAGCACGATACGTGTTATGCCGTACGGCGCGAGAAGACCGCGCAGCCGCGCCGCATCCTCGCCCCACGAGGTGTGCCGGACGACGCCAAGCGGAAACGCCATAGAGTTTTCCACATCCGAGACCGCTACGCCGATTCGCTTCAAACCATAGTCTACGCCTGCGATTCTTGCCATTCAAACGTTCCTTATCAACAGTTTTTCCACCGTTTTATCCACAGCCGGGAGACGTGTTTTATAGGGTGAATCCCCCGCGCTCCCCGTCCTCTCGTCCCTCCGCGTCCCCCGCGACCTCGTCCCCTCGTCCCTTCGTACCCTCGTACCCATAATGCCTGAACACCAAGACCGCTGTCAAGAGGAGGGTGGAGATTTTTCCGACTATACGGATGTCGGGAAAATACTACCCGACCTTGACAGCACGAACACCATCATAATTGATTCAGGGATGATTCCTGACCGCAGTTAGGAATCATCCCTTACCTGATACGTCCCTCGTTCCTTCGTTCCATCCCCCGCGCATAGGTCCGCAGACCTTTGAGCGGGCTAAGCTGTCGGCAAACGATTGTTTTGCGTACAGGCGGGCGAGCCGGGGGCTCGCCCCTACAGCATATTTTTTTCTTGCATACCGATAGCATACATCCTGTAGGGGCGACCGCCTCCCGGGGTCCCCGACAAAACCGCAGTTTTGGCGGGGTGGGTCGTTCGCCCGCCCTTTACAACGCCGATGGGCTTTTGCCGATACGTCCTCGTTCCCTCGTTCCAACCCCGCGCATAGGTCCGCAGACCTTTGCGCGGACGTCCCCCGTTCCAACCCCGCGCAACTGTTCGAGCCGCAGCGAGTTTTGCGCGGGCGTCCCCAAAAGAGCCTTCTTTTTGGTTCTTTTTCTTGGCGATACAAGAAAAAGAACGGACTGGGACGTGTACCCTACACGTTAGAAGACCACGCTACGCGTACGTCATTAGCCATGCCTGCAATCCACGCCAAACGGAGATACAATTAATGCCAACAATCCACCAATCCCACCAAATAAAGTCGATCAACACCGGCGCAAGCAAAAGGGAATGGACAGCTTCGCAGAAGCTGGCCATCACCGCGCGCGGCACAAACATAATCGTCAGCGCGGCGGCAGGCTCGGGCAAGACCGCGGTTCTCGTGGAACGCATAATAAGGCTGCTGCGCGAAGGCGCGTCGCTTGACAGAATGCTCGTCGTGACGTTCAGCAAGCTTGCGGCGCAGGAGATGCGCGAGCGTATATCAAGCGCGCTCGCCGACGCGGACGAGCCAAACCTGCGCGAGCAAAGCCTGCTTGTCGACAGCGCGGAAATATCGACTATCCACAGCTTTTGCACAAAAACGCTGCGCCGTCACTTCGCCGCGGTCTCCGTAGACCCGCTGTTCACCGTCGCGGACGACGCGCGCCGCGCAATCCTATCCGACGAGGCGATGGAATTGGCGCAGATTGAGTGGTATGAATCGCTTGAAGCGGAAACGGACGCGACGCGCACCGCTCTTGCCAAGTGTCTCGCGCCCGACGCGATAGCGGATATCGCACGCGGTCTGCACGGCTTCATCATGGCGCTGCCGAATCCGTGGCAGTGGCTTGAAGCCTCGCTCGAAGCTATTCCGACGGACGCGCAAACGCTGCAGGGTTCGCCGCAGGTTCAGTTTTTGACGCAGTCCGCCGCGCTCGAGTTTGAAGCGGTCGCGCGGGAATTCGAGGACTTGGCGGCGGAAGCGGAGTATGAGGGATATGCTGATTACGCGGACCTTGCGCGCGACGACGCGAACGAAGTTCGCTTGTGCGCGAAGACGCTCGCGGCGATGCTTGACGGATTTTATCGAATCAAGTTCAAACCGAAGCCTTCTGTCAAGAAGGCGGACAAGACAGAATATGACGACAAGTTCGCGAAATCGCGCGAGAACATAAAGAAGCGCTATAACGTGAAGTGCGAGCCGCTTGAGAAGCTCGCGGCGAAGCCCGGCGACTATGCCGCGGAGAATCTTCTGATGAAGCGGCAGCTTGAAGCGCTTGTTGAGCTGGTGCGTCTCTATGACGCGAAGTTCGCACAGCTTAAGGCTGAAGCCGCGCTGCTGGACTTCACCGACCTTGAGCGCAAGACGCTTGACGCGCTTGACGACGCGGCGGTCGCGGCGGGGCTGCGTGAACATTACCATTATGTTTTTGTGGACGAGTACCAAGACAGCACACAGCTTCAGGAAGCGATCATCAACGCGTTCGCGCGGTTCGATAATCGTTTCTGCGTCGGCGACGTGAAGCAGAGCATATACCGTTTCCGCGACGCGGAGCCTTCGTTATTTCTTGATAAATATAAATCATACTCGAAGGACGGAAACGCGAACGGTCTGCGCGTCGACCTGGACACCAACTTCCGCTCCACGTTTCCCGTGATTCGCGCGGTGAATCAGGTGTTCCGCAGGCTCATGCGCGGCGACAGGCTGGAGATTGAGTACGACGACGACGCGGCGATGAAGCCGAGCCGCGACGATTTGCAGGACGTTCTGCCGGAACTTCATTTGGTTCTGAACAACAAGGGCGAGAATACGTATGAAGACGCGGACGGCTCGTTCGACGACGCCGATAAGGAAGAAGAAAAGGAAGCGGAGCTTTCGCAGGTTGAAACCGAAGCGGGGTTCGCGGCGCGGCGGATTCGCCAATTGGTTATGACAGGGTATAATTATTCGGATATAGCAATTCTGATGCGCGCGTTCAGCGACCATTCCGCCGCCGTGACGCGCGTCCTCAAGCGCGGCGGCGTGCCATGCACCGCGCGGTCGCGCGAAGCGTTCATGGAATCTCCTGAAGTGCTGCAACTGCTCGGGATACTGAAAATCATCGTGAACCCGCTGGACGACCTGTCCGTTCTGTCCGCGCTTCGCTCGCCCGCCTGCGGCCTTTCGGAAGAGGAGCTTGCGCGGGTCAGAATCGCAAACCCCGACGAAGAATGGTACGAAGCGGTACGCGCCTACGCGCGCGACAGACGCGACGCGATCGCGGACAAGCTCTCCGCGTTCATCGAAACGCTGGACGGCTGGCGCTTCGCGTCGGCTCTGCTCGCGCTGCCCGAGCTGCTTACACACATAATAACAAAACTCGAGTGGCAGATAAAACATCCGCAGACCAAACGAAATTTACAGGAGTTCGTCGGCGTGGCGGACACATACGCGTCCGCAAACGGCGGCGCAAGCCTGCGCGGATTCCTGCAAATGGTCGCCAAGCTTGACGCCGCCAAGCAGGACCGCGAACCCGAAACCATACCCGACGGCGGCGCGGTGCGCCTGCTGTCAATCCACGGAAGCAAGGGGCTGGAGTTCCCCGTGGTCATCATATTGGGCGCGGGCAAAAGATTCAATAAGCGAGACGCGGGCAAGCCGCTTCTTATGCACAAGCGGCTCGGGCTTGCGATGGGCGTATACGACGGGCGCTTCATCGCGAAGAAGAAGACGCTGCTGCACGGCATACTCGGGCAGCGCATTATCCGCCACGCAGTCGCGGAGGAAGCGCGGATTCTGTATGTCGCGCTCACGCGCGCCAAGGAGCGGCTCATCATATACGGTACGCCCAAGGACGCGGGCAAGCTGCTGAACGCGCCGCGCGGAAACGTATCCGATTCCGACGCGCTTTCCGCAAACTCTTACCTTGAATGGTTAGTGATGTCCATGCGCGGCAGACCCGAATACGCGAGACTGTGCGGGCTTGCGGGATACGACGGCGGCGAGCGCGGCTTCAGCGGTCAGCAGAGCGACTGGGATGTTTTTGCGGAACGTACAGAGGAGCGCACAGAGGAGCGTATAGAGGAATCCGCAGAAGAGGGGACTGAAGCGGCGGAGGGCAAGATACTTCAGTTTCCCATCGCGCTTGTTCCGCGTGAAACAGTTATCGCGGACACTCCTCCCGCAAGAACAGAAGAACACATAATTGAGATACGTGCATCATTCGCGCCCCTCAAAACCAGCGTGACCGCGCTCACCCACAGCGCGGAAGCGGAAACGCGCCGCGCGGAATTTACGCGCAGACCCAATTTCATGCAGGAAGCGCGCACACCAACCGCGGCGGAACACGGAAGCGCGGTGCATCTCATCTTGTCGCGCGTAAGCCTTGACGCGGTGCGGGCGGACGCGGTGGCGGCGATATCCGCGTGCGAGGACGCGCTTGTCGTGTCGGGCGCGCTTGCGCGGAATATCATGCGTAATGCGGATCGCGCAAGCGTGTTGGGTTTCTTTGCATCTGAAATCGGCGCGCGTCTGCTGCGCTCGCCGCGCGTCATGCGCGAGCTGCCGTTCAACTACCGCGCGAGCGGCGACAGCGGCACGCTGATTCAAGGCGTAATCGACTGCTGCTTCGTTGAGGACGGCGCGTGGGTTCTTATCGACTTCAAGACGGACAGGCGCGCGGCGGACGAGCTGACCGCGATGTACGCGGCGCAGGTGAGGTTGTATGGGGAGGCGCTGCGGTGGTTGACGGGGACAAATGTGCGGGAGATGTGCATCTATTCGCTGTGGAACAACAAAAGCGTAATTCTCTGTTGATATTATGTCCGAATTCAGGTATAATATTTCTATGCTCAAGTAATACAGAGGGAGGAATTTGTAATGCCTAATATTAAACCGAGCGCATATCTTCGTAACTCATACAACGAAGTCTCCGAGTTCTGCCATAAATATATGGAACCTGTTTTCATAACAAAAAACGGTCACGGCGACCTTGCGGTTATGAGTGTGGAAGCGTATGAGAAGTTCATCGGCCGATTTGAGTTGTATGCTCTGATTAAAGAAGGTTTGGACGACATAAAAGCCGGCAATTACATGGATTACGATGAGTTTATGGCTCAAGTCAGAGGTAAAAAATGAGCTATGCAATTCAGATTACTAAGAAGGCGCAGAATGATTTACTTGACATTGAACGATACATCATTGATGAATTGGGTAATCCGAAAGCAGCCGAACGCATTATGTCATTATTGGACAAAGGTATTCTGTCTTTGAAAGAAAGCCCTGCCAGATGTCCGATTGTAGACGATAGCCACTTATCGGAAATCGAATTGCGTCGACTTATTGTAAAGAATTACTCGGTCTTTTTTATTATCAGTGAAGAAGACAAACTTGTTCCGATTGTGCGTATACTTTATGCAAAGCGAGATTGGCAGCATATCGTCGACGAGATATCTGATGCGGAATAGAATAGTAATAGGGCGGTCGACCCACCCCGCCAAATCTGCGGATTTGGCGGGGACCCCGGGAAGCAGACCGCCCTCACCTTTTCCCCATCATCCCCTTCCGCGAAACATCCCCCTCCGCGCCCTCGCCCGACGGAATATAATACACGCCGTCCACACCGTCGGGCATATAACGCTGCGCGACCCAATGGTTTGGATAATCGTGCGGGTAGATATACCGCGCCGCGTCCGCGTCCGAGGTCGTACTTTTCGTACTTTCGCGGCTGTAGTTTTTGTGCGGAACCTTGAGGTGCGCGGGAACGCTTCCCAGCTCGCCGCGGTCCGCGTCCGCGAAAGCCGCGTCCTTCGCGCAAACCACGCTGTTGCTCTTCGGGCTTTCGCACACCGTGATGATCGCCTGCGTTATCGCGAGATTCCCCTCCGGCACGCCAAGCGCGGCGAGCGCGTGCCACGCGTCTATGGCGGTATGAAGCGCGTTCGGGTTTGCCAGCCCCACGTCTTCGCTCGCGTGCGCGATTACGCGGCGCACGATGATGCGCGGGTCGACGCCCGCCTTGTTCATGCGCGCGTACCACGCGAGCGCCGCGTCGGAATCGGAACCGCGCAGACTCTTGCAGAACGCGGAAAGCATGTCGAAGTAGAGCGACTCGTCCATATGCATTGCGGGGTGCTGAATCGATTCCTCCGCAATCTCAAGCGTCACGCGCACGGTTCCGTCCGCGGAAACGCGCGTCGTCAGCGCGGCCAGCTCCAACGCGTTAAGCGCAGAGCGTACGTCGCCGTTGCTCATGCGGATGATATGCGCCGCGGCTTCGTCGTCCAGCGCGACCTTCATTCCGCCCAAACCGTTCCGCGCGTCCGAAATGGCGCGGTCGAGCGCGGCGCGCACATCCTCCGCGTTCAGCTTATGGAACTCAAACAGGCGGCAGCGGCTGACAATAGCGGGCGTCATCGACACGAGCGGATTCTCCGTCGTCGAGCCGACGAACCGTATGAGACCCGACTCTATCGCGGGCAGAATCGAATCGCTCTGCGCCTTGCTCCAGCGGTGGCATTCGTCCAGCAGAAGGATTGTGCCGACGCCCGTCTCGCGCCGCAGCCTCGCTTCCTCCAACGCCTGACGCACGTCCGCCACGCCCGACGTGACGGCGTTCATCTTCTCGAAGTGGTCGCGCGTCATCCCCGCGATAATCGACGCGAGCGTGGTCTTGCCCGTGCCGGGCGGACCGAAGAAGATGCACGAGCCGAGCCTATCCGCCATTATCGCGCGCCGCAGCAAGCGTCCCTGTCCGACGATGTGTTCCTGTCCGACGAAGTCGTCAAGCGTGGTCGGACGCATTCTGTCGGCGAGCGGCGCGGACGCTTTTATCTCCGCCGCCTGTATATTGGTAAATAGTGTTTCACGTGGAACGTTTTTCATATTCTTCATTTGCGACAGCACTGACAGCAGATATTCACGACCTCGCGCTCGCGCCGATGAAAGCGGTATGTATACTTCAGTCCGCACGATAGCGCGGCCTCGTGCGCGCGGTCGAACGCGTAGGCGACGTGTTCCACTTTGTGCGCGTCGCTGCCGAACATCACGAATTCGCCGCCGAGTTCGCGGTATCGGCGAAGTATATCCACACCCGGCGTCGGCTGATCCCCCGCGCGATACGACGCGGTGTTTATCTCGAGAGCGGCTTCGTGGTCAATCACGGAGCGCAGCAGCTCGTCAACGATATCGGGAGCGTCGCGCCACGAGAACGCGCGCGTATCTTCGGGAAAAGGAGCGTAACGCCCGACATACCCCAAGTGCGCCAAACAATCAAACTCGCGCGGCCTCCATGTGGACAGAGATTCAACCACCGATAACGCGTAGGCTTCGTAAGACGCTTTGCGGTCATTGTTGTATCGCTCGAAATATTCGGGCATGAACGGGTCAAGCCCTTCGACCGTGTGATGCGACAGCAGAAAATAGTCCAGCTCCCATGTGTTCATCCATTCCGCAATCTCATCATGGTGCGGCGGATTATCCGTCACCTCGAACCCCAGTTTTATCTTAAGCTGCGGAAACACGCGCCGCGCCTTCGCAAGCTCCGTCAGAATTTCGCGCGACGGCGGAACGGCGAACTCCGGCATCGGCGAATGCGGTTCGTAGTGGTCCGTCAGACACAACTCGGATACCCCGCGAAACAGCGCGGCTTCGCATAATTGGAAGACCGTCTGTTTGCCGTCGGTTGAAAAGTTGGTGTGCGTATGATAATCGAGGAACATGATCCCTCCCCGTTTATGATGTAATGTATTATGATAATACAACAGGGCATGTTTTTATGCAAGCAATTACGGGTGCTCAGGGATACAATATGTTGTATAGGCGGCCGCCACTACATTATGTTGGCTATCGGTATGCAAGAATACATCAAACTGTAGGGGTGAGCCCCCGGCTCGCCCGGGATTTACAACACACCGCCCGATGGATGAAATCTATCGTCAATCGTGCGGACATTGTATAGGGCGGACGCGCGAGGCGCGCACCCCTACAGCGTATTGTATTCTTGCGTACCGATAGCCAACGATTGGTTATGGCGCTACGCCCCGTTCTCCGCGATAAGCTTCTCCATCTTGCGCTTGATGCGCTGCAGCGCGTTATCGATGGATTTGACGTGCCGCTTCAAATTCACCGCAATCTGCTGATAGCTCTTGCCGCCAAGGTACGCGGACAAAACCTCCATCTCGAGCGGCGACAATATGCCGCCTATCTGGCTCTCGATTTTGGTGAATTCCTCGCGTCCGATGACCAGCTCTTCAGGATTGGTTATGCGCCGCTCCGATATGATGTCGAGCAGCGTGCGGTCGGATTCCTCGTCGTATACGGGTTTGTTGAGCGATACATACGAGTTCAGCGGAATGTGCTTCTGCCGCGTCGCGGTCTTTATCGCCGTGATTATCTGGCGCGTTATGCAAAGTTCCGCAAACGCGCGGAACGAGCTTAATTTGTCGTTCTTGAAGTCGCGCACCGCCTTGAAAAGACCAATCATGCCTTCCTGCACGATGTCCTCGTGAGACGCGCCTATAAGGAAATATGAGCGCGCCTTGCCGCGCACGAAGTTTTTGTATTTGCCCAGAAGATACTCGAGCGCGGGCTCGTCCGCGGTTTGGGCGAGCATCGCCACGTCCTCGTCCGACAGGTTGTCGTAGCGGCTTGAATCGACGCAGATGGAATCGTATGTGAACACGGACGCGCCGCCCGAAGCTTCGGTATCCGAAGCCTCAGCGAAGCCGTTTATCGTGATTGATTGTTCCATACTGTCAGTCATCATGTCCTCGCGCGGTTCTTCGTCCCCGCCTGTATTAATAACATTATAAATAAAAAAGTAACGGTTGTCTATAGGAAAGTCGTTCCGCTATTCCTTCCCCAGCCGCATACGCTCCAGCGTCTCGCGCACGTCTTTCGGCAGCCGCTCGAACACGGGGAACGATTTCACGCGCGTGTCGCCGATTCGCCCCGACTGACGCTTGCGGCTCTGGCTCATGCGCACGATAAGTTCGCGCGCGGGAATGCGCGTCGCGCCGCGTCCCAGCACGACGGTCTGCTCCACGTTGTCGCTTGTCGCGACGAGAAGCTCTCTGCGGCGCGGAGTTTGGTCCGCCAATCGCTCAATATATTGGTCGGCGGATTCGCCGTGCCTTGTGAACACAATCTCAAGCGGTCCCTGTTTTTCGCAGGAGCGCGTCAGGCGCTCGGAATACAGTCCGTCGAAAACCAGAACGACCTCGAAGCCCTCGAACGCAGCGTATTCCGCAAGCATGTGAGCAAGCTTATCGCGCGAGGTTTCAAACGACCAGTTTTCCTTCGCCGCTTTCTCCCACTGACCGATTATGTTATAGCCGTCGACAATCAACAGCGGCGTCATTCTTCGTCGATTCTGCGTCTTTTTATGGGCATATCGCGACGTCCGAGTATCGGCGACGTATAATTTCGTAAATCAGAACGCCCGCCGCGACCGACGCGTTCAGGCTTTCCGTCTTGCCGCGCATCGGCAGCGCAACCTTCATGTCGCACTTCTCAAGCACCAGCCTGGATATCCCCGCGCCTTCGCTTCCGATAACCAACGCGAGCGCGCCTGATAAATCCGTCTTGTCATACGCGGAACCGTCCTGCGTCGCGGCGGCGATCCAGATTCCCTGCGCCTTGAGACGGTCGACGGTTTGAGAGATATTGACCACGCGCGCGACCGGCAGATGCATGGCGGCTCCCGCGGACGCTTTCACCGCCGCGCTCGTCAGCCCCACCGCGCGCCGTTCGGGAACGATTACGCCGTGCGCGCCCGCGCATTCGGCGGTGCGGATGATTGCGCCTAAGTTGTGCGGGTCGGTTATTCCGTCAAGAATAATAACGAACGGTTTCTCTTCGCGTTCCCCCGCGCGAGTGAGAATATCTTCCACAGTGGAATATTTATAGGCGGACGCGACGCCTACCATACCTTGGTTCTCGTGCGCCAGCTTATCGAGCGCGACTCGCGGCGCGGTTTGGATTATCACGCGGCGTTCCTTCGCCAGCGCGATTATTTCGTGCGCGCTGCCGTGCAAATCGCCTTCCGCAACCATAAGCTTCTCGAAGTCGCGACCCGCGCGCAGCGCTTCGCGGATGGGGTTGCGCCCGACGATGAGCATGGAGGTATCGATTTCCTCGCGGTCGGTTTCGGTTGGCGCGGCCATTCGTTCGTTGTTTGTGCGCGGAGATTTTGGGCGTATACGCTCGTTACCCTGTAGGGGCGATCTCCGATCGCCCGCCTGTTTTGCGTACGACCCGGCTACCGTGAAATGGGACGTGCGAGTTAAAGGCGGGCGATCGGAGATCGCCGCTGCAGGGGTTTGTTTGTCAAACCTTGGCGGCGGCGTTAAGCGCTTCTTTTCTTCAAAGCGTTCGCGGTCGCTTACGTGGCGCGGCTTGGTGTAGCTGCTGCCCGCGGGTCTTCCGCTCGCCACGCTCTTGTTGAAGCGCTCCGCGTAAGGGCGCTCGGGCTTGTCTGCGGTTATACCTAAGCGCTTCGCGGGACGTTCAGACCTGTCTGCGCGCAGACCTTCGCGAACGCTTGCGGGAACTTTATCTTTATCATACTTGCCATACCACTTGGTTGGCTTGGCGGCGGGCTTGCGGTTGAACGAGCCTGCGCCGCCGCGCGGCGGTTTGCCTGAGAAATTAGGCATCGTCGGTCTCCGTTTCTTTTATTGGCGCGGGACTCTGCCCCCTTGAGCAGCGTGGAATTCTGACCCGCATATACTGTCGGCAAACAAATGTTTCGCACTCCCGCGGGCGACCGAGGCGGTCGCCCCTACAGTGTATTGTTTTCTTGCATGCCGACAGCCAAACATTATGTAGGGGCGACCGCCTCGGTCGCCCGCTCTTCGCAATGAAAAGAGCTTTTGTCGGCAGCCTGCGCGGGACTCTGCCCCGCACCCTGAGTTAAGTTCAGTATTTGATTCAAGCGCTCATTCTGACCCGTCAGATACAAGTACCCCAAAAGCGCTTCAAGCGCGGTCGCCTTCGAGTAGTCCGCGGGCGACGCGGCGTGCGGAGCGCCGTGCTTGGCGTGGGAGTTCCGCGCGCGCTTCACGATCGCTTGCTCATCTTCTGTCAGGATATCCAAAACGCGCGCGAGCGATTCAGCCTGCGCCTCGCAGCATACCAGACTCACGCACTCCTTATGAAGCTCGTTCACGTTCCCGCCCGACATTGCGGCTCGCGAACGCACGAACAGATCATGCACGGAATCGCCGACGTAAGCCAGCGCGAGCGGGCTGAGCATACGCGCGTCCCGTTCCGTCATCAACAAAGACCCGTCGCGCTGAGGAAACGTCCGTACGCGTCGTCCCACGCGGACGTGTCTTGCGGCATAAACAGTGTAGGCGCGAACGACGCGCGAACCATTGCGCGAACGTCCGATTCACCCGCAAGCTCGCCCGACGCGACCGCCTGCATGGCGATGCTGCCTATCGCGGTGGCTTCCGAGGGACCCGCGTAAACGGGAATTCCGAGCGCGTTCGCGGTCATTCGGTTCAGCAGGTTGTTGTTGCTGCCGCCGCCGACGATGTGCAGCGCGTCCACTTTCTTCATGATTATCTCGCGCTCAAGCTTCGTCAGCGCGTGGCGGTATTTCAGCGCGAGGTTCTCGTATATCACGCGCGCGAAGCCGTAGACGCTGCTTGGCGGCGTTTGATTCGTTTGCCTTGCGTACGCGCGGATGCGCTCCTCCATGTCGCCCGGCGGAAGGAACTCAGGCGCGTCGGGGTCGAAGAACATTCGGAACGCGGGTTCGCGTTCGGCCTTAGCTGCAAGCTCCGCGAACGAATCCGCAACGCCTTGACCGCGCCATTTCCTGCGGCACTCCTGCAAAATCCACAGACCCATTATGTTAGTAAGCAATCGCGTCTTGCCGAACGCGCCGCCCTCGTTGGTGTAGCTGCCCGCGAGAACCGCGTCCGTTAAGATTGGTTTGTCCAAAAGAACGCCGAGCAGCGACCACGTACCCGAACTTATGTACGCGCTCGTCACGCCGTCTTCCGAGGGAACCGCGCACACAGCGGAAGCCGTGTCGTGCGACGCGGCGAGCGCGGCGGGTATGTCATACGCAACGCCCGCTTCGTTAAGCAGCGCGCGGCGGATGTTCCCGCGAACCGTGCCGGGTTGGCTGAGCTTGGGAAACCAATCGGGGTTGAGGCTGAACGCGCCTAATATTTCCTTCGACCAATCGCGCGTAATCGGATTGAGCAGCTGGCTTGTCGAAGCGATAGTATACTCCGCGCCGATCTCGCCCGTCAGCAGAAAGACAAGCAGATCCGGCATGAACAGCAGCTTGTCCGCGACGGAAAGTACCGGCGAATCTTTCATCGACAGCAGTTGATACAGCGTGTTGAACTGCATAAACGCGAGCCCGGTATGCCGGAATATATCGCTCCGCGGCATCATCGCGAACGCCTTTTCCATAACGCCGTCTGTGCGGCTGTCGCGGTAGTGCGTGGGGTTGCCGAGCACCCTGCCTGTATTATCGATGAACGCGAAGTCCACGCCCCACGTGTCAATGGCGACGGAATCAATTCTGCCAATCTTCGCGGATTTTCTTAATCCTTCGATTATTTGCGCGAGCTGGAACGGTAAATCCCACGTCAGCCCTTCGGGAAACGAAACGGGGTCGTTCCGGAAGCGGTGCGTCTCTTCTATCGCGAGCCGCCCGTCCGCGAGCGTACCCAATATCGCCCTGCCGCTTGACGCGCCGAAGTCCAGCGCGAGGAATCTCTTTCCGATATTTCCGCTCATATACGACATACCCCTTTTGAAAGGCATATTTTCCTTAATACAATATAGCAGAAAACGCCGCGGAGCGCAATCGATGTTGCAGGAGGGGCGCGGAAAATTTTTACCGATACTGCTAATTTGCGGAGTTACAATAGAAATGTGTTAATGAAATTTGTACAAACCGCATGAAACTTTATGCAGGGCGTAGCCCTGCGCAGACTGTCGACAAACGATTGTTTTGTATGTGTGCGGGCGAGCCGAGGGCTCGCCCCTACAGCATACTGTATTCTTGCATACCGATAGCATACACCCTGTAGGGGCGACCGCCTCCCGGGGTCCCCGACAAATCCGCAGATTTGGCGGGGTGGGTCGTTCGCCCGCCCTTTACAACGCCTGTGGGCCTTTGTCGACAGACTGTGCAGGGCTTCGCCCCGTTAAACCGAAAACAACATATCACCGTAGGTCGGGAACGGCCAATACCGTTTCGCGGTTACAAGCTCCAGCGCGTCCGCCGTTTCGCGCAGCGCCTGCATTGCGGGGAACACGGTTCCCGAGCAATACATGCCTTCTGCGGTGGTGGACGGCGCGTCCTGCGTCAGAACTTCCTCCAGCTTCTCCGTGCGCTCATACAGCTCGACCGCCAGCTTGGATATCTTCTGCACGATTGAGCATTCGGGTTCGGGCGCAAGCTCGACCTCCTTCTTGGACCTCGCGATGCCGAGCAGCCGCTGCGTGTAGCGTCCGACCGCGGGCTGAATCTCCTTGCGCGCGATATCGAGCATCGTCCACGCTTCAATCTTGATTGTCTTTATGTAGTGTTCCATCATAATTTCATAGCGCGAATGCACCTCGACGGGAGACAGCACGCCGTGCTTCTTGAACAGCGCGACGTTCTCCTCATGCACGAAATACGGCAGCGCGTCCGCCGTGTGGCGGAAGTTGAACAGTCCGCGGCGTTCCGCCTCCTCAACCCATTCGTCGGTGTAGCCGTTGCCGTTGAAGATTATGCGCTTGTGCTTCTTGATGGATTCCTTGATGAGCGCGTTCAGCGAGAGCGTGAAATCCTCCGCTTTCTCAAGAACGTCCGCAAATTTACTCAGTTCCTCCGCGACGATCGTGTTGAGCGCGATGTTCGCGTCCGCGATGGAAGCGGAGCTGCCGACCATGCGGAACTCGAACTTGTTTCCCGTGAACGCGAACGGCGAAGTGCGGTTGCGGTCGGTTGTGTCCTTGGGGAAGCGCGGCAGAACGTCCACGCCTATCGACATCGGTTCGTTCGCCTTCGCGGTGTACGCGCTGCTCTGCTCGATGGATTCGATTATCGCGGTCAGCTCTTCGCCCAGGAAGATTGACACGATAGCGGGCGGCGCTTCGTTCGCGCCCAAGCGGTGGTCGTTGCCCGCCGTGGCGACGGACACGCGAAGCAAGCCCTGATACTCGTCGACAGCCTGAACGACCGCCGCGAGAAACAAAAGGAACTGCGCGTTCTCGCGCGGCGTCGCACCCGGTTCCAGCAGATTGTCGCCGCCGTTTGTGGACAGCGACCAGTTGTTGTGCTTGCCCGAACCGTTGATTCCCGCGAACGGCTTCTCGTGAAGCAGACACGCCAGACCATGCTTATCCGCGACCTTGCGCATCATCTCCATCGTGAGCTGGTTATGGTCCGTCGCGATATTGGTCGTGGTGAAGACGGGCGCAAGCTCGTGCTGCGCGGGCGCGACCTCGTTGTGGCGCGTCTTCGCGGCGACGCCGAGCTTCCACAGCGTCTCGTCCAAATCCTGCATGAATTCCATTACGCGCGGCTTAATGCTGCCGAAGTAGTGGTCTTCAAGCTCCTGACCCTTCGGCGGTTTCGCGCCGAACAGGGTGCGCCCCGTGAAGACCAAGTCGCGGCGTTTGAGATACATCTCTTTATCTATAAGGAAATATTCCTGCTCGCTGCCGACCGTGGAGGTGACGCGCGTGGCTTCCGTGTTTCCGAACAGGCGCAGCACGCGCAAGGCTTCGCGCGAGAGCGCGTCCATCGAGCGCAGCAGCGGCGTCTTCTTGTCCAGCGCTTCGCCGGTGTAGCTGCAGAACGCGGTTGGGATGCACAGCGTCTTATCCTTTATGAACGCGTAGGAAGTAGGGTCCCACGCGGTATAGCCGCGCGCCTCGAACGTCGCGCGAAGCCCGCCGGACGGGAAGCTGGACGCGTCGGGTTCGCCCTTGATCAGCTCCTTGCCGGAGAAGTTCATTATGACCGCGCCGTCGTCCGACGGGCTGATGAAGCTGTCGTGCTTTTCCGCGGTGATGCCCGTCATCGGCTGGAACCAGTGCGTGAAGTGCGTCGCGCCAAGCTCGACCGCCCAATCCTTCATCGCGTTGGCGATGACGTTCGCGTCCGCGAGCGAGAGCGGCGTGCCGCTGGCGACGTTCTTCTTGAACGAGTTGTATACCACTTTGGGCAGGCGCGTTTTCATCGCCCTGTCGTTGAAAACCAAACAGCCGTATTGTTCGGCGACATTCATAATAATTCCCTCCGCGCGTTGTATGTTTTTGCCGGAACCATTCGTGCGTAAGATAGCATATTGCTTCCGAGTCTGCATTATACCACCCCGCAAACCCGCTGTCAATGCAAAAAATGCAGGATTCGCGATGCGTTCCTGCATTTTTGGTTACTGTTCAGCCCCCGGCAATAGTGTATAATAGCAGGGATGAGCAATTACGGAAGGCAGATACAGAAGGACTACGAGAGTGCGGAACTCCAGACAGAGGAGTTGAGGCATGAGAAT
>JAITHB010000184.1 GCA_031280145.1 Oscillospiraceae bacterium | reverse complement strand
ATTGGACGTACACAACGTTATGGTTTTTGTTTGCATTCACGTTTGGATGTAACCTCACGTTTGTAGGGGCGATTTCCAATCGCCCGCCCGACGGTCGTACGACCCTGTTGCATCGCAGGTCATCGCCCGCCTGGTACGCGTACGTCCCTGTTGAACCGCAGGTCATCGCCCGCCCGACGGTCGTACGACCCTGTTGCATCGCAGGTCATCGCCCGCCTGGTACGCGTACGTCCCTGTTGCATCGCAGGTCATCGCCCGCCCGACGGTCGTACGTCCCTGTTGCATCGCAGGTCACCGCCCGCCCGTTACGCGTACGACCCGACAACGCCGCAGGTAACATACATCCCACCCGCACCGCATTACACTCCTCATTAATATATCACTTTTTCCAGCACCAGCCCCTGCGGCGGCGCGGTCTGCCCCAAATCCAACCTGTTCCCGCCTGATAACGCGCGCGCCACAGCGCCTTGCGCAAGCTTGCCCGTGCCGACCTCGACGAGCGTCCCCGCGAGAATGCGCACCATATTATACAGGAAGTGGTCGCCCATTATGCGTATCTGTATATGCGCGCCATCCCTTTCGCAACCGCACTCGTACACCGTGCGCACCGTAGTCTTCGCGGAGGAACCCGCCGCGCAGAACGCCCTGAAATCATGCGTACCGACCATCGCAGACGCTTCCGCGCTCATCCGTTCCATATCGAGCGGCGCGGGAACATGCCGGCGCGCGTTCCGTTCAAGCACAGGCGCGTGAACGCCTTGATGGATGTGGTAGCGGTAAATCTTCGCCTTCGCGTCGAACCTCGCGTGGAACGCCTCGCCGACCGTTTCCGCCATATATGCGCGTATGTCGGGCGGAAGCTTGGCGTTCAGCGCGAGCGGAAGCTTGGCGTCGGGGATGTTTGTCCGCATATCAAAATGGCAGACCTGCCCCAACGCGTGAACGCCCGCGTCCGTTCTGCTCGCGCCTGTAACAAGGATTGCTTCGCCCGTCAGCTTACGCAGCGACTGCTCCACAACCTGCTGCACCGCGAGCGCGTTTTCCTGCCGCTGCCAACCCGCGTAGTTTGTTCCGTCGTAGCCGAGAGTCAGCTTTACCCTGCGCATTTACATACCCCTGTAGGGGCGATTTCCAATCGCCCGCCTGATTGTCGTACGACCCAGCAACGATGTAACAATTATACGCGAAAAGGCGGGCGATTAGAAATCGCCCCTACAGCAGAATCGCCTCAATTCCGCTCAGAATCAACATCGCAGCCATTATCCCAAACGCCGCAAAGTCAATCGCGCCGTACATAAGCACTCGCATTCGCGTGCGTCCCTCGCCGCCCTGATAGCAGCGCGATTCCATCGCCAGCGCCAAATCGGCGGCGCGTCTGAACGCGCTTATGAACAGCGGCGCGAGCAGCGGCGCAAGCGCTTTCGCCCTCTTCCAAACAGAACCCGTCTCGAAGTCCGCGCCGCGCGACGCCTGCGCCTTCATTATCTTGTCGGTCTCCTCCATCAGCGTCGGGATGAAACGCAGCGCTATTGACATCATCATCGCAATCTCGTGCGCGGGGAAGCGGAAGCGTTTAAGCGGGCGCATAAGGCTTTCCAGCGCGTCCGTCAGCGCAATCGGGGATGTGGTGAGCGTCAGCATCGTCGTGCCGGAGACGAGGAACATCAAACGCAGCGCGAAGTATACCGCAAGATAGATTCCGTCGTCGGTTATCCGAAGCTTCCAAAACTGCACCAAGGTTGTGCCCGTCTGCGTCAGAAACAGGTTCAGCACGGCGGTCATTACGACAAGTACGGTCAGCGAACGCAGTCCGCGCAGAACGATACGCGGGTTGATTTTGGACATCCACAGCGCGGCGCCGACATACGACACCGCAAGCGCAACGCCTATCACCTGCTTCGCCATGAACACGAGCGCGACATACGCAACCGTGAGTATCAGCTTCGTTCGCGGGTCAAGCCTGTGTATTATCGAATCGCCGGGTACGAATACGCCTATCGTCAGTGTGTTCATGCGTTATTGAAAAATGAAAAATGAAAAATGAAAAATGAAAAATTAATGGTGGAAAAGGAAAACTCACAGCACCAATCCAAAACCATTAATTGTTCATTATTCATTTTTAATTGTTCATTGTTCATTCGTACCCCCTTCGCTCCTCATTAATGTAATAATCGCCTCCTTCATCTCGTCAACTTCCATAATACCGCGCGGAACGACTATGCCAAGCTTCGCCAATTCTTCCGCAAGAAGAACCATCGAGGGCGGCGACAGACCGACGGCGCGCAGCCTGTCCGCGTCCATGAATATCTCGCGCGGCTCGCCTTGCGCCGCAAGCTTGCCGTCGTGCATTACAAACACCAGCTTCGCGCGTTCCGCCACGTCTTCCATGGAATGCGAAACCAGCACAATAGTGTCGCCCTCCGCGCGAAGCGCGTCAAGCAGGTCGAGCAGTTCGGTTCTGCCGCGCGGGTCAAGCCCCGCCGTGGGTTCGTCCAGCACCAGCGTACTTGGGCGCATGGAAAGAACGCCCGCGATGGCGACGCGCCTCATCTGCCCGCCCGACAGCTCAAACGGGCTGCGCTGCGCGAATTCGTCAAAATCCATGCCGACGCGCCCCAACGCCTCCCTTGCGCGGTCGCGGCACACAGCGTCGGACAGACCTAAGTTGCGGCAGCCGAACGCGACGTCCTTCTCTATCGTCTCCTCGAACAACTGATGCTCGGGATATTGAAACACCATGCCGACCTTGCGGCGCGATTCCTTTCGCGTCTGCTTCGTCGCGTTTATGTCCTCGCCGTCAATCAGAACCTTGCCCGAGCTTGGCTTCAGCAGCCCGTTGAAGTGCTGAATCAGCGTCGTCTTGCCGGAACCCGTCGAACCGATGATTGCGGCGAAACAGTTATCGGGAATGGTGAGCGTAACGTTCGTAACGGCGGCGGTAGGCATTAACCCCGCCGAGCCGTAGGTGTGCGATAAATCTACTGCTTCTATCATTTGAAGAATTATCTCACTAATCGGCAATTAACGCAAGTGCGTTTACCGCCTTTCATTCCGCGCGGAATCGGGGTATAATATTTTTGGGGATCAGGTACAAGGTATCAGGTAACAGGTACGAGGTAATAGGAACTGCGATGTACAAAGTATTTCTTGTGGACGACGAAATTGTAATACGCGAAGGCATACGCAACAACTTCCCGTGGGACGAGTCCGCGTTCACGCTCTGCGGCGAAGCGCCCGACGGAGAGATTGCGCTGTCGCAGCTTCTGGAGCTGCGCCCCGATATTCTGATAACGGACATCCGTATGCCGTTCATGGACGGAATGACGCTGTGCAGAAGCGTCGCGCGGACGATGCCGTGGATGCACATCGTAATCTTAAGCGGCTACGACGACTTCACATACGCGCGCGAAGCGATTACGCTGGGCGTTAAGGAATATCTGCTCAAGCCCGTCAGCGTTCAGCAGTTGCTCAAGTCGCTTGAGCGCATTGCGGGATTGATTGAGAACGAACGGGCGCAGCGCGCGAACCTGAACGAACTCAAGCGTCAGCTTGCCTCGTCTGCGGGGCTGATTCACGAGAGTCTGCTTTCCAAGGTGCTGGACGGAACGTTCGGCGAATCTATGATGGCGGAAGCGCGTTCGGTCAATTTGTCGCTCACCGCGGGACAATACACCGCCATGGTTCTGCGTTCTGTAAATCCTGAAAATCTGCTTGCGTTGCGAGCCGCGGCGCAGCGTTTGGCGGACAATTCGGGCGGAACGATAGCGCTTGCGCGGCGCGGCGCACATCTTGCCGCGCTCGTTTTGGGAGACAACGCGCAGGATGTGGAGGAACGCGCGTACGCGTTCGCGCAAGCTGTGACGCACGAGCATAGTAAATCGCAGATTGCGATAGGCTCTATGGCGCAGACGCTGCAAGACATACCTTCATCCGTGCAGACCGCGTTCAAGGTTCTGCAAGCCATGGGCGAGCGGGAAGCGCGGATACTCGGCGCGGCGGATATAGACGACCTCTCGCGCGCAGCCGCGGCGGATTCATCCGCGGAGCATGTGCCGGAACTCATGCAAGCGGAAGTGGTTCTTCTGTATGATAAACTGCGTTTCGCGTCCGTGAGCAATGTCGCGCAGTTGGTGAACGAATACTTCGCTTCGCTGGGCAAATCCGCCGCGCAGTCAATCCTCATCATGCACTACGCGCTGGTGGATATTCTGCTCGCCTGTTCGCGCATCATAAAGAAGAGCGGCGCGGACCCGACGGAGGTTCTGCCCGAAACGCGCGACCAATCGCGTTTGCTGGGCATGGCTCGCTCCGCGGACGATATTACGCATTTGGCAAACGACATAATCCGCCGCACGCTCCTGTGCCGCGACGCGCGCGAAGGCGGACCTTCAGCGGAGGTGCTTCGCCGCGCCTGCGCCTATATAGAAGAAAACTATCAGCGCGCGGAGATGACATTACATGACGTCGCAGGAGCGGCGGGTCTTTCCGACAACCATTTCTGCACCGTCTTCTCGCAGAAGATGGGCATGACCTTCCTTGAATATCTGACGCGTCTTCGCATGACGAAGGCGCAATCGTATCTGCTTGAAACCGACCTGCGCTCTATCGATATCGCGGAGCGCATAGGCTATACCGACACGCGCTATTTCAGGTATCTGTTCAAGAAGAACACGGGGGTTTCGCCGCGCGAGTTCAGGAGCGCGGCGAGGGATAGGGAATGAATTAGAAATAAGGTAATGTGGCGGTGCTTTATATTGTTGCGGACGATGTGTTGCGAACCGCGGGCGAGCCAACCCACCCCGACAAATCCGCGGATTTGTCGGGGACCTCAGGGGGGCTCGCCCCTACATGGGTTTGTTTGCGTTCAATCGGGAAGGTAATGTAAAACCTGTAGGGGCGACCGCCTCGGTCGCCCGCCCGCATACAAAACAATCGTTTGTCGACAGACAAAAACAATTAATTGTTCATTTTTCACATTTTTCATTGTTCATTGCTAATTCGTATGATCCTCCCTCTTTCACCATAAAATTTTCGCCATATTCAACGCCGCGCGCGAGACCGCATTATTTCCGTTGATAAACAACCGAAAGTTCGTAAGAACACGCATTTACGCTTTCATGTTCCGATACTATAATGGAACTATCCTAAGTTTAAACTGTAGAAGGAGAAATTATCATGAAGAAAACACTGTCCCTCATTCTCGCCCTTATCCTGTGCTTGGCGATGGTCTCTTCCGCGGGCGCGGACGAACTCATCAAGGTCGGCATTATCAACAACCCGCCGTCCGAATCAGGCTACCGCACGGCCAACGACAACGACTTCAAAGCCGCGTTCACGCAAGAGAACGGCTACGACGCCTCATTCGCGTACAGCATTCTTCTTGAAGAACAGCTCGCGGCGTTCAATCAATTCGTGAACGACGGCGCGGACTACATCCTGCTTTCGGCGGCTTCCACCGACGGCTGGGACGACGCGATCGCCGCCGCCACCGAAGCGGGAATCCCCGTTCTTCTGTTCGACCGCATGATAAACAACGACGGCTATGTCGCGGCGGTCGTGTCCGACATGGCTAAAGAAGGCGAAACCGCGGTCGCGTGGCTTCTCGCGCAAGGACTCGAGGCCCCCGCGGTCGTCCACATCCAAGGCGTTATGGGTTCGGACGCGCAAATCGGACGCTCAGGCGCGCTTGACGCCGCCGCCGCCGAAGGCAAGGCCACAATCGTGAAACAGCAGACAGGCAACTGGTCGGCCGACGAAGCGAAGGCGATAGTCGAATCCGTCATCAACGCGGGCACTTCGTTCAACGTAGTCTACGCTGAAAACGACGATATGGCGAAGGGCGCTGTCGCGGCTCTTGACGCTGCGGGAATCTCTCACGGCATAGACGGCGACGTTCTCATCATGGGCTTTGACTGCAACAAGTGGGCGCTCAAGGAACTGCTCGCGGGCAACTGGAACTACGACGGACAGTGCAGCCCCTTCCAGGCAGGCGTACTTGACCAAATCATCAAGAACCTCGAACAGGGAATCGAGCCCTCCGAAAAGCTCATCATCAACGAAGAAAAGGGCTTTGACGCAAAAGAACTCACCGAAGAAGACGTTGAAAAATACGGACTGGGCGAGTAGTCCATATCGTTGCAACATAATCAATTGTTTTGGGATGCAACACCTGTAGGGGCGAGCCCCCGGCTCGCCCGCCCTCTTCAAAACCGATTGTTACATCGCAGGCACGGGCTGACATGACCGCGGGCGACCCGGGGGGTCGCCCCTACAGTTATCGCGCGGCAAGGAGCGTATCCCATGCAAAACGATATAATACTGTCAATGCGCAATATAACCAAAGCGTTCCCCGGTGTACTCGCGCTTTCAGGCGTTGACTTTACATTGCGGCGCGGCGAGATTCACGCGCTGATGGGCGAGAACGGCGCGGGCAAATCAACGTTGATAAAGGTTCTGACCGGCGTTTACCCAAAGGACGCGGGGCAGATTTATATAAACGACGACGCAGCCGGCATAAAGTCTCCAAAGGAAGCGCAGCGGCTTGGCATCGCGACTGTCTATCAGGAGATAACGCTGTGCCCGAATTTGACGGTGGCGGAAAATATGTTCATGGGACGCGGGAAATACAAGTTTGTCAATTGGAACAAGACAAAACGCAAAGCCCGCCGAATTTTGGATTCCCTCGACATACCCGCGAATCCGTCCCAACAGTTGGCGAATTGCTCGCTCGCGGTTCAGCAGATGGTCGCGATCGCGAGAACCGTCGATATGGATTGCAAGGTTCTGATTCTCGACGAGCCGACGTCGTCGCTTGACGAGCAGGAAGTGGAGAAACTGTTCCGCCTGATGAATGAACTCAAGTCTCGCGGAGTGGGTATCATTTTCGTCACGCACTTCCTTGAGCAAGTCTACAAAGTGTGCGACAGAATTACGGTTCTGCGCAACGGCGAGTTGGTCGGCGAATATGAGACGCGCGAGCTGCCCCGCCTTTCGCTCGTATCAAAAATGATGGGCAAGGAGCTTGACGACTTGTCGTCGCTGAAGAAGAACGATGTTGTGAGTACGGAAAACGACGCGCCTGTCGTCTATCAAGCGGAGAGCCTGTCGAGCGTCGCGGGCGTGAAGCCGTTCGACTTTCAAATAAAGAAGGGCGAGGTCAACGGGTTCACGGGGCTTTTGGGTTCGGGCAGAAGCGAGAGCGTGCGCGCGATATTCGGCGCGGACAAAGTGACGGGCGGGAAGATAACCGTTCACGGCAAGCGCGCGAAGATAACCGCGCCAAAGGACGCGATGAAGCATGGCATAGGCTATCTGCCGGAAGACAGGAAGCGCGACGGCATAGTCGCGGATTTGTCCGTGCGCGAGAACATCATACTCGCCCTGCAAGTGCTGAACGGCTTCTTCAAACCGTTCACGAAGGCGCAGCAGCGCAGATTCGCGGACGAATATATTAAACTGCTCGGCGTTAAAACAGCGTCCGTTGATACGCCTATTAAGTCACTTTCGGGCGGGAATCAGCAAAAGGTCATACTGGCAAGGTGGTTGCTCACTCATCCCAAGTATCTCATCCTTGACGAACCGACGCGCGGAATCGACGTCGGCACGAAGGCGGAGATTCAGCGGATTGTGCTGAAGCTGGCAAGCGAAGGCATGAGCATAACGTTCATCTCTTCCGAGATAGAGGAAATGCTGCGCACATGCTCGCGTTTAATCGTAATGCGCGACCGCAGTATAGTAGGCGAGCTTCGCGGAAGCGATATGACGCAGGACAGAATAATGGCGACAATCGCGGGAGGTGCGTCTGATAATGCCTAAATCGATAAAGACGCTGTTAAGCGGATTCGCGCGGTCTCCCTTGCTTATACCGTTTTCGATGCTCGCGGTTCTCATCGTCTTCAACTTGATTATGGACCCCGCCTTCTTCCGAATAACCGTGGTTACGAATAACGCGGGATACCCATCCATGCAGGGACGCATAGTGGCGATTCTCAACAACGGTTCGGAGCTTGCCATACTGGCGATTGGAATGACGCTCGTCACCGCCGCGTCGGGCGGTCAGGACATAAGCGTCGGCGCGGCAGCCTCGATTGCCGGCGCGGTAATCCTGCGCGTGGTCTGCGGAGACGAAACCGCGCCGACCGCGCTCCACGCTTCGATAATCGCCGCGGTGCTGGCGTCGATTGGCGTCGCGATGTGCTTCGGCGCGTTCAACGGGGTTTTGGTTTCGGTGTTCAAGATTCAGCCGATGGTGGCGACGCTGATACTCTTCACGGCGGGGCGGCAGATTGCGTACTGGATTGGCGGCGGAAAGATACTCAACGCGCCCGGCGACGTGTTCAAGTACTTCGGCAACAACATACCCGGCATAGCGATACCTACGCCAATCTTCATCACGCTTGCGTGTATCGTCGTTATAGCGTTGGTTCTGAAGTTCACGAACCTCGGGCTGTATTCGCAGACGGTCGGCATAAACGTGAAGTCCGCGAGGCTCAACGGACTTAACCCCGTGTGGATAAAGACGCTCACCTACATCATAATGAGCGTATGCGTGGCAATCGTCGGCTTCATCAAGGTGAGCCGCACGGGGAACATCAATTATGACACTCTGGCGAAGGATATAGAGATGGACGCAATCCTCGCGGTCGCGATAGGCGGAAACGCGCTCAGCGGCGGCAAGTTCAACCTTACGGGCTCGATTATCGGCGCGTACATAATCCAATTCCTCACAAACACGCTGTACGCCACGAACGTTTCTTCCGACAGCTTGAAGGCGTACAAGGCGATCGTCATCATCGTGATAGTCGTAATCGGCTCGCCCGTGCTTAAGGAATATGCCGACCGTCTGTTCCGGCGCGGCGGCGCGGCGCAAGGAGTGCGGTCATGAAGAAAGGTATCAATACATTCAATTCGCGGCACACCCTTGAAAAACGAAGAGAGCCTATGACGGATACAAACCTTCTGCTTTCGATAACGATAGGCATATTCGTTCTGTTCTACGGATTCTCCATGGTAAAGTTCGGCGGCGGATTCCTTCGCCCAAACCAGTTCTTCGACATATTCAACGAGAACGGCGCGCTTATTATCATAGCTTGCGGGCTTTCCGTCGTGATGGTCGCGGGCGGAATAGACATCTCCGTCGGCGGCGTAACGTCGTTTGTCTGCATGGTAAGCGTGGTTATGCTGGACGACCACGGCTTCAGCGTTGCACAGACGCTTCTTCTCGCGCTGGGTATCGGTCTTGCGTTCGGCGCGGCGCAGGGTTTCCTCGTTTCATATTTGGAGATACAGCCGTTCATCGTGTCGCTTGCGGGAATGTTCTTCGCGCGCGGCGCGACGACCATGGTGGAGGTGAACCCGCGAACGGTTCAGCACGTATCGTTCAAAGCGCTGCGCGGAGTAAAGCTTAACCTGCCGTTCGGCTACACCGCGAATAACGGGAACTTCATCGCGGCAAAGCTTGAGCTGGGCGTGATAATCGCGCTCGCCATCGTAATAGTAATATTCATAATACTGCGCTGGACGAAGTTCGGGCGCAGCCTGTACGCCGTCGGCGGTAACAGCCAGAGCGCGCTCATGCTCGGCATAAACGTGAAGCGTACGCGCTTCTGTTCGTACTTGCTTTGCGGACTTCTCGCGGGAATCGCGGGGTTCGTGTATCTTCTGCACACGGGTTCAGGCTCCGTCACGCAATTCTCCGGCGCGGAGATGAAAGCGATAGCGTCGTCGATAATCGGCGGAACGCTTCTGACGGGCGGCGTCGGCAACATCATCGGCACATTGTTCGGCGTGCTTCTGCTCGCGACGATAAACCTAATCGTGATCGCGCTCAAGCTGAAAGGGCCGTGGTGGCAGGGCATCACGGTCGGGTTCATGCTGAGCTTGTTCATTATATTGCAGAGCGTAATATTGTCTTACAGGAATAGGCGGCGGGCGACGATTTAATCATGTAGCGGGAACTTAAAATGGCGGGCGACCGAATCCACCCCTGAGGCGGTCGCCCCGTGTTGTCGACAACCGATTGCTTTGTATGCGGGCTCGCCCGCCCTTTACAACATAAAGAACTTTTATCGACAGAATAAGGGCGGCAGGGGAATTCGGGACAGCCCGCGCGCATATTCCGCCGCATTTTTTCGCCAAATCATCATACACTCTAACGATACATCGGACTAATCAAACCGATTGCGGAAAGGATAATTTTGTATGCCTAACACTAATATAAGTAATACCCCCCCCCCGTGTGTTAACTAATCTTAATAACACAGAATTGACACCACAGCCGCGCGCCGAGCATGAAGCAGAAACCGCGGAAGAACTAATTGACTTAATAAATCAAACGCCGCCCAGATCTGCCCGGAGCATCGCCCTCATAAACCCCGGTACGATCGACCTTGACTCTAATATAGTTATACCGGCAGACAGAGACATCACAATATATGGCGCTCGAGACGATGGTGTTATTGGCGAGATGAGATCGATTAATTTGATCGGCGCCGGCAACTCCCCATTCATTGTGAACGGCTCCTTAACGTTTTCATACATCGATTTTCAGAGTAATGTTTCAGATAACACATATCCAATTCATGTTGCGGATAACGGAGTTCTAAGCATTGAGAATTCGACATTTAAAACTAAATCTGTTGTGCTTTACTCGTCCGGTAAGGTTAATCTGAGATATTCAACATTTGAGTGTGAAAATCCAAGCTACGGGTACGCTTCAGCATTTCTCCTTTTTGACTATACGACGACAGATATTTACAACTGTTCTTTTATCGGATTTTATGCATCTCTCGGCGGCGCTATCAGCAATAGTGGAAACACACATATATTCCTCGGTAAATTTATCGATAATGTCGCATCAGATTTTGGAGGCGCAATATCTAATTCCGGCGAACTGGTTCTGCGACTATGCCAATTCTTAAATAACAGCGGACTGAGCGGCGGCGCAATATTCACCCAAGCCGGCACAACTTCCATAATAGACACAGAATTCACAGGAAATACCGCGTCTCAATCCGGCGGCGCTATTAGAGTCCAATACTCCAGAACCTTACTGTCCATCGTGGGCGATACTGTCTTCCAAAACAATACCGCCGTTATTAACGGCGGCGCTATCCAGATTGATTATAATTGCCTGAGTAACCTAACCGTAGGCCAAGACGTCGTATTCAGAGGAAACAGCGCCGACTCCGCCTATGCGCTCGATCCTTCCGACGAGGCATTGTATAATTCTCATATTTTCGATAATAACTTCACCGCTCCTTTTACGCAGGCTTATAATAACTATGATATTTCATACACAAGCGCATACCCGCTGGCTGCTGTAAGCGTGTGCGTAAGCCCCGACGGTCTTGCGAGCGGCTGCGCGTCCATTCCATGCCTGACAACCGATTCGTTCGGTGTTTTGGCGGCACTTCCCACAATGCCGCCGGATTGCATTCCCGCCGGCACGAAATTCTGCGGCTGGTATCGCGACGCGGAGCTTACGCGGCAGGCGAACGACGGCGACACGTTCTTCGCGGGCGACCAATTATACGCCTGTTTCTGCCCAAAAGATTTCGCGCACGTTATTTCCGACGCGTATTCGGGGTGCGTGTTCGTCGGCGACCCGACAAGCTGCTGTATGAGCGACAGCGAGTTCGAGCAGCGTTTTGTAAGTATGCTGAAGAAGTATAATTGCCAGTGCAATACAAAAGCGAAGACGATTGTGCGGGGCTGCGGGCGGAATAAGAAATGAAGAATCAAGAATGAAAAATTAATGGATACGGCGGGCGTGTGTATTGTGAACCTATAGAGAGGGCATATCACCCTCTCTAGGCTGTCGGCAAAGCCCACCAGTATTGTCAAGGACGGGCGAACGACCCACCCCGCCAAATCTGCGGATTTGTCGGGGACCCCGGGAGGCGGTCGCCCCTACATGTTGTGGGCTATCGATATACAGGAACTCAATATGCTGTAGGGGCGAGCCCCCGGCGCGCCCGCCCGCCAAAACAACAAACGTTTGTCGACAGTCTGAGAGAGAGCGTAACGCCCTCTCTTTTATTAACGCATAATGTAATTAACGCTTGCTGAACTGCGGAGCGCGTCTTGCAGCCTTCAAGCCGTACTTCTTGCGTTCCTTCATGCGCGGGTCGCGCGTCAGCATTCCGTCCTTCTTGAGCGCGCCGCGAAGCTCGGGGTCTGCCAGAATAAGCGCGCGAGACACGCCGTGACGGATTGCGCCCGCCTGTCCCGTGAGCCCGCCGCCGACTACGCTCGCTATTACATCGAAGCGCGCGCCTGTTTCGGTGAGCTTGAACGGACGGCGAACCATCATCTTGAGGGTTTCCAACCCGAAATAGTTATCTATATCGCGTCTGTTTATCGTAATCTTCCCGTCGCCCGGCAGAAGGCGCACACGGGCGATCGCTTTCTTTCTGCGTCCGACCGCTTGATAAGCTGTTGTCGCCATTGTATCTCTCCTTCCTACATTGACAGGGTGATCGGTTCGGGTTTCTGCGCCTGATGCGGATGTTCCGCGCCCGCGTAGATATGAAGCTTTGTCGCCATCTGCCGTCCGAGCGGACCCTTGGGCAGCATTCCGACTATGGCGTGGCGCACCGCAAACTCGGGGCGTTCCGCGATAAGCTTGCGATACGGCGTTTCCTTAAGTCCGCCCGGATAACCCGAGTGGTGGAAATAAATCTTCTGGTCAAGCTTCTTGCCTGTCAGCTTAACCTTATCCGCGTTAATTATGACGACATAATCGCCCGTGTCGCAATGCGGCGTGAATATCGGTTTGTTCTTCCCGCGCAGAATCATGGCAACTTGGCTTGACATGCGTCCCAGGACCAAATCCTTCGCGTCAACCACATACCATTTACGGTCGACGGCTTCCGCCTTCGCCATAAACGTATTTGCAACCTGCTTTTCTTTCTGAGACTTCGGTATAGCAGCACCCAAAATAAAGCCCTCCGTTAAGTGGGATAATAATCAATTTTTTATACTCTTAAAAGCAATGCGCAAGTATCGCATCGTCAAGTAATCGACACTCCGTCCGCTGGTCATACGGTTGGAGAACGCAAGGGCAGATCCGGGGCTAAGGGATACACCCAAACGCAAGGTATTATACAACAAACAGTATCGCCGCGTCAATCCCCGGACAAAGAATTTTCATCCGCACCGATCGGAAAAACACCGTAGTTTTGCGATATTATTGTTGAATAATCTGACAAAATAAGGTAATATATGTCTGTCGGCGCAGTGAACTACGATGCTTTGCTGGCTAACCCCGCGCTGCTCCCGCTGTCTGCGGGCGGAAAGGGGGGAAAGACCACCCCGCCAAATCTGCGGATTTGTCGGGGACCCCGGAGCCATGCGGTGGTTCTTGATGTATTTAATGACAAACTGGAGCTGTATTAAGTTTTCAGTAGATCAATTGTTCGTAGCATTAAAGCGCAAGAAAAAGGACTGGTAGCCTCTACGCACACCAGTCCCCGCCCGCAAGGGTGAACCTACTCACTTAGGTTAGCCTGCTAGATAGTATTATACTGCGTTCGACTTAATTATGCAACACATTTGAACAATATTTTTCCGCTTGCAACGCATAAGCTTCAGCGGTATAATATGTCGGTAATCACAGTTAATCTTCGGGGCAGGGTGAGATTCCCTACCGGCGGTGACTCCGCAATCATTGGGCTTCGCTCAATCAATGCGGAAAAGTCCGCGAGCCGTTTGGGCAGAACCCGGGCGGTCGATTCGGTGAAATTCCGAAACCGACAGTGTGCGCAGCATTCCGTCTCAGCGGAAGCCGCGCAAGTCTGGATGAGAGAGGAGAACATAGTCATGAAGCAAAGCAAAACTCTGCGCGTTACAACTCTCGCCGTCTTCGCGGCAATCGCGTACCTTATGACGTTCATCACGCACAACATCAAAATTATGCCGTCCGCGCCGTTCCTGTCGCTCGACATGAAGGACGTCGTCATCGTGCTTGCGGGCTTCCAATTCGGACCGCTTGCAGCAGCCGCTCTGTCGCTCGTCGTCTCATTCATCGAGATGATAACCATCAGCAGCTCAGGCATCATCGGAATGGTAATGAACGTGATTTCAACCTGCGCGTTCGCCTGCACCGCCTCGTTCATATTCCGCAAGAAGCGCACGTTTGTGGGCGCCGTGACAGGCTTGGTTCTCGGAACACTGCTCGCGACCGCGATGATGCTTCTGTGGAATCTGATAATCACGCCGTTCTATATGAACGTGACGACCGAGCAGGTTGTCGGAATGCTTGCGCCGATTTTCCTGCCGTTCAATCTGTTAAAATACGGAATCAATTCCGTCGCCGCGGCGATACTGTTCACGCCGTTGATTCATATAATGCGGAAATACGCGGGGTTCGGAGAGGCGGCCTAACTCATAATACGCGCTTACGGCAGGCAATCGGGTTTGATTGCCTGTTTTTTTGATTTAAATTGTAGTAAAATGTACCGTTAGTTCGTTAGATACTAGAACGGGTTTATTTATTTAGCGGAGGCCTCTTTTGCCGAACTACACGAAACTGATTCTCGCCACCACCTCGCCGCGCAGGGCTGAATTGCTCCGCGCGTGCGGTTTTGAATTTTCGCAAGCTTCGCCCGACGCGGAAGAAATAAAGGACGGCGAGCCGCACGACATAGTGCGCGTCAACGCAAGGCTTAAGGCGCGGGCGGTCGCGTCCGCGCTGGAAGCGGAAGGCGCGTCGGACGGCGCGCTCATTCTCGCGTTCGACACGATCGTC
>JAITHB010000166.1 GCA_031280145.1 Oscillospiraceae bacterium | reverse complement strand
TGTAACAAAAACCCCAAATCTTGGGGGTGTTAATTTTCCAACCGTGGTTTAAGTGGGTTCTCCCTACTCGGGGGGGTGTTTTTTCAACCCCCCCGCCGTTTGCAACACAAACAGTTTTGCCAACTGTATTTTTATTCTGCGCCGCGTTACGCTTTCTTCAGAACAACCGCTGCGCCCATCCCGCCGCCAATACAAAGCGACGCCAAGCCATACCGACTGCCCGGCTTCTTCAGCAGATGCGCCAGCGTAACCACTATGCGCGCGCCTGACGCTCCTACGGGATGCCCAAGCGCGATCGCTCCGCCGTTCAAGTTAGTGCGGGCGAGTATCTCTTCCTCCGACAAGCCGTGCTGCTTCTCAAGCTCGCGCACCACGCCGAGCGACTGCGCCGCGAACGCCTCGTTGAGTTCAATCAAACCGACGTCGGCAAGCTTAAGGTCGGCGGAGGACAGCGCCTTCGCGATTGCGGGAACGGGTCCCATGCCCATCACGCTTGGCTCAACCCCGCCTATACCGACGCTCACTATTTCCGCGATAGGCGTAAGCCCGTATTTCTTCACGGCTTCTTCGGACGCGACGGTAACGAACGCCGCGCCGTCGTTTATTCCCGACGCGTTGCCCGCGGTGACGGTGCCCGTGCCGTCGTTCAGGAACGCGGGGCGAAGCGCGGAAAGCTTCTCCAAGCTTGTTGCGCGGTTCGGATATTCATCCTTATCGAATGTGATCGTGTCCTTCTTAACCTTCACTTGGACCGCCGCAATCTCTTCCGCGAACGCGCCCGAATCCACGGCCGCGATGGCTTTCTTCTGTGAATTTATCGCGAACTCATCTTGCTGCTGACGCGTTATCTCATACTTCTTCGCTATGTTTTCGGCGGTGATTCCCATATGCAGATTGGAAAACGCGTCGGTCAAACCGTCGCCGAGCATCGTGTCGGTCAGCGCTTGATGTCCCATTCTGAAACCTGTGCGCGCGTCCTGAATGATATACGGCGCGCGCGACATGCTCTCCATACCGCCCGCGAGATACAATTCGCCAAGCCCCGCTTTGACGTTCGCGTACGCGGCGTGAATCGCCTTCATGCCTGAACCGCAGACCATCGCGACCGCGCTTGCGGGAACCTCTATCGGAACGCCCGCGCCGAGCGCAGTCTGCCGCGCGGGTCCCTGCCCGCAGCCCGCCGTCAAAACGTGTCCGATGATCACTTCATCCAGCTTCGCGGGGTCGATACCCGACGCGTCAAGCGCGCTCTTCGCCGCAACCGAGGCAAACCTGCTGACCGACAGAGAGGACAGCGTACCGTTGAAGCTGCCTATCGGCGTTCTTTTCGCGGATACTATGTATACTTTCATAATTGTCTCCTTCTCTTTAAGAGGTGTGAGGTACAAGGTATTAGGTGCGAGGTAAGAGGTATGTACTAATTTGTACTTTAGTTTTTACCTTGTACCTCATACCTCGTACCTCGTACCTTATACCTCGTTCCTTATGCTTTTAACTCCGCTTACTCCGTGCTGAAGAATCTTTCGGGTCTCCGCCCAATACCTGTCCAGATTGCTTTGCGCCAGATCATCGTGAATGGTCTGAAATATAAACACGTCCGTAACCAGATGAACGCACAGGTCGCACAGAACAGCCAAATCCACATCGCTTCTGATTAACCCGCGCTCCTTGTCATACTCGATGCCGAGCAGGAAGATATCGTGATACTTGCGGCGAAGCTGGCTTATCAGCATCCTTGAGACGTTATCGTTCGAGGTATACAAATGCTTGCCAAGCTCGATATGCGCGGGATGATTGAGCAGGAAGCGGCTGTCGCGCAGATAGAACGCGTCGTAAAAATCGATGAACGGCTCTTTCTTGTACAGCTCAAACGCGGGCTGCACATATTCCGCGCGCTCGCCGCGCAGCGCCTCGAACATATAGATATACAGATCGTCAAGACTGCTTATGTATGTGTACATGCTGCCGCGCGAGATGTTCGCAAGGCGCGCTATCTCCGACATACGCGCCTGCTTGAGACCGCGCGCGCCAAACTCCGCCGTCGCGGCGTTAAGTATTTTGCGCTTCTTACCTGCGGGAAGGTTGAAGAACGTTTCGGACGGCATTTTCTTAAAGTCTCATTCCGCCGTTTGCGGACAGAACCGTTCCCGTCACATAGCTTGCTTCGTCGCTCGCGAGGAACAGCGCGCAGTTCGCGATTTCTTCAGGCTGGCCAAGCCGTCCGAGCATCGTCATTTTGGCGAACTTATCCAGCAGATCCTGCGGAACGGTCTTGAGTATATCAGTCATAACATAGCCGGGAGCGATGGCGTTCGCGCGGACGTTCTGCCCCTTGCGCGAGAATTCCTTCGCCCAAGTCTTCGTCATGCCGATGACGCCCGCCTTGGTCGCCGCGTAGTTGGTCTGACCGATATTGCCGTATTCGCCTACGACCGACGAAATGTTGATGATGGACCCGTAATTATTTTCCATCATCAGCGGTCCGACGAGCCGCGTCAAGTTGAACACGCCTTTCAGGTTGACGGAGATGACCCTGTCCCACATCTCGTCGGTCATCTTCTGGATAAGCGCGTCCTTCGTTATCCCCGCGTTGTTAACCAGAATGTCAATCTTGCCGTACCTTGCGACCGCGTCGTCGAAAACCTGCTTGCAGTTCTCCACGTTTGTAACGTCGAGCTTCGCGAACTCAACGCCTTCCGCCTCGTAAGCGAGCGGAGCGATATCCGCGGCGATTACCTTTGCGCCTTCCTCCGCGAAACGCTTTGCGCAGCAAGCTCCGATGCCCGCCGAGCCGCCTGTGACGAGGGCGATTTTCCCTTCCAGCCTCTTTGACATGATTGTGTCCTCCTTATATATATTGATTACATTTCCGGCAGTATATCAACCGTGACGAATCCCTTGACAAGCGCGGCGAACGCGTTCGGCTTCTCATACATCACAGCGTGTCCCGCGTCCGGAATCGTTACCCACGACGAACCCTTTATCGCGTCTCGCAATTCCTTCTGCTGAAACGGCGGCGTTACGTAATCGTGTTCCGACGAGATGATGAGCGTCGGGACTTTTATGCCGCCGAGCTTGCCGCGCACGTCGTGCGTTTCCGCGGAGCGCGTAAGCCTTGCGAACGCGTCGTAGGTTTGGTTGTTGAAGTATTGGATGAACATCTGCTCGCGCTGCATAGCCCACTCGATATTGCGCTCGTAGAACGAAGGCGCGTAGACGACAGGGATGCACGTCTTGAAGAACTGCTTGCCGTCATAGCTTGCGAACGCGTACTCCCACGACTTGCCTATGTCCTTCAGCCACGGCGACGTATACGCGCAGGTGTTTGAGAGAACCAGCCTGCGAACGCGGTTCGGATATTCCGCCGCAGCCTGCAAAGCCACTTCCCCGCCGTATGATATGCCCATAATGTCCGCCCGGGCAAGACCAAGCTCGTCAAGCAGCCCTGCGACTATTTGCGCTTGAATCGCTTGGGTGTATTCCTCTTCCGCCTTTTGGCTCATACCCTGGTCGAGCATATCAAGAAGGATAATATCGACGTCCTTGAACGACGGCAGGAACATATGCCACGACGCCGCCGACATGAAGATACCGTTAAGCACGACCAAGCTCGGCGCGCTTCCCGCCAAGCTTGCGTTCGGACGCTCATAATAAATACTGTATTTACCGAATTTAAACTGTGCCATACATATCACCTAATCAAATATTCAAGCTCGTACGCCCTGCGTTCCAGCTCTTCGCGGTACTTGGGATGCGCTATCGATATCATCTTGCGCACTCGCGACTTGATATCCAGCCCGCGCAGGCACACCGCGCCGTACTCCGTCACGACCCAGTCAACGTCGTTTCGCGAGAGCGTAACGGTCGCGCCTTCCTTGAGCATCGGCACTATCTTGGATATCTCCTCGCGCTCGCCCGTCTTGGGGTTCTTCACGTTAGCCGTGGAATACAGCGCGATAATCGAGCGCCCGTTCACCGCGCGCTGCGCTCCTATTGCGGTGTCAGTCTGACCGCCCGAGCCCGAGAATTGCTTGTAACCGATGGTTTCGGAGCAGCACTGTCCCATCAAGTCCACTTCGATGGTCGTGTTGATAGACACCATGTTGTCGTTAAGACCCACTATATACGGATCGTTCACCCACGCGCCCGACGCCATATACAGCTCCTTATTCTCATGCATGTATTCGTACATTTCCTGCGTGCCGAACGCGAACGCGAACACCGCCTTGCCGGGGTTGAAGTTCTTCTTCGCGTTGGTGATAACGCCCGCCTTCATTAAGCGCATGATGCCCGTCGTCATCATCTCCGTATGCACGCCCAAGCCGCGCTTGCCGTGGATGGACGCGCAGACCGCGTTCGGTATGCCGCCGATGCCGACCTGAATCGTATCGCCGTCGTCGATCAGCTTCGCGATATGCTCGCCTATCATGCCGTCCTTCTCGTTGGAGGGCGCGTCGGGCGACACGGGCAGATAGTTGTCGGTCATGATGATGTGAGATACCTTATCGGCGGGAACGACGCAGTCGCCGTAAATCCTCGGTATGTTGGGGCTGCATTCCAGAATCACCTTGTCAGCCTGACTGATTATCACGCTCTCATAAACGTTCGAGCAGGACAGGCGCACGTTTCCGTCCTCGTCGGGCATGGACGCGGACGCTAAAAATATGTCCGTCTTTTTTGCATAGTTGCGTTTGCGCCCCGCGTAATGCAGACAATTGGGGATGAACGACACCCTGCCCGTGCCGTGCAGCCTGCGCAGCGCGGGCGTGTAGAACCACGCGTCAAGCCAAAACGACTGCGCGAGAATATCGGGTTCCATGTACTTGTATTCCATCGTTTGCAGGCACGACGTTATGGTCACGTCCTTCACCTTGCCCGCGATTTCGTGCAGTCTGGTTTGGAACGCGACGGGTTCCGCCGCAGCCATTCCCGTCGTAAGGTTAAAGCCTGACTGCACCATATCCAGCGCCTGATCTACCGTTACGATCTTATCTTTGATGTTCATATTGCCTCCAACAGAATTAACATTTATGCGGGCGATTTTGGTGAAGGGCGGGCGACCGAGGCGGTCGCCCCGGACTGTCGACAAACGATTGTTTTGTACGCGTGCGGGCGAGCCGGGGGCTCGCCCCTACAGCATACTGTATTCTTGCATACCGATAGCATACATCCTGTAGGGGCGACCGCCTCCCGGGGTCCCCGACAAATCCGCAGATTTGGCGGGGTGGGTCGGTCGCCCGCCCTTCTGCTATGCAGTAACATACAACGCAGAATACGATACCGGACCTAGCCCCAGCGAACCGCGGTCGCCGCCCAAACATATCCGATGCCCGCGGCTATCATCAATACAAGCGAACCATCCTTTATTTTACCCTGCTCAAGACCGAGCGCAAGCGAAAGAATCTGGTCAATCTGCCCGATATGACCGTAGTCTTCCAGATAGATTGTCTGCTCCGCCGTAAGACCCAGCTCCTTCACCATCGAATCGTGCTGGCTGCGCTTGAAATGGAGTATGCCTAAATAGTCTATGTCCTCGCGCGTAAGTCCGCCCGATTTGCGCAGCGCTTCATCTATACAGTGATACCAGTTGGGAACGGAAACTTGGTTTAGCCGTTCCTTCATATGCTTGGCGTTCAAAAGGCGCAGCGATTTATATCCTTCGTCAATAGTGTCGCAGGTGAACGGCTTCGCGATGCCGCCTATCTCAACGCCCGCGTCCATCGCGAGCGAGCCGTCGCCCATGATGTGCGAAGCCAGAACGAGGTTCTTCGTTTGGTTATCCTTTAATATGAGCGCGCCCGCGCCCGCGCCGAGATTATACATCATGGACATATCTTTATCCGTGTAATCGACGAAATCGCCGTTGCGGTATCCGCCCACTATCATGATTGTGTGAACGTCGTCGTCCGCAAGCAGCATATCCTTAGCTATTTTTATCGCGGAACACGTGGTGCAGCAGCGGTTCTGCACGTCTATTCCCCACGCGTTGTCCGCGCCTATCGCGCCCTGAACGGCCATAGCGGAGGTGGTGAGCGGGTATTCCTTCCACTCTTCGCCGATGCACAGGATTACGTCAATTTCTTTCGGGTCGACGTTTCCGCGCTTCAGAGCGTCGCTTGCCGCGCGAACAGCCATGGCTTGAGTGCCGTCGCCAACGCCCGGGATACGCTTCTTTACGACGCCGAGCTTGTTTATGACGGCGTCCTCGCTCCAGAACCCGCCGGTCGCGGCTGAGATTTCCGCGGCGGTCATATAGCTGCCCGGAAGATACAGACCATATGAAACTATGCCAACGCCTGTCGGTCTGCCGTCAATCGTTAAGGGATTACCTTGTGCGCTCATAGAAAGACCTCCATGACACTTGTGTCAGTTTTTTATAATTATAGCAGACATTCACTACATGTGCAACATATTTTATAAATTATACGGCGAGCCTTAGGATTTTTTCACAAATATATTGACAATATTCCTTTTGCATTGTATACTCAAATTGATAACTGACACTAATGTCATACTTGTTTTTTCAGGAGGGTACATGTCGACTTTCCTCCAAATACTGTTACGCTCGCTGGAAACGGGCGGCGTGTATGCCCTCGCCGCGCTCGCGATTATAATAGTGCTGCGCACCAGTATGGTCGCGCACTTCGCTCAGGGCACGATGGCGATGTTCTCCACCTACGTCGTCGCGCTGCTGTGCTCAAAACGGGGGTTTCCTCTTTGGCAATCGCTTTTGATAGGCGTCGCGGTAGCGGTCGCGATGGCGTTCGCGGTGGATTTCTTCATTATAAGAAGAGCGAAGAGGGCGTCCGCGGTCAGCAAGGAAATTATAACGCTGGGCTTGATTATGGTGTTTCTGGGGCTTGCGCCCGTCGTGTTCGGAGTAGACCCGCAGCTTATGCCCAAGGCTATACCGCACGGCGGCGATTTTCAATTTTTGGGGGCGTCAATTTCGCATAACGCGTTTCTGAATATCTGCATAGGCTTATTCTTCATGGGGTTGCTGTTCTTCATATTGCAGAAGACGAAGCTCGGGCTCGCCGTGCGCGTAACCGCTTCAAACGAGCCGATAGCAAGGCTGATGGGCGTTTCGACAAGAAATATAACGCTGCTGGCGTGGATTACCGCGGGTATTCTGGGGCTTCTTTCGGGCGTTATGATTGCGCCCGCGACGACCGTCACGACGACGCTTATGAACCCCGTTCAGCTCAACGCGCTGTTTGCGTGTGTGCTGGGCGGATTCCAAACATTCTACGGTCCCGTGCTCGGCGCGTACATCATCGGCATCGGGCGCAACCTGCTTACCTATTATGTGTCAAGCGAATGGGGCGAACAGCTTCTTTATGTGCTGCTGCTTATCTTCCTGCTTTTGCGTCCGAACGGACTTATCGGGCGCAAGTTCATCAAGAAAGTATAGGGAAATGAAAGATTCGGCCTGTCGACAAAGCCCATTGATGCCGAAAAGCGCGGGCGACCGAGGCGGTCGCCCCTACAGGGTGTATGCTATCGGAATGCAAGAATGCGGTATGCTGTAGGGGCGAGCCCCCGGCTCGCCCGCCCGCATACAAAACAATCGTTTGTTGACAAACTAGGATAATCAATGGTTTATACGCAAAATCCATAACTCTTAACTTTTACCTCTTAACTCATGAAAGGGTGATTCTGTGGATTTAACCCAAGCGGCGGGCAATCCTGTATATAGGTTCTACAAGAACCCGAACGTGCGCTTCATGTTCTTCGGCGCGCTGCTGTGCCTTGTGCCGTATCTTAAGGATATAGGCGTTTTCAACGCGGGGATGCTCATCACGATAGGCGGCGCGATAATTTACTCCGTCGCCGCGCTCGGTCTTAACCTGCTGCTCGGCTTCGCGGGGCTTATTTCGCTCGGCGTCGCGGGGTTCGTGGGGCTTGGCGCGTACGCGACAGCCTACTTCACGAAGGATTTGGGGCTAGCGTTCTGGGTGGCGGCGCTCGGCGCAATAGCCCTGGCGACGCTTATCGGGCTTCTGGTCGGGCTGGTGTCGCTTCGCGTGTCGGGCTTGTATCTCGCAATCGCGACGCTGTGCGTATCCGAAATACTTCTCAAGACGTTTGAATCGTTCGACAGCATTACGGGCGGCATGACGGGCAAACGCGCGGCGTATCCGACAATACTGGGCACGACGCTCACGCGCGAAGGCACGTACATCATGCTCGTTATCGTATTGGTTCTGCTGATGATGCTGACGCGCAACCTCGTCAAGGGTTCGTTCGGACGCGCCTTGCACGCCATGCGCGGAAGCGAGGTCGCGGCGCAGGCGATGGGCGTGAACCTTCTGAAATACAGACTTTTGGCGTTCGCGCTGTCAACCGCCTACGCCGCGCTTGCAGGCGCGCTGTATGTCACGTTCATCCGTTCGTCTTATCCCACGACATGGACGATTACGCTGTCGCTTAATATTCTCGCGGTGGTCGTTATCGGCGGATTCCGTTCGATTTACGGAACGATACTCGGCTCGTTCGTCGCGTTTATCGTTCCCGACCTGATACTCAAGAAGCTGCCCGTCATCGGCGACGTGCCGGGGCTGGCGTATATCTTCAACGGCGTTATGATAATCATTGTCATTATGTTTTATCCCGCGGGCTTGATAAAGCTGTTCTCGGACGCTCGCGGCTTGGCGCTGCGCCTCGTCTCGGGCAAAGCACGGAAGGCGGTGAATTGAACATGGCGGATAACTTGGAGCGCGCCGCGTCGCTTGCGATATCCGATTTGTCAATCCATTTCGGCGGGCTTAAAGCCGTCGATAACTTAAGCTTCACCGTATACGAGAAAGAGATATTCGGGCTTATCGGTCCCAACGGCGCGGGCAAGACCACGGTGTTTAACTGCATCACGCAGTTCTACAAGCCGAACGCGGGAAGCGTCAAGTTCCTCGCGAATACGGGAGAAACCGTGGAGCTTGTCGGCAGACCCGTTCACACGATTATTAAGCTGGGGCTGGTGCGCACGTTCCAGAACGTGGAGGTCATAAAGGAACTGCCGCTTATCGATAACGTTCTGATCGGCGCGCACACAAGCTTCAAGGCAAGCGTGTTCGAGCAAGCCCTGACACTGCCGCGCGCGAGACGCGAGGAGCGCAGATTCCGCGAGAAGGCGATGAACGCGCTTGACATACTCGGAATTTCGGACAGGGCGAATATGCTTGCGGGCGGGCAGCCGTACGGCGTACTCAAACGCGTGGAGCTTGCCCGCGCCATCGTCTCCGACCCTAAGCTTATCATTCTGGATGAACCCGCGGCGGGGCTTAACGAATCCGAAACCGAGACGCTCTCGCACACGATAAAGCTTCTGCGCGATCAGATCGGCTGTACAATCCTGCTTGTCGAACACGATATGGGGCTGGTTATGGGAATATGCGACAGAATTTGCGCAATCTCGTTCGGCAAGTTCTTGGCGTGCGGGTCGCCGTCCGAAATACAGAAGAATAAGCTGGTGCAGGAAGCGTATCTTGGCGAACAGCAAGGCGGTGATGATTAATGGCCGAAAACGCGTTGTCCGTAAACGGATTGTCGGTTAAGTACGGAGCGATTGAAGCCGTCAAGGGAATCGACCTCGTTGTCCCCAAGGACAGCATCGTCGCGCTTCTCGGCGCGAACGGCGCGGGGAAAACGTCGGTCCTTCGGGCCATATCGGGCTTGTCTCCCGTCGCTTCAGGAAGTATAACATATTTCGGCAAGGACATCACGCGGTTTGATACGGAAAGAACCGCCAAGCTCGGCATCGCGCACTCACCCGAGGGCAGGCAGATATTCGGCGACCTCACGGTGGAAGAGAATCTTCAGATCGGCGCGTACACAATAGGCGACCGCAGGGCGGTTGCGGAGAACATGCGGCGCTGTCAGCGAATCTTCCCGCGTCTGGCCGAACGCATGAAACAGCTCGCCTACACGCTCTCGGGCGGCGAGCTGCAGATGCTCGCGATTGCGCGGGCGCTGATGATGCATCCCAAGCTGCTGCTGCTGGACGAACCGTCCCTGGGGCTCGCTCCGCTCATCGTGCGCGATATATTCGATACATTAAGACAGCTTCGCAGCGAAGGAATCACCGTGCTTATCGTGGAGCAGAACGCGCTGCAAACGCTCAAGATTGCGGACTACGGCTACGTTCTGGAGCTTGGAACCGTGCGCGCGCAAGGCAGCGCAGCGGATCTGCTGAAGGACGACACGCTTGTTGAAGCGTACTTGGGCGGGAAAGCATGAGAAAGTGAAGAGTTTAAAGTGAAGAGTTAAAAGTTATTTGTTAGGAACGATAACTATATACCCCTCACAAATCATTAACTCTTAACTTTTCACCGGTGAATGCTTTCATAACACTCGTTCGTTATATAATAAAAATAAATGGAGGAAAATCATGAAACGCTGGTCAATCGCAATCGCGCTCATCCTCGTCCTTTGTCTCGCAGCCCCCGCGTTCGCAGTCGAATATTCGCAGGGCGCGAGCGACACGGAAATCATCATCGCAAACTCCGCAGCCACGTCCGGCGCGTACGCTCCGGTCGGCGTGCCGTTCGTCGCGGGCATCGAGGCCTATGTAAAATGGGTAAACGACAACGGCGGAATCGACGGACGCAAAATCGTGTACAAGCATGTCACCGACGACGAATTCGACCCTATTAAGGGCATGGCGGCTCTGACGACGATGGTCGAAGACGAGAAGGTGTTCGCGATCGTCGGACACTTCGGAACCCCCGTCGTCGCGGCGACTCTCGAAGACATCAAGGATTACGGAATCCCCGCAGTCTACTTCGCGACGGGCATCGGACAGCTCTTCTCGGAGAACGCCCTCACGAACGAGACGGGCTACAACATCTTCCCCGTGCAGCCTATCTACACGAACGAAGGCAAGGTTATGATAGCTTATGCCAGCGGTATGTTTGAGGCGAAGAAGGTCGGCGTCATCTACACGAACGACGACGCGGGCTTGAGTCTGCTTCAGGGCACCGAAGCGGAAGCCGAAGAGCTTGGCATCGAACTGGTTAAAGCGCAGGTCGTGGCGGGCAGCCCCGACGTGTCCGCGGCGGTCACGACAATCAAGAACGCGGAAGTCGACTTCGTCGTCGTCGCCGCAATTCAGGCGACAATGCCCACAATCGTTAAGGAACTCGCGGCGCAGAGCGTGAACAAGGACTGCATCACCACATACGTTAACGTTCAGACGGCGTATTCCGTGGCGGTCGTCGACGACATCGCGGGCAAATTTAACGTTTACGGACTGGGCTGGGTCGGATTTGAAGACGAAGCGCAGGTTGAATGGCTTTCGATTTATCAGTCGATGATCGCGGAAGATTACGCAAACAACGCGTACGCGCAAACGGGCTGGATAGCGGGCCACTTCTTCGCCGAAGGTCTGCGCCGTCTCGAAGGACAAGACATCACATGGGAAAGCTACATGAAGGCTCTCGAGTCCGCGCCTATCCGCAACCCGTTTGGCGGCTACATCGATTTCGCAAACGGACAGCGCGTCGGTACGCAGGAAATGAACCTCTCGCATGTCGTTCCCGTGACGGAAGAAAATCCTATCGGCTGGGAAATCGACGCGCCGATGCAGTCGATATCCACACTGCTGGGAGAGTAACATCGGTGTAATATCGGCATAATCATCTGTATGGATTGACGTGTGTGAACATGTCAATCCATTTGTTTGCCGACAATTATTTTACGGCACAGCAAAGCGGTCGAACCATAAGGTTCGACCGCTCAGACTGTCGGCAAACGATTGTTTTGTATGCGGGCGGGCGAGCCGGGGGCTCGCCCCTACAGCATATTGAGTTCCTGTATACCGATAGCATACACCCTGTAGGGGCGACCGCCTCGGTCGCCCGCCCTTT
>JAITHB010000133.1 GCA_031280145.1 Oscillospiraceae bacterium | reverse complement strand
CATGGTGTAGACTATCGGTATGCAGGAACGCAATATGCTGTAGGGGCGACCGTCCCGGTCGCCTGCCCGCATACAAAACAATCGTTTGTCGACAGTCTGAATCATATTTATGATTCTCTTCAACCCTGCTATCACCTGATAGCATTTTCCAATCTTTCCCTCCCTCTTCTCCTACTCTTAGGTTGACGACATTGGTCTTTTCGAGTTATTACTCCGCAAGCCCCAAGCACCTTCTGTTGCCGACGCGCGTGACCGCAAGAACGAGTACGCGCGCGGACATGACAAGCGTTACCGCCATGCCGACCTCGGTTGCTATTGCCACGCCCGTCAAGCGAAGCGTCGGTATGCCCGCCAGCCAGAAATTCAACCCTACGGTCAGCAGACTGCCGGAGAGAGACGCGTAAAGCGCGCGGCGCTGCTCGCCCAATCCCGCGATAAGTCCGCCTATCACCTGCTGCAAGCCCATCATGACTACGCAGGGCGTGAGCATGCGGAGCATCTGCTCCAGCTCCGCCTGTCTGTAAAGCGTCTTGCTGATGAACGGCGCCAAGAAGTAGATTCCGATCGCGGATATAAGAGAGATGAAGAACGCGGGAACCAGGACGCGTTTCAGCAGACGGCGCATCGCTTGCGGGTTGTTCTCGCGCTTCGTTATGGCGGGAGCGGAAACCATCGACAATGCGCCCGTGAACACGGCGGGCAGCATTATAAGCGAGAGCGCCATTCCGTTGTACATGCCGAGCATTGCGGTAGCTTGCGATGCCGCGACGCCCGAAGCGCGAAGACGCATGGGGATGAGCGCGGCGTTGACGGAACGCACTAACGTGTTGCTCATCCTCATGCACGTCATCGGGAACGCAAGCCGCCACAGCTTGCTCATCATGCCGCTCGGAATCTGCACCTTCTCCGACTTGCCGCGCTTTTCCTTCTTGTTTATCATCCGTATGACGAGCCACAGCCCTACCGCTTCGCCGACGAGCATTCCCGCGACGGGTATCGCTGCGGAGTATGCCGTCTTCATCGCGGGCAGAAGCGACAGCGCGGTGAAGCATATGCCGAAGCGAAGCGCTTGCTCGATTATTTCCGACACGGCGGGCGGGGTGGTGTTCTCCGCGCCGTAACAGTATCCGTTGTAGACGGCGGAGAGCGCGAGTATCGGAAGGCAGGGCAGATACAGAAGAAGAGTCGGCAGGGTGCGCGAGTCGCCGAGGATGTGCGCGATGATAGGGGAGAGAAGGAGACAGACCGCGAACAGCGACCAACTGATTATTTTGGCGAGCTTCTTTCCCGCTTCAAGCGTCTGCCTTGCGCGGAGCGGGTCGCGCGCCGCGTAGGCTTGCGCCGTGAAGCGCGACACCGCCATCGGCAAGCCCGAGGCGACGGGCGCAATCCACAGCATGTGCGCGGAACTTGCCAGCTCCATCACGCCTATCGCTTCCGCGCCGAGCGTGCGCGAGAGCCATATGCGCATAACGAAACCCAGCATCCGCACGGCGAAGTTTGCGGCGGTGAGTATCAGCGTTTGGGAAAGCAGGCTGTTCTTTTGCAGATTGAGTCTCTTCATATATATACCTTCCTTTGACGAAGGCGGTATTGCCTGTACATCATGGCAAGGTTATGCTGAAGGCTGTTCGCATATGAGAAAAACATGTTGCAATATTTGATTCGCTGTGCTATTATATCTTGGTTTGAATCATCGTTTGATTCATGATCGGCAGGTTATTTCCCTCATGGTTCGCCGTGAGGTTTACTTGAAGGAGGGTTTTCCGATGGGCAAGTTTTGTCAGGTTTGCCAAAAGGGCTTGATGCACGGCAATAACGTTTCTCACTCCGTGCGCCGCACACACAGAACGTGGGCTCCGAATACGCAGCGCGTACGCGTTCTGCTTGGCGGCGTTCCGACGCACCTTTATGTTTGTACGCGCTGTCTGCGCAGCGGCAAGGTTACGCGCGCGATATAATCGGGAATTGGGGATTAATTCACGAGGAATTAGATATACTGTCGACGGTTTTAATATGCAGGGGTGGTTTGGGAAAAGGGCGGGCGACCGAGGACGGTCGCCCGCGGCTATCAATACGCCGCCCGATTAAATATAGCCATTGGCTGCACATCAGCTTGACAACCCATGTGGTGAAACGATTATATCCGTATGCGCATTATTTCAATTTTTCAATCATATCATCTCAATATAAATAATTACAGACGCGGGGGATAAGGTATGCCAAAACCATTCAGATTAATTTCGCAGGCGAAAACCGCCCGCGATATGAAGGACGCCGCGCTGGAGATTCAAGCGGAACACAGCGCGCAAGCCGTTTTGCAGACAGGGTACGCGCCGGGCTTCGTGAGCCGCCCCGCCGCGGAAGCGCAGACTGACGCGCATATGAAAGCGGTTCAGCAGGCGAAGGCGTATGCGGATTATCCGCCGCCGCAAAGGGTGAACCCTGTTGAGAACATTCAGCGTGTCGGCTGGAACAAGGACCTCACTCCGATAGAGCAGCAGCGGCTCGTGAACGCGCATCAAGCCGCCGCGCAGCCGCAGAGCGCGCCAAAGAGCGCTATACCGAACCCGACGCTGCCGTACGCCGTTCCGATACTCACAAACAACAGTGTAAGGCACGCTAATCTGGATAAGATTAATCGGCGGCATGACGACGCGCTGAAATCAGTCGTGTTCAAAGCCGCGCCGAGACCCGCGCGCGGCGAAGGCAAAACGAACAATACGCCCGCATGATCATACGACTTTACGACATGCATAACCATAAAAGGGAGAGCGGCTGATGCCTACATTAGTTAATACAGGCGCGGAACTCATGGCGCAGCTGAGCGGCGCCGGAGACAAGGATTTAAGGCTGTCGGGGAACATTGTGATGCCGGGGAGCTGGCGCCCATATACGGCAAGCGGCACGATTATCCTGGACGGCGGAGGATATACGATAACCACGGGGCGGGCGCTGTTTCAAAGCGTGGGTCCGAACTCCTCGTTCCGCGACATCAATCTGAATATAGTGTATCACGGCGAAGCTTCGGAGGATTACTACGGCGGCTTCATCATTGACGATACTTCCGCAGATGTGAAGAACTTTTTCAACTGCACCGTAAAGGGGCAGATAAGCATACCCGACGGCGCTTCGTCTGCGGTTAAAGGAAGGGGCGGCTTTTGCGGAAGAATTGAGAGCGGCATATTCGTGAACTGCAAGAACTACTGCGTCGTCAGCAATTGCACGAACGCCGCGGGGATAGCGGGCTTTTCCTCCACGAGCGCGTTCATCGAATGCAGGAACGAAGGCACGATCGGAATGAGCGGGAACGGCGTATACAATTGCGGCGGAATCTGCGCGGTGGCATATGACAGTTGCTTTACCGAATGCGTGAATATGCCGCACGTGTATGGGCTTGGGAACGCGGGAGGAATCGCCGCAATCGCGTATGGGTGCGCGTTCAGGGGCTGCACAAACAACGGCGGAATAACAAGCGACGCGGCGCGCGCCGCTGACAGCGCGGACACATATCGGCTGGGCGGGATTGTCGGGCAGATATACGATCCGTCCGTAATTATCGATTGCGTAAACAACGGCTTCGTCGGAACAAGGATGAAAGAGCGAAACTGTCAGGTCTGCGGAGGAATCGTCGGAGCCGTCACCGAAGGCTTTATCTTCGGCAATATGAACAAGGGTAAGATAGACTCGGGCGACGGCGAGCAGACGGAGGAAAGCGCGCTCGGCACCGGCGGTATCGTAGGAGTCGTTGAAGGCATCGGAAACACGCTGATAGACAGGAATACAGACTCGGGCAGCGTTTCCGGAAAGTATAACAGCGGCGGAATCGTCGGCGGAATCGGGTACGTATGCTCCGGCGAAGAGATAACCATAAGGAAGAACACGGTATGCAGGGACGCGAGGATTGAGGCGCACTATTCAGGCGCGGCGGGAATCCTGGGCGGAGTGTGGGTGTCTGACACGGAAGGCCTGCACGTTGACCTTGAGGATAACCTTGTCGGCGCGGAGATGATTTCCGCGATGAAGAACGCGCACAGGATATTCGGCGGCTACTTTGATTCCGACAGAGCCATGCACGACCCGCTCTTGCTGATTCGCGATGATGTGAAGCTCTCAAACAACAGCGCGCTGGACGACGAGACGATGCTGAACGGCGAGTCGTTTGACGCCGCGAGCGGGCAAGTGTTCAGGTACAACAAGTGTTTTATCGATACGTCGGACCCATGGTATCAAGGCGACTCCCGCGGATGGAACGGCGGCGCGCTGGAGGTTGACAGCGATACGACGACGATGTCTGATTGTCTGCACCGCGAGATAAGCGTGGAAGCCGCGTGCGGAACCCGCAACGCAAACCTTCAGGGCGGGCTTTTATACAGCGACGGCGGCGGTGGTGTGGACTGCAGGACGGGCAACAGCACGTCGCTTAACGTGTATCAGTTGGATACAACGAAGCTGGTCGGCGCGGACACGTCCAACATAAAGATTAACTTCTATTCGCCGAACGCGAGGATTCCCGCGGAAGGCGTGGAGTTCAGACTTGTTCGGGATAACGGAACGGTCGTCGGCGACTTCACGACCGGCGAGAACGGCGAGCTTATCGCTTGCGGTATCGCGCCGGGTCTGTATCGTTTGGAACCTGTTCTGCCGTCGAGCGGAGGGTGGATTCCGCACGAGCGCTATATCGTGCAGGTTGGTTTGGGAGGCAGCGTGAGGGTTGACGGAAGCGGCAGCGCAGCGACAGTCAATCAGGACCCCACAGCGAGCGGCGCGGCATGGTCCGCGCTTAACCCGATGGTGCAGGACTGCGTAATGAGCGGAATGTCGATTCTGCCGTAAGAGAACACGGGGGCGAACCGAGTGTCGGTTCGCCCTTTCAATTTCGATTCGAGGTTTGCCATTTTCACCCGCAAATGATAGAATGACACATGCGCATATTTGGCATAGACCCGGGGCTTGCGATACTCGGCTGGGGAGTAATCGACGCGGTCAACGGCGCGTTTTCGTGCGTCGATTACGGAACGATCGTGACGACGCCTGACATGCCATTGCCCGAGCGTCTGCTTGATATTCACGAGGGGTTGAAACACCTCTTCGCGGAATATCAGCCCGAAGCTATTGTGTTTGAGGAGCTTTTCTTCAACAGGAACGTGACGACGGCGTTCACGGTCGGAGCTGCGCGCGGGTGCGCGCTGTGCGCCGCGGCTTCGTATGCCGCCGCAAAGCGTATGCTTTATGAATACACTCCGCTTCAAGTGAAGCAAGCCATAACGGGGTTTGGCAGAAGCGACAAGGACCAGGTGCAATACATGGTGCGAATACTTCTTCGCCTGACGGAGATTCCCAAGCCCGACGACGCGGCGGACGCGCTTGCGGTCGCCATCACGCACGCAAATTGCGCGGGACAGCAGGAGCAATTCTTAATTAGTTAGGAGTATGAGTGAGGAATGCTGATAATTGGGAATTTGGAGTTAGGAGTGAGGAATGAGCTGCGGTGCGGGTGGGTCCTATCGCCCGCCTGACGGTCGTACGTCCCACCCGCACCGCAGTTCGTTCCTCACTCCTAATCCATAATTAACATCATTCCTAATCAAACATAAATGTTTGCATATATAGAAGGAAATATCGCGGAAAAGAATACCGACAGCATTGTAATCGAAGCGGGCGGAATCGGCTGGGAGCTGCGCTGCTCATTGCAGACAATCAGGTCGCTGCCGCCGCCGGGAGCGTCCGCCAAAGTATACACGCGGATGCGCGTGAGCGAGAACGCGCCGCCCGAGCTGTTCGGCTTCGCGACGCGCGAAGAGCGCACGATGTTTGAGAAGCTGTGCACCGTAAACGGCGTCGGCGCGAAGTCCGCGCAGTCTCTTCTGTCGGCGCTCACGGTGAAGGAGCTGCTTGCCGCGCTCTCTTCCTCGAACGTCGCGCAGATAAGCAAGGCGCAGGGGATTGGCAGGAAGACTGCGGAGCGGATTATCATGGACTTGCGCGACAAACTTTTACCCCTCGCCGAAAAGTACTTTGGCGCGCAAGGTCAGCTTCCCGATATGCCGCAAAGCGAGACTACGCCGACCGCGCTTTACGGAGCGCAGTCGGATGCCGCGTCCGCGCTTGCGTCGCTCGGATTTCCCGCGTCGGAAGCTAAGCTTCTCGTCGCGCGGGTTATCGGCGTTCGGATGGAAGGCGGCGAGGCGATTGGTTCTGCCGAGGAGATTGTCCGCGACGCGCTTAGAATGAGGAATATGTAAACCGTATGTAGGGGCGAGCCCCCGGCTCGCCCGCGGTATTGATGAGTTCGGGCGACCGAGGCGGTCGCCCCTACAATACCTCTGATATGATAGGTAATAAATGATTAAGAAGAATTCGCAAGCACCGACGACAATGCCCGAAAGGCTGATCGCGCCGTCGTTCAACCCCGAGGATGACGCGCAGGAGCGCAGCGTTCGCCCGCGCAATCTGCGCGAATACATCGGACAGGACACCGTGAAGGAGAGCCTGAAGATTTATCTTCAGGCGGCAATCGAGCGGCGCGACCCGCTCGACCACATTCTGCTGTACGGACCTCCGGGGCTTGGCAAAACTACGCTCGCGAACATAATCGCGGCGGAGATGGGGCAGAGCATTCGCATTACGTCAGGACCCGCAATCGAGCGGCCGGGCGATTTGGCGTCGCTGCTCACGAACCTCGCGGCGGGCGACGTGCTGTTCATCGATGAGATTCACCGCATGTCGCGCGCGGTCGAGGAAGTTCTTTATCCAGCGATGGAAGACTTCGCGCTTGACATCATGATTGGAAAAGGTCCGTCCGCAAAGTCAATCCGCCTTGACCTGCCCAGGTTCACGCTGGTCGGCGCGACTACGCGCGCGGGTCAGTTATCCGCGCCTCTGCGCGACCGCTTCGGCATACTGTTCCGCTTGGAGCTTTACTCTGTTGAAGAGTTGTCGACGATAATCACGAACGCCGCGCGAATTCTGAAAGTGCCCGTTGAAGCGGACGGCGTGAACGAGATTGCCCGCCGTTCGCGCGGTACGCCGCGCATCGCGAACAGACTGCTCCGCCGCGTGCGCGACTACGCGCAGGTGCGCGCGGACGGAACTGTCACGCGCGATGTTGCGATGAAGGCGCTTGACATGCAGGAAATCGACGGGCTGGGTCTCGATAGGGTTGACCGCGCGATGCTTGAGTCAATGATAAAGAAGTTCGGCGGCGGACCCGTCGGCTTGGAGACGCTCGCCGCGACCACGGGCGAGGACCCGATAACGATTGAGGATGTGTACGAGCCGTATCTTATGCAGCTGGGCTTCGTCATGCGAACGCCGCGCGGGCGCGTCGCGATGCCCGCGGCGTATCGGCACTTGGGAATAGCTGAGCCTTCCGCGCCGGCGGAGCAGATTCGGATGGATATGCAATGATACAATCCCGAGCCTTTACGGCACAATCTGAAAAAATGCGAACATCCGACTTTGATTACGCTCTGCCTGACGAATTGATCGCGCAGACGCCGATTGAGCCGCGCGACCGTTCGCGCCTTATGGTGTGCGACAGGCAATCGGGCGAGATTTCGCACGGGTATTTTTTTGATTTGCCAAAGCTGCTGACAAACAAAGACGTGCTAGTCGTGAACGACACGCGCGTTATTCCCGCGCGTCTGATTGGCAGCAAGCAGAGCACGCATGGCGCGGTTGAGGTTCTGCTTCTTCACAGGATAAAGCTGAACGTGTGGGAAGCGATTGTGAAGCCGGGCGCGCGTCTGCGCGAGGGAACGGTCGTCGAGTTCGGCGGCGGACTTCTGCGCGGAACCATTATGGATATGACTGACGCGGGCGGGCGGATTGTCGAGTTCAGCTACGACGGCAAGTATACGTTTGAGAATTTGCTGGACAAACTGGGGCAGACGCCGCTTCCGCCATATATTAAAGAAAAGCTGGAAGACCCGAACCGCTATCAAACCGTATACGCCGCGCGCGACGGTTCCGCCGCCGCGCCGACTGCGGGGCTTCACTTTACGCCGGAGCTGTTAGCCGCGATTGAGGGCATGGGCGTGAGAATTGTGAAGGTTCTGCTTCATGTGGGGCTAGGTACGTTCCGCCCCGTCTCATCGGACGACCCGCTGGAACACAAGATGCACAGCGAATACTTCGAGATGGCGGAAGACGCGGCGTCGGCAATCAACGCCGCTCGGCAGAACGGCGGCAGGTGTGTTTGCGTCGGAACTACGACGGCGCGCGTGCTTGAGACGTGCGCGGACGGAGCGGGGGTTCTGCATGCGGGGACGGGTTGGACGGATATATTCATATATCCCGGAATACGCGTGAAAGCGGTTGACGCTCTGATAACCAACTTCCATCTGCCGAGGTCTACACTGCTGATGCTTATTTCGGCGTTCTGGAACAGGGAATCGGTTCTGAACGCGTATCGAGCGGCGGTCGAAGCGCGCTACAGATTCTACTCGCTGGGCGACGCGATGATGATAATGTAAAGAGGATAAGAATATGAGAATTGCGCTTGTTGCGGATCTTCACGGAAATGTTCCCGCGGTGCGGGCGGTCGAGGACGATATTAAGCGGCGCGGCGTCGATAAGATTTGGTGTCTCGGCGACATCGTGGGCAAGGGACCCGATTCGCCTGATACGATGGATTGGGCTGTCCGAAACTGCGAGATTGTTCTGCGCGGCAACTGGGATGAAGGCGTCGGAACGCTCGACGGAAAAGACCGCGATTCCTCAGCCGCCAAGTGGTACAGGCGGCAATTGGGCGAAGAGCGCGTCGCGAAGCTTGCGTCGCTTCCGTTGGAGCATAGATTCGTATTCTGCGGCAAGAAGGCGCGGCTGCTTCACGGGCGAAACACAGTGCCGGATATTGTATATCCCGACTCACCGATTGAACAGCGTCTGCAATTCTTTAATGTTGAGGACAAACCCGATATCGTAGGCTACGCGGATATTCACCGTCCGTTCTGGATTCAGATAAACGATACGGGAATCCTGTTTAACACGGGCAGCGTCGGCAATCCGCTCGGCGGGAACACCTTGGCGAATTACGCGATTATTGAAGGCGAGATAGTGAGCGATACACCCATTTGCCACTCGATCATCTCCGTTCCATATGACAGAGACGAAGCGATAAGGCGCACCATAGCGCGAGCGGACCTGCCCAATGGCGCGGCGTTCGTAAACGAGCTTACGGTGGCGCGGTATTCAAGGTGACGCCGCCGTTTGTCAGAAGCTGACTATAATGCCCTTGTGGCTGGCGTAGAATGACGAAAGCACGCCTGTATCCTGTATGAACGTCTTTCCGAACTTGTAAGTTCGGTTTGCGTATTCCGCAAGCTCTTCAGCGAGCGGCAGATTGCGGCAGTGCGCGATGACGAGCGTGTCGCCGTTGATGGTGCGCCCGCAGCGCCCGATAGCCTCTACCAGCTTCGCCGTGATTTTGTTTTTGTTCCGAACAGTTCCGTGCAGTTCGATTTCACCGTCGTTCGCCGCAAGCAGCGGCTTAATGCCGAGCGCGGTGACAATCGTGCCCTTTATTTTACTCATGCGGCCGTTCTTGACAAGGTTGCTGATATCGTCCAGAACGAACAGCGTCTTCATATTGTCGGTGAACCGATTGACACGCTCAACGAGGGTCGCCAAGTGGTTTGTCTCGTTTGAGAATTCGCGGATTTTCATCGCGAGAAGAACTTCGCCGCAGACGGCCGATTTGCTGTCGAACACGTGGCCGATGAGTCCCGCGATTTCTTCCTTCGCCATCTCAAGCCCGATGAGCGCGGACTGGTGCATTCCCGAAAGCTTGCTTGAAAGCGTGACCGCGAACCCGCCGCCCGCGCGGATGAACGCTTCCTTCCAACGCTCGGGCGAGGCGCAAGCGGAACCCATTTTGCCTGTGCAAGCCTTCATTTTTGCGAGGAACGACGGAATATCTATCGGAGGCTCGTCTATAATCGCTTCACCGCCAAGCTGAACAACAAACGGAATGGATTCTGAATAGTTCAGCTCCAGCTTCTGCTGCGCTGTAAGGTCGCAGCTGCTGTCACCGAGCAGTTTGTATTCGCCGAGCGTCTTTGAAGTGTCTGAAGTTTCCATAAAAGCCTCCGTCTTGGCGTGGTGTATTACAGTACATTATAGGGTTTACAACCGATTATTGGCAACACATATATTGTGGCGGCAGTGTGAGCTTTTATCCGCGGCCGCCGAATATTGCCGCGATTGGCTATCTCGCGGTGAATCCGACGCGCCGCTTCACCTCGTCAAGCGTACGGTTTGCGAGGACATTCGCGCGTTCCGCGCCGCCCTTAAGTATAGCGTCGAGAGCCGCGGTGTCGTTCATCAGCCGCGCGTGTTCCGCTTGGATGGGTCCCAGCGTTTCGATGACGGCTTCCGCCGCGTCGGCTTTGAGCGCGCCATATCCTTTGTCTTCATAACTTGCGACCAGCGCGTCCATCGGTTTATTTGTCAAGGAAGAAATAATCGTAAGCAGGTTGGACACACCGGGTTGGTTTTGGGCGTCGTATGTGACGCGGCCGAGGCTGTCAGTCACCGCCCGCTTGAGCTTCTTCTTGACTATTTCAGGCGCGTCAAGCATGGAGACAAACGTTTCGTCCGCGTCGGACTTGCTCATCTTGCGCGTCGGTTCCTGCAGAGACATAACCTTGCTGCCCGTCTTATGGATGAGCGGCTCCGGCACAATGAACAAATCGTCGCCGTATATGTTGTTCATACGGATTGCCACGTCGCGCGTAAGTTCTATATGCTGCTTCTGATCGTCGCCAACAGGCACCGCTTTCGCCTGATACAGTAAAATATCCGATGCCATGAGCGCGGGGTAAGTGAACAAACCCGCGTTGATGTTGTCCGCGTGTTTTGCGGATTTATCCTTGAACTGCGTCATGCGCGAAAGCTCGCCGAAGTAGGTGAAGCAATTGAGTATCCACGCAAGCTCCGCGTGAGCCGAAACGTGGGACTGTATATACACTATGCTCTTTTTGGGGTCGATTCCGCAGGCGAGATAGAGCGCGGCAAGGCTTCTGCTGTTATGCCGAAGCTTCGCGGGGTCTTGGCGCACCGTTATCGCGTGCATATCCACTATGCAGTACAGGCATTGGTTGTCGTCTTGCAGAAGCGGGAAATATCGAAGCGCGCCGATATAGTTCCCGATCTGAAGTATACCCGACGGCTGAATGCCTGAGAAGATTACGGGTCGTTCTGTCTTCATAAACACCTCTACTTCAGGTTATCGGGATTCAGGCACAGGAGATCGTCTGCGACGAACAGACCGTCCTTGCGGATTAGCTGTCCGTCGAAATACATTTCGCCGCCGCCGTATTCGGGCGTCTGTATGCAGACCAAGTCCCAGTGAATCGCGGACTTGTTGCCGTTGTCGCATTCATCGTAGCAGTTGCCTGGCGTGAAGTGGAACGAGCCCGCGATCTTCTCGTCGAATAGGGTGTCTTTCATCGGGCGGTCGATATACGGATTCACGCCTATCGCGAATTCGCCGACGCCGCGCGCGCCTTCGTCCGTATCGAGGATGGAGTTCATGCGCGCCGTATCGCTTGACGTCGCGTTGGTAAGCTTGCCGTCCTTGAAGGTGAGATGGATGTTCTCGAATGTCGTCCCTTCATACAGGCTCGGCGCGTTTATGCGCAGCGTTCCGTTTATACTGCCGCGAACAGGCGCGGAGAATACTTCGCCGTCGGGGATGTTAAGCTTGCCGTCGCACTTGATGGCGGGAAGACCCTTAATGGAGAAGGTGAGGTCGGTTTCGGGTCCGACGATGTGAACGACGTCTGCGCTTTCCATGCGGCGGACGAGTGAATCCATCGCGGCGGACATCTTGGCGTAATCGAGGTTGCATACGTTGAAGTAGAATTCCTCAAAGTCGCTTGTCGCCATTCCCGCCTGCGACGCCATTGCGGAATTCGGATAGCGCAGAACCACCCAACGCGTCTTTGGTACGCGGACTACCGAGTGAACGGGGTGCGCGTACAGCTTTCTGTATTGCCCCATAAGCTCGGGCGAGATTCCGCTGAGCTCATATGAATTGTCGGAGGCGCGGATTCCGATGTACGCCTGCATCTGTGACATGCGCTCCGCGTCAAGCTTCGCCCACGCTTTGAGCATGTCTTCGTCCGCTGAAAGAATCTGCTCGCGCAGAACGCGCGGGTCGGTTAGCTGAACGAACGGCTGTCCGCCCGCTTTGCGAATCTCTTGGCACAGCGCGATCACGAAATCGGGTTGAATGCCCGTGTTCTCGATGAGAACGCGCTCGCCCTTCTTTATTTCACATGAATAGTTGACTAAGTTGTTGGCAAGCTTTGCGATTCTCGGATCCGTCATTGCAAATTCCCTCCGTCAGATAAACATACCGTGATAATTCTCGACGTTTGTGACAAGCTCGTTTAAGTCGTACGGCGTCTCCTGATAGACGAAGTAGTTCAGCCAGTTGGCGAACAGCAGATGCGCGTGCGAACGCCATGTGACGAGCGGCGGCTCGGTCGGGTCGTCGTTTAGATAATAGTGCTTGGGAACCTCAATCGGCAAGCCCTTTGCCGCGTCGCGCCTGTACTCGCCATCGAGCGTGTACGCGTCATACTCGCTATGCCCCGTCGCAAACACACGCCGACCGTCGCTGCTTACGATAAGCCCGATTCCCGATTCATCCGATCTCGCCAAAATCGTAAGGTCCTGCGAACACAGCACGGAGCGCTCGTCAATCGTCGTATGGCGGCTGACGGGAATGTAGAAAGTGTCGTCAAACCCGCGCAGCAGCGGATTAGTTTTATCCAGCACCTTATGGGGGAACACGCCGAACATCTTTATCGGAAGCTCGCGCTTGCCGACGCCGTAGTGATGGAACAAGCCTGCCTGCGCCGCCCAGCAGATATACAGCGTCGAGAACACGTTTTTGTCCGCCCAGCTTATTATATCTACAAGCTCGTTCCAATATGAAACTTCCGCGAAATCCATCTTCTCGACAGGAGCGCCCGTTATAATGAACCCGTCGAACAGCTCGTTCTTCGCCTCGTCGAAGGTTTTGTAGAACGAATCGAGATGGGTCTTTTCAGTATTCGTACCTATGTAGCTCGCAGTATGAAGCAGCGTCACCTCAACCTGAAGCGGCGTATTTCCGATGAGGCGCAGCAACTGCGTCTCGGTCGCCTCCTTATTCGGCATGAGGTTGAGTATGGCAATGCGCAGCGGACGGATATCTTGCCGCTTGCTGCGCATCTCTGTTATTGTGAATATATTCTCTTCCGCCAACGTTCTGACGGCGGGCAGATTATCGGGAATCTTTACGGGCATTCTCTTTTATACCTTAACGCCTTATACCTTAATACCTTATACCTCGTACCTTGAGGAATATCTGTTGCGGCGGTTATCTCTTATCCCTTGGAACGGTTGTTCGGCGCGATTACGACGAAGCGGTTCGGCTCGTCGCCCTCGGAATAGGTCGTTATGCCCTTGTAATCCTGAAGCGACGCGTGAATCACCCTGCGCTCGTAAGGATTCATCGGCTCAAGCGGAACCCGTTTGCCGAAGCGGATGGCGCGCTCCGCAAGCCTGAACGCCAGACGCTTCAGCGCTTCCTCGCGCCTTGCTCTGTAGTTTTCGCAATCGACGCTCACGCGCACGAACGCGCCGCGCTCGTGATTCTCTTCCACCGCCTTGTTTACATGCAGCGAAGTCAGATATTGCAGAGCGTCGAGCGTTTCGCCGCGTCTGCCGATCAGCACGCCGTTGACGTCGCCGTAAATCTTTATGCGGATGCTTCCCTCGTCGTCAAGCGCGGCGTATACCTTTGCGGGAATGCTCTTGGTTTCGCCGTCTGACGGGGAACAGTTATTATTGATGAAGTTGATTATCTGCGAAACGTAAGCCTGGGCGCGGCCTATCGGCTCTGTCTCCGAATAAATGACGGGCGGTTCGGACGGCGGCGTGACAGGCTCGCGCGGCTCCGACTCTTCATACCGCTTGCGTTCATATCTGCCCGCGTCGTTTCCCGCGTTTCCCTGAAACTTGTCGCGCCTTTGGAACTGCGAGGGCTGCGCGGCTGATTGTCCGCGCGAATATCCGCCGCGGTTCTCCTGGTAAGAATGAGGCGGACGCACGGGTTCGGCGCGCTGTACCGTTCCCGCGGGCTGCTGAGGCGCGCGCGGATTAACAGGTGGAACGACGGGTCTTTTGGCTGCTTCTGTTTGTTGAACCGGCGCCGGACGCGTCGGGGTGGTAAGAATCGGCGGCGCGGCGGGCTTGGTCGGGATATTCTGCGTCACAACCGCGGACGGCGTCCTAGCGCTCTGAACGGGCGGAACGTTTTGAACAGATGGCTTTGCCGGAGCGGGGGCGGCGGGCTTTGCGATTTCGGGTTTTGGCGCGGCGGGCTTGGCTGTGCTTACCAGACCCGCGAAAACGTCTTCCGCGAAGGTATCGTTCTCGCTGTCGTCGTTCACGGTTATGCGAACCTTTGCGGGGCGGCTTCCGAACAAACCGAAAAGTCCTTTGCTGCCTTCCTGAATGGGTGTCCAGGATACGTCGCCGATGGAAAGCTGGAGTTCACGAAGCCCTGAGTCCAAGGCTTCCTCAATCGTGCGTCCTTGCGATTCAATTTGTTTCACGGCTCACTGTCTCCTTTGTGCGGTCGGCTTATCCTTCCGCGTTTACGTGAATATAATTATATCTTTATCATCATCTTTGCGCGATTGCAACCTTTTCTTCTTTCCGTTTAAAGAACCAGTTCATACCGAGCGTGCTGAAAATCATTATTATGTTTGTCGCCACCCAATATATCGAGAACGCGGCGTTGCTGGTCGCGCACAGATACAGCGAGAACAGCGGGAAGAAGTATTTCATGAAGTTGCCCGCTCCCTTTTGCTGCGAGCCTTGCTGCGCCGCCGCGTTGGGGTCGGTCGGGTTGAGCAGCGTTGAAAGGAACTGCGTTATTGCGGCGATCAGCGGAAGCAGGAACCATCCGTTGGGATGATTGTAGAAGTGTATCGTGGTGAAGATCAGGTTCATGCTGTACGCGGACTTAGTCGCGTTGAACGCGGGGTATGTCAGCACATACTGATACGTCGGGCTGTCGAGGAACAGCTTGAGCGAGTCGAGCTCTTCCGCGGTTATCTTGCCCTCGATTGGCTGAAGCGCGCGTATCGGCGCGGAGTCGGTCGGAATGATTGCGGAGGTGGGGGAGTCCGCCATCCAAAGGTTCTTGACCCAAAGCCACTGCTCAAGGTTGAAGCCCGTCGTGTTTTCCTTCTCCTTCAGCGCTTCGTGAACCTCAACTTCGCTTGCGGCGTTTCCGACGGCGGCTTGAATATCCTTCATCTGAGTCAGAAGCTTTTCGTTCGCAACGTTGCGCATGACGCCGAACATTGCGATAAGCAGCGGAAACGAAAGCAGCATGGGAAGACACGAGGAGAGCGGATTAATCTTCTCTTTCTTATAAAGCTCCGCTTGCTTCTGCTGAAGCTTTTCCTTATCGTTCGCGTATTTCTTCTGAATCGACTGAAGCTGCGGATTGAGCGCCTGCATGCGCTTCATTGACTGGCGCTGTTTGAAGTCGAACGGCAGCGAAATAATTTTGATGAACAGTGTGAAAACCGCGACGGACCAGCCGTAGCTTCTGCACCACGCCTGAATCCACTGCATTATTCCGTCCAATAGGTTAGTGAAGGCTGCCCACATAAGCTTTTTCTCCTTGATATGGGATTGTGGTAATCATGGAACGGGGTCGTATCCGCCTCGGCTTAACGGATTACACCGAAGAACGCGCCAAACCGCCAGACCGAAACCCCTTGCCGCGCCGTGCTTCTCTATGGCTTGTACGGCATATTCGGAACAGCTCGGGATATATTTGCACGACGGACGCGTTGCGGGGCTTATCTGCCGTTGGTAGAAACGAAGCAGCGCCAGCATCGCGCGCTTCACTGAGCCTTGCCCTTCGGGGGCAAACGCTGCGAAGTCGTCAGGCATTTCTGCCTGTCGAACAGATGATACAGCCCTGCGGAAAGCTTCGCGAAGTCCGCTTCCTTCGCGGATTCGCGCGCCACGACGACATAGCAGCCGGGGCGTATCTTTGAGGCGAGCGCGCGCACTATCTCGCGAAGCCGCCGCTTAACGCGATTGCGCTCGACAGCGTTGCCCACCTTTTTGGAAAGCGAGAAGCCCACCTGAACGCGGTTCCCGCGCGCCGCGACGAGGGTCATCTCGTTGTTTGAAGCGCGCGTGCCTCTGTGGTAGACATATGAAAACTGCTTTCGCAAGCGAAGCCGAAGTTCACGCTGCATGGCTTGTACCGCTAAAATTCCCGGCGGCTCGGTAATTACGGATAACAAGAAAAAACGCGCCGCCCCGACTACGACCGCGAGGGGTGGGCAGCACGCTCTTATACTTTATCCTAAACACTATACGATTATTATACTGTAAGGACTACACGTCCGCGAGCGCGGCGGCGAGCGAGAACGCGTCTGCCGTTCTTTGTGGACATACGTGCGCGAAAGCCGTGCACCTTTGCGCGTTGTCTCTTTTTCGGCTGATATGTACGAACCATTGTTACACAACCCCCTAATAGGAATTAAGAATGCGGAATGAAGAATGAAGAATTCAGACAAATCGCTTTTAACTTACAATTTTTCATTCTTACTTATTCGTTTTTCATTTTCAAGCGGACGCTCGCAACCGGTGATGCCGCAGCGCTAATCAACAATCGCTTACTGCTGCTTCCTTCCGGACCTGACACGATTCACGCGCTGATTCCGCACGACGCCGGTCGGTCATCACGTCCGAAAGTGATTCTACATGAAAGGCGCGCCAATTGCAAGCTTTTTTTGCTCTACCGTGCAACCTTTTTCGAGAAAATCACAATTGCGCTATTTCGCCGCCGCGAGCTTGTTCAGGCGCAACGCGAGACGCGATTTCTTGCGGTTCGCGGCGTTCTTGTGAATGACGCCCTTGCTTGCGGTCTTATCAATCTGCGCGACGGTCGCGGGAAGGATTGACGCGGCGGATGCGGCGTCGGAAGTCAGAGCTTGCTCAAACTTCTTTATCTGCGTTTTCATTGCGGACTTAACCATCTTGTTACGAAGCTTTTTCTTCTCGTTAACCTTCACGCGCTTGATGGCGGACTTAATATTCGGCACTTTTCATCTCTCCATTATTAGGCAGTAAGTTTCTAGTCAACCTGCGCAGTATAACATAATTACAAACAAAGTTCAATATCAAAAAGCGATTTTCTTTGCGATATAGGAAGAAAGTTCGTCCGCGTGTACGCGCTCCTGCTTCATCGAATCCCTGTCGCGCACGGTGACGGTTCCGTTTTCCTGCGTGTCGAAGTCCACGGTTATGCAGATTGGCGTACCGATTTCATCCTGGCGGCGGTAGCGCTTGCCTATTGAGCCTGTTTCGTCGTAGTCCACGGTGAACTGCTTGCACAGCTTTGTGTATATCTCGGTTGCAAGCCCACCGAGCTTGTTCTTCTGAAGCGGCAGAACGCAAGCCTTGTATGGCGCGAGCGCGGGATGAAGACGCAGAACCACGCGCGTGTCGCCCGCGGCAATCTCTTCCTCGTCGTACGCGTCGCACAGGAACACCAGCGCCATGCGCGTTACGCCGAGCGACGGCTCGATGCAATACGGCACATACTTCTCGTTCGTTGTCGGGTCGAGGTATTCCATCGACTCGCCCGAGTGCGTTTGGTGCGCCTTAAGGTCGAAGTCCGTGCGGTCCGCTACGCCCCAAAGCTCCCCCCAGCCGAAGGGATATTGATATTCAAAGTCGGTCGTCGCCTTGGAATAGTGCGAAAGCTCGTCGGCTTTGTGATCGCGAAGGCGCAGGTTTTCTTCCTTTATACCGAGCGAAAGCAGCCAATCGCGGCAGAACGCGCGCCAGTAGCCGAACCACTCGAGGTCCGTGCCGGGAGCGCAGAAGAACTCAAGCTCCATCTGCTCGAACTCGCGCGTGCGGAACGTGAAGTTGCCCGGCGTTATCTCGTTGCGGAACGTCTTGCCTATCTGTCCTACGCCCATCGGCATCTTGCGGCGCGTGCTGCGCAGTATGTTCTTGAAGTTCACGAAAATGCCCTGCGCTGTTTCGGGACGCAGATATATCTCGTTCGCGCTGTCCTCCGTCACGCCTTGGTATGTCTTGAACATCATGTTGAACTTTCGGATTCCCGTGAAGTCCTTCTTTCCGCATATTGGGCAGGGGATATCGTTCTGCTTGATGTATTCCTCAAGCTTCTCGTTTGACCAGCCGTCCGCCTGAACGGCCTCGCCAATAGCTGCGGTCCAGTCTTCGACAAGCTTATCCGCGCGGAACCGCGCCTTGCACGACTTGCAGTCCATCAGCGGGTCGTTGAAGTTGCCGACATGACCCGACGCGACCCAAACCTGACGGTTCAGCAGAATGGAGCTGTCTAAGCCGACGTTCGTCGGACTTTCCGTGACGAACTTCTGCCACCACGCGCGCTTGATGTTATTGAGGAATTCAACGCCGAGCGGACCGTAATCCCACGTGTTCGCCAGACCGCCGTATATTTCCGACCCCGCGAAGATGAATCCGCGGTTCTTGCACAGGGCGACCAGTTTATCCATTGTCAGGTGCATATGATTCTCCTTACAAGCAATTATTGTTAAATAACGATGAACCCCGCGGACTCCAAAAACCTTATTATCCCGCGCTTTCCGTTTTCATTCGGCTTGAAGACCGCGGCGTCTTCCAATACGCGGACGCACTTCTCTGTCAGCGCGTCGCGCACAATCTGCTCCGCCGAATCCTCGGTTTGACTGCGCCCGTAACGCTTCGTAAGCTCCGCAATCCAATCGTTATGCATGGACATTGTATTTGATTCTTCATGCGGAACAAATTCCCTTCCGCTCATCAAATGATTCTTTATTGAATCAAGCTGCGTCAGAAGCCTGCCCGGCAGGATGAACATACCCATCGCTTCGATGAGCCCGATGTTCTCCTTCTTTATATGGTGAAGGTCGGCGTGAGGATGGAATATGCCCAGCGGGTGTTCCTTCGTTGTGCGGTTGTTGCGCAGAATGAGGTCGAGTTTGAACCCGGCGTTTGTCTTGCGCGCGATCGGCGTTATCGTATTGTGCGGCGTTCCGTCTGTAGAAGAGACGATATTGAGAACCGCGTCGGAGTATTTCGACCACGCGGCGCGGATCAGTTCCGCCAAAGAGGCGAGCGATTCGCGGTCTTCGGAAGTCAGGCGTATAGTTGACATTGCCCAGCTTAACGCGTGAACGCGGACGCGAGGGTACATCGGGTGCGTCGCCTTTGCGATTGCGTCCGACTTGTCCATCGCGAACACGTGTTCGCCGCCCTGGAAGTGGTTGTGGTTGAGGACGGAGCCGCCGACAATCGGGAGGTCGGCGTTGCTGCCAATCATATAATGAGGGAAGCGCGTGAGGAAATCGAGCAGGCGGCGGAACGTCATATGCTCAATCTTCATCGGCGCGTGCCGTTCGGAGAAGACGATGCAGTGTTCGGGGAAATACCTGTATGGCGAATACTGGAAGTGCCACGGCTCGCCGCACAGAGTGACCGGCAGCGTGCGCAGAGTCTGCCTTGCGGGGAAGCCGAGCCGTCCCGCGTAGCCCTCGTTCTCGGGACACAGCATGCACGGCGGATATTCCGAGTCGTTCTTGCGCGCGAGAAGCGCCGCGATTTCACGCGGGTCCTTCTCGGGTTTGGAGAGGTTTATAGTGATTTCCAGCGAACCGTATTTGGACGGCGCGAAGAAGCGCACGTTGCGCGACAGCGCCTGTTCGTTTATGTAACCGTTCGCTATGCACATCGAGTTGAAGTACGCGCACGCTTTCGTAATGCCGTCTGATTTTTCTGTATTTTCAAAAGTTCTGCGGAAAGCCTCGGGCGAAGGCGTGAGCAGACCCATAATGCGTGTTTCAAGGCGTTCCCTTTCGGAGGGCAGGTCGGCGATGAATTCGTGTCGGACCGCGTAATCGGAAAGGCAGTTTAATGAAGAATTAATACTCAGTTTCAAACTTTCTTCACTTATCGGCGGCGGTGTTTCCAACCTCAGCGTGTCGAGGATTAGGTTGCGGGTATATCCCGCGTCAAGCTGCGGAACAAGCCCCGACGCAACGCCGTGCGCCAGTATGCACTCGATGGCGCCGCCAAGAGGTTCATTTTGCATTTTTAAGGGTGTATTGCGGAGGGTCTCGTTTTGCATTTTTATGGGTGTATTGTGTAGGGATTCGCCTTGCATATTACTTCACCTCAATACAGCATTATAGCATGGCGGCTTCAAAAAACAATGACTCATTAACGGTATAAAACGAAGCAATA
>JAITHB010000090.1 GCA_031280145.1 Oscillospiraceae bacterium | reverse complement strand
ATGGTTGTCGGGGCGCCCCCCCGGCTCGCCCGCCCTATTCACCACCCGTAGGGTTGCCGACAGGGCACTCTTGCAGGGGCGGCGTATCGTGAACCGCGGGCGAGCCGGGGGCTCGCCCCTACAACCAATTAACTTTTCACTAACTTTAGGTTTGGAGGAAACATATGAAATCACTGGAAGAACTCAAAGCGATCCGCGATAAGGCGCGCTCGTCTGTTGACCTGCGCACGGGCGACGCGTTGACGCGCGTGGTCGTCGGCATGGCGACATGCGGAATCGCTGCGGGCGCGCGTCCCGTTATGCTTCAGTTTATCGAAGAGATAAACAAGCGGGGACTTAAAGACGTGACAGTCAGCCAGACAGGGTGCATCGGCATGTGCCGCCTTGAACCCATGGTTGAGATATACGAGCAGGACAAGGAAAAGGTGACATACGTTAAGGTTCAGCCGGAGATGGTCGCGCGAATAGTCGCGGAACACATCGTCAACGGTCAGGTCGTAACCGAGTTCGCGATCGGCGCGGCGGAATGAGTACGAATGAGGAATTAGAGAATGCGACGGGTGTGTTGTATTGCCACGGGCAGTTGTGGTGAAGGGCGGGCGACCGAGGCGGTCGCCCCTACAGGGGGTTGTTTTCATTCAATCGGGAAGGTACTGTAAAATCTGTAGGGGCGAGTCCCCGGCTCGCCCGCGGTTATCATTACATCGCCCTCCGCAGCACAACACGCCCGCGGCATCCCTAATTCCTCACTCCTAAGTCCTCACTCCTAATTCCTCACTCCTAATTAACCTACGGGAGGTTTACAGATGGATTTATTCAGAGCGCACGTGCTCGTTTGCGGCGGAACCGGCTGTACTTCGTCAGGTTCCGGCGAACTGATGAAGCGGTTCGATAAGCTTCTTCACGAAAACCTTCTTGAGAAGGAAGTAAAGGTGGTCAAAACGGGCTGCTTCGGTTTGTGCGAAGCGGGTCCCGTCGTCATCGTGTATCCCGAAGGCACGTTCTACGCGCACGTGAAGCCCGAGGACGTCGACCTGATAGTCAAGGAACACTTGGTGAAGGGCCGCCCCGTGAAGCACCTCATCTACGCGGGCGATAAGGCGGACGTCGCGACTTCGCTGAACCAAATAGGGTTCTACGGGAAGCAGAAGCGCGTCGCGCTGCGCAACTGCGGCGTAATAGACCCCGAGAATATCGACGAGTACATCGCCTTCAACGGCTATGAAGCGTTGGGCAAGGTTCTCACGGAGATGTCTCCCGCGGACGTTATCGACGTTATCAAGAAATCGGGATTGCGCGGAAGAGGCGGCGGAGGGTTCCCGACGGGTCTCAAGTGGGAGTTCGCGTATAAGCAGCCGAAGGGACAGAAATATGTCGCCTGCAACGCCGACGAGGGCGACCCCGGCGCGTTCATGGACCGCTCCGTTCTTGAGGGCGACCCTCACGCCGTGCTTGAAGCGATGGCGATAGCGGGCTACGCGATAGGCGCGAGCGAGGGCTGGATATACGTCCGCGCGGAATATCCGATCGCGGTCAAGCGTCTGAACATCGCGATAGCGCAGGCGCGCGAGTACGGCTTGCTGGGCGATAACATATTCGGCACGGACTTCTCGTTCGACATACAGATTCGCCTCGGCGCGGGCGCGTTCGTCTGCGGCGAGGAGACCGCGCTTATGGCGTCGATAGAGGGCAAGCGCGGCGAGCCGCGTTCGCGTCCGCCTTTCCCCGCGGTCAAGGGGCTGTTCGAGTCGCCGACCATCCTCAACAATGTCGAGACCTACGCCAATATAGCGCAGATTATCCTCAACGGCTGGGAATGGTTCGCCGCGATGGGCACGGAGAAGAGCCGCGGAACAAAGGTGTTCGCGCTCGGCGGCAAGATAAACAATACGGGGCTTGTCGAGATTCCGATGGGTACGCCGCTTCGCGACATCATCTTCGACATAGGCGGCGGCATCCCGGGCGGCAAGAAGTATAAGGCGGTGCAGACGGGCGGACCGTCGGGCGGCTGCATACCGGCGTCGCTCATCGATACGCCGATAGAATATGATTCGCTTATCGCGATAGGCTCGATGATGGGCTCGGGCGGAATGATCGTCATGGACGAAGACAACTGCATGGTTGACATAGCGCGCTTCTTCCTCGACTTCACCGTCGACGAATCCTGCGGAAAATGCGTGCCGTGCCGCGTCGGAACGCACAGGATGCTTGAGATTCTGGAGCGCATAGTGGAAGGCAAGGGCGAGGAGGGCGACATAGAGAAGCTCGAGTCGCTCGCCAAAACGATAAAGGCGACGGCGCTGTGCGGTCTCGGACAGACCGCGCCGAACCCCGTTCTCTCAACTCTCAAGTATTTCAGGGACGAGTATGAGGCGCACATCTTCGACAAGAAGTGTCCCGCGGGGCAGTGTCTCGCGCTCCTGCAATACAAGATTACGGACAAGTGCGTCGGATGTACGCGCTGCGCTAAGAATTGCCCCGTCGGGTGCATTACGGGCAAGGTTAAGGAAATGCACGATATCGACCAGAGCCGCTGCATAAAGTGCGGCTTGTGCCAGAGCAACTGCCGCTTCTCGGCGATAATCCGCGAGTGAGGAGAACGAGTGAAAAATGAACAATGAAAAATGAAAAATTGTTACTTAGGAACGGAAACCTATAACGCCCAAACCTAAAGTATTAATTGTTCATTTTTCATTGTTAATTGTTCATTCTTGATTGGAGGAATATATGGATAAAATCAAACTGACTATAGACGGAGTCCCCGTAGAAGTGGACGCGGGCACGACGGTGCTTGAAGCCGCGCGCGTCGCGGGCATAAAGATTCCCACGCTGTGCTATCTCAAGGGCGTGAACGAGATAGGCGCGTGCCGCATGTGCGTGGTGGACGTCGGCGGCAGAGCTTTGCAAGCCGCTTGCGTCATGCCCGTTTCGCCCAATATGAACGTCAAGACGAATACGAAGGATATCCGCGAGGCGCGCCGCGCGAACCTCGAACTTCTTCTTTCAACGCACGACAAGAAGTGCCTCTCGTGCGTACGAAGCCAGAATTGCGAATTGCAGCAGCTCTGCCGCGAGCTTGGCGTCGAGAACGGCGACCGCTTCGAGGGCAAGCGAATCAAGTATGAGACGGACGACCTTTCCTCCTCAATCGTGCGCGACAACAACAAGTGCATAAGCTGCCGCCGCTGCGTCGCAACATGCCAGAAGGTGCAGAACGTCGCCGTGATAGGCGCAATCGGGCGCGGCTTCAAAACGAAGATCGCCTCGCCGTGGAACGCTTCGCTCGCGCAGACCGCGTGTATCAACTGCGGACAGTGCATAATCGCGTGTCCCGTCGGCGCGCTTCGCGAGAAGGACGAAACGGACACGGTGTGGTCGTACATCTCCGACCCGAACCTGCACGTCGTCGTGCAGCCCGCTCCCGCGGTGCGCGTCGCGATAGGCGAGGAGTTCGGTATGCCGATGGGTACGCGCGCGACGGGCAAGCTTGCGACCGCGCTTCGGCGCATCGGCTTTGACCGCGTGTTCGACACGGACTTCGCGGCGGATCTCACGATAATGGAAGAAGCCACGGAGTTCCTGCACAGGCTGAACGGCGGAACGCTTCCCATGATAACCTCGTGCAGCCCCGGCTGGGTCAAGTATTGCGAGACGTTCTACCCCGAGTTCATCCCGAACCTTTCCACCTGCAAGTCGCCGCACATGATGGCGGGCGCGCTTATCAAAACGTATTACGCCGAAAAAGCGGGAATCGACCCGAAGAATATCCGCGTGGTCTCGGTAATGCCGTGCACCGCGAAGAAGTTTGAAGCGAAGCGTCACGAGATGTACGCGGAGGGCGACAGAACGGTTGACGCGGTCATTACCACGCGCGAGCTTGCGCGGATGATTAAGGAAGCGGGAATCGAGTTTGCGCGTCTGCCCGACGGCGACTTCGATCCGCTGATGGGCGAATCTTCGGGCGCGGGCGCGATATTCGGGGCGACAGGCGGCGTTATGGAAGCCGCATTGCGCACTGCGTATGAAACCGTTACGGGCGAGACGCTTGAGAAGGTCGAGTTCTACAGTGTGCGCGGGCTTGACGGCATAAAGGAAGCCACGATTCACGTCGGCGGGCTGGATATAAACGTGGCGGTGGCGCACAGCACGGGCATGGCGGCAAAGCTGCTGGACATGATAAAAGCAGGCGAGAAGAACCTGCATTTCATCGAGATAATGGGCTGCCCCGGAGGGTGCGTAAACGGCGGCGGACAGCCTATAGTATCCGCGTCCGTCCGCGCGATGGTGAACCCCGCAATCGTGCGAGCTTCCGCAATCTATGAGGAAGACGAAGCGAAGCAGATACGCAAGTCTCACGAGAACCCCGAAATAAAGAAGGTCTACGCGGAATATCTGGGCGAACCCAACAGCCACAGGGCGCACGAGCTTCTGCACACGCATTATGAGAAGCGGGAGGTATATTAGCCATTGCGGGAGTTAGTCCTATCGCCCGCCTGTTACGCGTACGTCCCGCCAACATTGTAGGGGCGACCGGGGACGGTCGCCCGCGGTTCACAATACATCGCCCGCCGCAATATGACCATACGCCTGTAGGGGCGATTTCCAATCGCCCGCCTGATGGGCGTTCGTCCCTGCCACATCGTAGGTGACGTACGTCCCAGCGGTGTTGTCGGGACGTACGCCACACAAGCGGGCGATTGGAAATCGCCCCTACAGGGGTTTGGATGTTAAGCTAATTCCTCATTAACATTATCAGGAGACTGTATGATAACCTCCGCCATCCTCGGCTGCGGCAACATAAGCCGCGTCCATCTGAACGCCATGGCGTCCGTTCCGCAAGCGAAGCTCCGTTTGTTATACGACCCGAAACGCGAACGCGCGGAAGCCGCCGCCGCGATGTTCGGCGGACGCGTCGCGGACTCCGCGGAAGAAATCCTGCAAAGCCGCGAAATTGACGCGGTGCATATCCTCTCCCCGCACGTATTCCACGCGGGGCAGGTGAAAGCCGCGCTCGAACACGGCAAGCATGTGCTGTGCGAAAAACCTATGGCGGCGAGTGTGCAAAGCGCGCTGGAGCTGGTGCGGATGGACGCGTACGGCGAGCGGCTGTGCGTTATATTCCAGAACCGTTACAATCCGTCGTCTGTCCGCGCGAAGGAGATAATCGAATCGGGCGAGCTTGGCAGAATTGTGACGCTTAAGGCGCAGATGACGTGGCGGCGCGGCGCGGAATACTATTCCGACGACTGGCACGGAAAGCTTGCGCTTGAGTGCGGCGGGGTTTTGATAAACCAGTGCATCCACACAATCGACCTGATGATGTGGCTCGGCGGCAGAGCGAGGCGCGTGAAGGGCGGAATCTCGACCGACCTTCTGCAAGGCGTAATCGAGGTGGAGGACAACGCGCACGCCGTAATCGAGTATGAAGCGGGACACATCGGTCTTCTTTACGCCAGCAACAACTACGGCGTCGACGAAGTGCCCGAGATAAAGATTGCGCTTGAAAAAGCGACGCTGGTTCACGCGGGCGACGACCTCTTCCAAATAGATAACGCAACTGGCGAGCGCAAGCTCATAGCGTCTCGCGAAGCCGACTCCGGCATCCAAGGCAAGGCGATGTATGGCTTCAGCCATCCTCACCAGATACGCGAGTTCTATTCCGACATAATAAACGGCAGACCGCACACGATAAGCGCGGCTGAGGCGTATCCCGCCGTGTGGGCTGTGTCGTCCATATATGAATCCGCGCGGGAAAACCGCTGGGTCGATTTTCAACAACTATGCGTAAATGGAAAAATATGATATAATACCCGCATGATGGTAAATCAAGTTATTGAATCCGCAACAACGCTCGACGGAGTTTCCGTCGGAGTGATTTCGCTCGGCTGCGCGAAGAACCGCATAGATACGGAAACGATGCTCGCTTCGCTCGTTCGGGCGGGCTGCGCTATTGTGAGCAATCCCCAAGACGCGGACGTGATAATCGTGAACACCTGCGGCTTTATCGCAAGCGCGAAGGAAGAATCCGTCGACGCGATTCTTGAGATGGTTCAACATAAGAAGAGCGGCAAATGCCGCGCGCTCATCGCGGCGGGCTGTCTCGTTCAGCGATATGCCGACGAGCTTGCGCGCGAGATTCCCGAGGTGAACGCGTTCGTCGGCGTAACGGAATATCCGCGTCTTGCGGAAATCGTGAAAAGCGCGCTCGCTTGCGACAGTGCAGGACAAATAGCAGTGCGAAGCGCAAGCCATTGCGCTGACATATATGAAGGAAAGCGGATACTCACCACGCAGAGCAGCACCGCCTATGTGCGCATATCGGACGGCTGCGACAACCGCTGCGCATATTGCGCCATTCCGTTGATTCGCGGCGCGTACCGTTCCCGCAGATACGACGCAGTAATGGATGAAGCCCGCGAGTTGGTTTCGCGGGGTGTACGCGAGATTGTCTATATAGCGCAAGACACGACGCGCTTTGGCGAAGATTTAGAAGGCGTGCGGCTTCTGCCGAAGCTCCTGCGCGAGACTGCGGGGCTTTCCGGCGTCGAGTGGGTTCGCGTGCTATACACCTATCCCGGCAGAGTGACCGACGAGCTGCTGGACACAATCGCAAATACACCGAAGGTGTGTCCGTATCTTGACGTTCCGCTTCAGCATATCGACGAGCGCATCCTGTCGCTGATGAACCGCCGTCAGCTCGGCGAAACGTATGAATCGATAAAGAATATGCTGCTTCGCGCGCGTTCGATGGGCATTACGCTTCGCACGACAGTGATTGTCGGTTTCCCGGGAGAGGGCGAGAGCGAGTTTGCGCGGCTGCTTGATTTCGTCCGCGAGATGGAGTTTGACAGGCTCGGCGCGTTCGCCTACTCAAGGGAAGAGGACACCGCGGCGTTCGATATGCCCAATCAGGTTCCCGAGGACGTCGCGGCAAGAAGACTGGATACGCTCATGGGTTTGCAGCGGACAATCAGTCTCAAGCGCAACGAGCTGCGCGTCGGAAGCGCGGAGCGCATTCTTCTTGAAGGCGAAAACGGCGGCGTTTATACAGGCAGAAGCATGAGGGAGTCGCCTGAAGGCGACGGTGTGATTCGCGTTCGCTCGTCATGCAGGCGGAATGTCGGTTCGTTTGTGAACGTGAAGATAACCCGCGCCATGGCGTATGATTTAGAGGGTGTTTTATTGAATTAGGGACGACCTGCGGTGCGGGTGGGTCGTACGTTTCCTGCGATGTGGCAGGGTCGAACGACCATCGGGCGGGCGATAGGACCCACCCCGCCAA
>JAITHB010000044.1 GCA_031280145.1 Oscillospiraceae bacterium | reverse complement strand
TCTCATGCCTCAACTCCTCTGTCTGGAGTTCCGCACTCTCGTAGTCCTTCTGTATCTGCCTTCCGTAATTGCTCATCCCTGCTATTATACACTATTGCCGGGGGCTGAACAGTAACCGGAGATGATCTTTCCCGGCGTTCTCGTTTCCCGCGCGAATCAGGGGAACGCTTGCGCGTTCCTCAGGCTGCCGGCAAACGATTGCTTTGCATGAGGGCGGGCAGCCCACAGCTCGCCCGCCCTCTGCAACATAAAGAGCTTTTGCCGACAGCTTGACCCTGTGTGATTCACGCGGGGTCAAACCTTTCTGATAACGGTTAACGAGCGGGCGCTGATTCTTTTGACGCGCGGTATCCCATCCAAATCATCCATACATACGCGCAGGTTTTCGGCAGCATAAGCATTCCGATTGCGGGAATTGAATCCGCAAACAGCACCACAGGCGCGTAGAACGCGAAGCTCAGCGCAATCGCCGCCCACATGAAGCGGAAATGCCTGTCGCCGCGCTTTCCGTAGAACAGCGCTATTATCAGGATGCCGAGCAACGCGAACGGAATGTTGCGATAAATGCCCCAGATATACGGCGCGTCCGCGCTTGTCCAAGCGTTCTGCGGGAACAGGCACAGCGCGATTCTGATTATCGCAAGCGCGTAGACAGCCGCGGTTAACGGCTTCCGCGAGGCGGCGTTGTAACGCAATTGCCACACATGATACATTAACACGTAAAAGACTGTCATTGTGACGGAGGTGACCAGCGTACCGAATCCCAACGCCGCCGCATAATCCGCAACGCCCGTCGTGTTCAGCGCGATAATTCGCGGCACGAGATGGAACGCGTCGCCGCAGCCCAGCAGAAGGGTCATCGCGCCGAAGAGGACGAATTGTCTGCGCCCCTTCGCGTTCCTGAGAATGAGGACGCCAAGCGTGATTGCCGTAACCAAGTATGCGGCGTCGAATATGGATTCCATTATGGCTTGCATTGTTAACCTCTGCTTTGCTGCGTGACGGAAGCGACAGCTTCGCGCGCAAACTCTTCCGCGCGCGCCAAGTCGTCGGCGTTGGGTCTGCCTTTGCGCACAAATTTGAACGCGCCTCGGCAGTGGAACTCATCGCTCAGCACATGAATCCCCTTTTGCTCAAGCAATGGTTTTATGCGTGAGTACGCGGATTCAACGACCGCAGTCGTGCTGAACACCGCGGCATTTTTCAAATCGGCGGGCAGGTTACTAATGAACGCCTTAAGCTCGTCGTCGATACCGAAGGCGTACACCGCGCCGCCCACGAACAACAGGTCGGTATCGGGATTTACATTTTCCGTGATCGGTTTAGCAGAACAGTTCGCGGCGGCGGAGATTGCTTCCGCCACCTTTTTTGTGTTGCCTGATTTAGACAGATAACGAACTTCTGTGTTCATGAGATTACCCTCTCGAATACTATATTATTCATATATATCGTATCAACCGACTTCCGATAAGCCGCCATTTCGTTTACCGACTGCCGAACCATGGTCCTTTTCGATTGTCAGGAAGAACGCCGCCATAAACATTATCACCGAGATGACGGTTGGAACCCAACCCACCATAGCGTTGATTACGCCGATCGCGGCGGCGGGCTGCGCGGCTAAATCCGCGTTATAACCCGCAGCGGCGAGCGAGAGCGTGAAGACTTGCGTCATTCCCGCTACGGCGAGCTTGTTTACAAGATTATCCGCCGTGGCGATCATGCTGTCGATGCGCCGCCCTTCGTCGACTTCTATGATGTCCACGATGTCGTTGCGGTTTACGTTGAGCAACACGAACGCGATCGCCACGCTTATCCCCAGAGTTATCGCGTTTACGTACATCGCGGCGATCGGAGCGTGGTCGATGAGAAACCAGGCTTTGCCGAGGATCGCGATCGCCACGCCAAGCAGCATAGTTTTTCTGCGTCCGAGCCGCTTTTCAATCGGGGCGACTAAGAACGAGCCGCCTATGTTCGCCAGAAGGAACGCGGCTTGAAGCATCGTCGCCGCGGAGGTGCTGCCCAAAACATACGTCGCGTAGTATGTCAGGGATGTCATCAGCAGCATATTGATAACGCCGTAGCAGACAAAATAGAGCGTGTTAAGCCACCATGATTTGCAGCGGAACAGCATGGCGGTGACGCGCTTCACGCTGATGCGTTCGTCGTCGTCGGAAATGGGTTTCACTCGCTCGCGCGTGGTGAAATAGTGGATAACGCTGCCGGCAATAACGATGACCGCCATGATTATGCCCACGATAAGGAAGCCGCGCGAGCCGCCGTCCGTGCGAAGGTTTCCGTCCGCGTCCAGCGCGTTGAAGAGCTTCAGCAGCGGCAGGCAGGCCACCGCGCCGACGGCCGAACCCAATCCCGCGCCGATGTTGCGGAACACGTTGATTGAACGGCGGTCTTCATCGTTGTCGGTCGCGAGTCCGCTCATGCTGTTATACGGAATTCCCGTAAGCGTGTTGAACACCTCGAACAGGACGTATACGACAAGCGCGATAACGATTGCGGGCGTTTCCGAAACGCCGAAGTCCGTGAACAGCAGCACGACGAACAATCCCCACGGCACGGAATACCACAGCGCGAACGGACGAAGCTGCTCTCCGTTCTTGAAGCGGTGGTTGACCGACCAAAAGCCCATGATCGGATCGTTTACCGCGTCCCATATCATGCCGACGGTCAGGATGATGCCCGCCCAAAGCACGTTGACCTTCAGAACGTTGGTGAGGAAGAAGAGATAATACGTATTTTTGAATATATAAACGATGTTGCTTGAGCATGAAAACGCGCAGAATCCAAACTTCTCGCCTAGCTTGATCTTGGGTATTGCGTTCATTTACAACCCTCCCAGCAGTGCCTCAAAGAACGTTATCATTTGGGCATAGTTCTTAACGCTTATGTTTTCGTCGCGGTTATGGATTGTGTCCTTCTCCGCGTTCGTGACGCTGACAGGCGTGAATCTATAGATGTTGTCGCAGACGCCCGTATACTTTCGCGCGTCCGCTCCGCCAAGCATGAGATACGGCGAGACGATCGCGGTCGGGTATAAGCGCTTGGCTTCCGCCGCGATACGCTCGTAGAAATCTCCGCTGTGCGGTGATATGGGCGTCGCTTCATCATTGCTTAGCGTGCGGATGCTGACGGGTATTTCGGCTGCGAGACGTTTGAAATGCTCTGTCACGGAGGCAACCGTGTCGCCGCTTAGCAAACGCGCGTTGATTGTGACTGTCGCGGATTGCGGAAGCACGTTCGCGGCGTCGCTCGCTTTGGCTTGCGTGGCGGCGAAGGTGGTGCGTATCATGGCGTTGGTCGTCGGTTTTTGTGAGAGGATGCTTTTGAGCAGCCCGCCGAAGATATCTATGTGCCGCACCGCGAACGCCGTCGCGCCGCCCATTTCGGGAGCGACGTTTTTCAGCATGGCGAGTACGGGTTCAGTAAACCGCGCGGGCAGCGGATTGTTTTCGATGCGGCGGATAAGCTCTGCGGCTTGACCCAGCGCCGTGCTTTTGGGCGGCATGGAACTGTGTCCGCCGCTTCCCCGCACGGTAATTTCAAAGTGATTGCTCGCCTTTTCCGCGACGCCGATGAGCGCGACAGGCG
>JAITHB010000043.1 GCA_031280145.1 Oscillospiraceae bacterium | reverse complement strand
TCTCATGCCTCAACTCCTCTGTCTGGAGTTCCGCACTCTCGTAGTCCTTCTGTATCTGCCTTCCGTAATTGCTCATCCCTGCTATTATACACTATTGCCGGGGGCTGAACAGTAACCGGTGAGGGACTGAACAGTAACAATTTTCACTTTAAAGCGTTGAATTTTGCGGTCAGATATGGTATACTGATAAAGCTACGGAATACCGTGTCTGACTGCGGAAAGAGAGGTTATCATTTATGCAGTCAGATAAAATCACAGCCCTGTACAGCCGTTTATCCCATGACGATGGCTATGAGGGCGAAAGTAACTCCATTTCGCATCAAAGGACGATGTTAGAGGAATATGCGAAACGCAACCATTTTCCGAACCTGCGCCATTTTATCGACGACGGATGGAGTGGTACGAATTTCCAAAGGTCGAGTTTTACCGAGATGATGGCTCTTGTGAACGAGGGCAAGGTCGGAACGATTATCGTCAAGGACATGAGCCGCTTTGGCAGGGATTACCTTCAAGTCGGGATGTATACGGACATTGTTTTGCCCGACAACGACGTGCGCTTTATCGCCATCAAGGACAATGTGGATTCAGAAAATCGGTCACAGAGCAACGATTTTACGGTGGTCTTAAACCTGTTTAATGAATTTCACGCGCGAGATAGGGCAAAAAAGGTTCGGGGCGCGAAAGCCGTCATCGGGAAGTCCAGGCAATATCTCACGCCAGTGCCGCCCTACGGTTATCTGAAAGACCCGCAGGACAAGAAAAAGTGGGTTGTGGACGAGGACGCCTCCAAGGTCGTACAGAGGATTTTCGACCTGTGCATTGACGGCAAAGGTCCATCACAGATTGCCCGTATCCTGTGGAAGGACAAGATTTTGACCCCGGCGGCGCATTTCCGGGAGTTGGGCGTGAACACGCCGCGAAAGCCTGGTGCAGACCCGTACTGCTGGCGTGACACAACGATTGAGGGAATCTTAAAGCGCATGGAGTATTTGGGGTGCATGGTCAATTTCAAATCCTTCAAGAAAAGCTACAAGAAAAAGCGGTCGTACCCGAACCCTCAGGAAAACTGGGCCATCTTCGAGGACGCGCACCCGGCGATTATCGGCAAAGCCCAATGGGAGCGGGCACAGGAGCTTTGCAGCCACAAGCGACGCTTGACCAAAAGCGGCAAAGCCGGGCTGTTCAGCGGACTCCTCTATTGTGCCGATTGTAAGGGCAAGCTGTATTTCGCCACCTGCCAGTCCTCTCCGGATCACTATGTTTGCTCCCATTACAAGAGCAACATGGGAAGTTGTTCGGCACATTATATCCGCGAGGACGCGCTGACAGAAGTGGTGCTCACCCACCTCGGGCGGGCGCTGCGGTATATCCAGCAGTTTGAGGAGATTTTCGTCCGTGAGAAGTACGAACAGTCCTTTGAGGAACGGCGCAGGGTGATTGCCGGCATGAAACGCGAAATCGTCAAGGCAACCCACAGAATAGCGGAGCTTGATAAGCTATTTAAGCGGATTTACGAGGACAATGTGGCTTCCCGGCTTTCGGACGAGCGGTTTCAGCGAATGTCGGAGGATTATGAGATGGAACAGCGTCAGTTAAAGCTGGATGTAGCGCGGATGGAGTCCGACATTGCCGAAGGCGAGGAGGTCACGGCAGATTTTCGACAGTTTCTCGCCAGCGTCCGCAGCTACACCGACATCACGGAACTGACGCCGACCATCCTCAATGAGTTCATATCCCGCATTGAGGTTCACGCGCCGGACAAATCCAGCGGCAAACGGCGGCAGGATATTGACATCTATTACAACGCCGTCGGCATTATCAAAATCCCGACCCCGGAGGAAATGGATGCGTTGGAAGCCGAACGCCGGGCGCAGAAACAGCAATCTAAGCAGAGCAAAAGTGCGTAGATAACGCACAACGGAGCGATTTTACTCGCTCCGTCATACATACTTCCTTGTCCGCATGAAACCTTACGCCATGCGGGTTTTTCGTGGTGGTCTGTACTGGACTTGAACCAGTGACCCCATCGATGTGAACGATGTGCTCTGCCAACTGAGCCAACAGACCTTACGGGTATTATTTTACCATCTCGTCCCATTTGTGTCAACATCAATGCTGAATAAAAAACAAACGGCATATGTTTGCGTATAAGAGCAAAAGAGGGGTGAATATATGTTTGGTTTGGCGTTAGAAGGCGGCGGAACCTTAGGCGCGGCGCATATCGGGGTGCTTCGCGCGTTGCAGGAGAGCGGCCTCGTTCCATCGTCGGTCAGCGGAACAAGCGCGGGCGCGATTGTCGCGGGCGCTTACGCATGGCGCGGTCAGCTTCAGGATGTGGAAGACCTGTTGACGCAAGCGAGTCAGATGGGCAACAGGCTGCTCGACCTGAATGTCGGCGGAATAATCAATCTGGTTACACACTGGGTGTGGCACCACGAAATGCATTACACAGGCGTGTTCAAGGGCGACAGACTGGAGAAGCTCGTGAACGACACCGTTGAAGGCGCGATGCTCGCCGAGGCGCGCTTGCCGCTCGCCATTCCCGCAGTCGACTTGGTTACCGGCGAGCTGGTTATATTCGCGTCCAGACAACCAAACGACCATGGGTTGCAGCATTGGGTGCGCGATGCCTCCATTGCGGAAGCGGTTCGCGCTTCCACGTCTATACCCGGTATATTTGTTCCCAAGGGATTGGAGAATCAAGTGCTCGTCGATGGCGGCGTTCTGCAGAACCTGCCTGTCGCGGCGGTTCGCCAGCTTGGCGAAGACCGTATTCTGGGCGTGAGTCTGCGCGTTGCGGGCGCTGAAAACACCATGCCAAAGAACCTCATCGATGTCGCGCGCGGCACGCTAAACGCAATCAGCCACTCATTGGAACGCAGTCAGCGGCAGGAGGCGGCGTTCGTGCTCGACATAATTCTGCCCGAGGGGAGCGGAACGTTCACGTTTGACAAAATGCCCGAATTCGTGGACATAGGCTACGAGACGACGATTCGCCACCTGCCGCAGATAAAGAAGGCGTTCGCACAGACAATCCCCGCGATGAGCCGACGGGTGAGCGTGTTGGCGGTGAGGGGGTAGTGTTTGTTGCAAACACTAATCCATTGTCATAATAATTGACAATGGATTTTTAATATTTTATGTACGTTATTTGATACGCACGAGAAAATATATCATAATGGCAATACCTGTGGTGAAATGGGATATTACCATATATTTGGGGCGACCGTCCCCGACGACATTGAATACTTGATTTATTGTGTTTGTAAGGTTAGCGTAAAACTTCGGTGATAATTATATGGTATAACCATAATAGGTGCTTAGTCTTTATGCATACTTCAAACAAAGGAAGTCCAAATCCTATGAAGAAGAAATTGTCGGCGCTGATTCTCATAACTCTCGCCATTACCCTTTGCGCCGCCGCCGCGTTCGCCGCCGCCGTTCCGTCGAATAAACTGTTGGGCATTGTCACTATCACGGGCAGCACAACCTATAACGTTCGCACGACGCCAAACACGGACGGCGAAATCATCGGCAAAGCCGCGCCGAAAGACAAGTTCGATTGCTTGAGCCAAGCCGAAAGCGGCTGGTATGAAATCGTTCTTCCGGACGGGCAAGTCGGATTCGTTTCCAACAAGAACGCCGAACTGTCAAATGCGGAATTTGAGTTTAAGAACGGTGTTCTTACGCGCTATATAGGAAAAGGCGGCGAAGCCGTCATACCCGACTCAATTACAGCAATCGACGACGAAGCCTTCATCCGCTCCGTTATTACAAGCGCAGTCTTCCCCGAGGGGCTTAAATCAATCGGAAGGCAATCGTTTGACGACAGCGACAAATTGACGTCTGTCGTTTTGCCCGATGGACTTGAAACAATCGGCGATTACGCGTTCTATAACTGCAATCTGTTAAAATCAATCTATGTGCCCGAATCGGTTGTGAAAATCGGAACGGCCGCGCTTACGACTTGGAACGACGAGCTTGTTATATATGGCAAACCCGGTTCGTACGCGGAAAAATACTGCAAAGAAAACGGAATAAAGTTTGAAAACGCCGAGTTCGAGATTGAGAATGGCATTCTTATAAGTTACAGCGGAAAAGGCGGGCTTGTCGTCATTCCGAATTCCGTAACATCCATTGCCGACGAAGCTTTCATACGAGCCAAGGCTGTTACAGGCGTGGAGTTCCCCACGAGGCTTAAATCAATCGGAAGGCAATCGTTCGACGACTGCGACGCGCTGGCGTCAGTCGTTCTGCCTCAAGGGCTGGAATCAATCGGAGAATACGCGTTCTTCAGCTGCGAGCTGTTGAAAGAGATATATATACCGGCATCGGTCACGACGATTGCCGCGAACGCGTTATCCACAGGCAGCGATGGGCTGGTTGTGTATGGCAGGGCCGGGTCGTACGCGGAGAAATATTGCGCGGATAATGGGATAAAGTTCGTTCTTAGGTAAAACGAGAACATGCGGCGGAGCTGACAATAATATCGCGGATTCCATAAACAAAAAGGAGACGCCCCTTTCGGGGAGTCTCCTTTAATCTTGCCTTAGACCCTACCTTTATTCTTAATGAAGATTAGTTCAGGCAGTCGTGCTCGTTTTCGTAGTATTCGGGCGCGTCTTCGTAGACTTCTTCATAATATTCGGGTTCTTCGTACACGATCTCTTCATATTCAACATACTCGGGTTCGGAAACCGCGCTTCCTTCGGCGCAGCAGCCCGCGTCGTCCGCGACTTCGTCAACGATGTTTTCGTTGCCGAAATAGACGTCGCTTCCGTTGGTGTCGACATAGTCAAGAGAGGACAGAAGATCGTCTGTGCTGCCGAGCAGCTCCTTGACGGTCAGGAAGATATTGAGCCCCTTCGCGGGTTCGATGGAGAACAGAGCGCCGCAGGTCTTGAAGCCCAAGCCGAGGACGTCTCCGCCGCTCAGATTGAGGAAGAACTTGGCGTTGTAATCCGCCGCGAGAGCATATCCGCCGCGCACGCCGATGAGGTGGCTGACGGAAGCGTTCTCGATGAACTGTCCGTTGAGGATGAGCCCCAGTTCAACGTCGCGGGCGGAATCAAGCCCCACCAGTGACGCGCCGTATTCGATTTCGTACACGCCGTCGCCGGGGATTATGAGGTTGCCGCTGCCGTCGGTCGTGATGCCGTGCATCGGGAACGACTCGAACAGATTGAAATGGAGTACGTCGTCGCAGGCGGGGATTTGGAAGATTTTATCGGAAGTGCTGTAGAGTCCGCCGAAAGCGAAGGACTGAACAATGCTGATCGTGCTGCGTCCGTCAAGTCCGCGAGGACCTGCTTCGCCGCGTTCGCCCTTTTCGCCGCGCGGGCCCTGAGCGCCGTCGCGTCCGTTGATGCCGTCTCTGCCTGCCGCGCCTGTCGCGCCCGTCAAGCCGCGCGGACCGACTTCGCCGCGCTCACCGCGCAGACCCTGCGGTCCCATAGGTCCGGTTGCGCCCGCCGCGCCTGTTGCGCCTGTGGCTCCGGTAAGTCCGCGGGGACCCATCGCGCCTGTCGCGCCGACTTCGCCCTTTTCACCGCGGATACCCTGCGGTCCCTGTGCGCCCGTCGCGCCTGTGAGTCCGCGAGGACCGACAGGACCGGCGGGTCCCACTGCGCCCGTGGCTCCGGTAAGTCCGCGAGGACCGATCGCGCCCGTTGCGCCTGTCGCGCCCGTTTCACCGCGCAGACCCTGCGGTCCCATGGCGCCGGTTGCGCCTGTCGCGCCGCGAGGTCCGACAGGACCGGCAGGTCCCATAGCGCCCGTCGCGCCCGTGGCTCCGGTAAGTCCGCGAGGACCGACCGCGCCGACTTCGCCGCGTTCGCCTTTTTCACCCGTGTATCCGCGGGGACCGATAGCGCCCGCAGGTCCGGTTGCGCCCGTCGCGCCCGTCAAGCCGCGAGGACCGACCGCGCCCGTTGCGCCTGTCGCGCCTGTTTCACCACGGAGACCCTGCGGTCCCATAGCGCCCGTCGCGCCTGTGGCTCCGGTAAGTCCGCGAGGACCGACCGCGCCGACTTCGCCGCGTTCGCCTTTTTCACCCGGGTATCCGCGAGGACCGATAGCGCCAGCAGGTCCGGTTGCGCCCGTCAAGCCGCGAGGACCGATAGCGCCCGTTGCGCCTGTCGCGCCCGTAAGTCCGCGAGGACCCGTCGCGCCGATTTCACCGCGCTCGCCGCGTTCGCCGCGCAGACCCGCAGGTCCCGTCGCGCCGGTCGCGCCTGTCGCTCCGCGAGGACCGACCGCGCCCGCAGGTCCGGTTGCGCCCGTCGCGCCGGTAAGTCCGCGAGGACCGATTGCGCCGGCTTCGCCCTTTTCACCCGTGTATCCGCGGGGGCCGACCGCGCCCTGAGGTCCTGTCGCGCCTGTCAAGCCGCGGGGACCCGTCGCGCCGATTTCGCCGCGCAGACCCTGAGGTCCCGTCGCGCCGGGCAGACCCTGCGCGCCGCGCGCGCCTGTTGCGCCGGGCAGTCCGCGTTCGCCTTTTTCACCCGCGGGTCCCGTCGCGCCTGTCAAGCCGCGAGGACCTATCGGACCTGTCGCGCCCGTGAGACCCTGCGCGCCCTGCACGACGAAAGCGCGGTCAACGCGCGTTACGTTCTGCTCGCACACAGCGACTTCCTGGGATTCCGCGTGCAGATACTGGCTTGGGATTGCGCTCAGGTCAACATCGACTGCTTCAAACGCCGTGGCGTTGCAATCGGCCTGATTGTCGTACGCTTCGGCGTTCTGATAGTCCGCGGAGGTCGCGCTGTAGTCGGCGGTGTTCTTGAAGTTTGCGTTGCTGAACATTTCAGGGGTCTGATACGCGCCGTTGTTATAAGCCTGCGGCTTGCGGACGTTCCTGAAGTTCAGTTTGGAGTTGTTGTTCTGATAAAAGTTATGAGGCATTATAGATGAGTCCTCCTATTTGTAATTGCTTTGCGCAAAGAAGTGTGTCTCGTTTGTCCGAGACTGCAATTCGGCTGGTCTTTATGATTTGCACAGTCGCGCTGAAAAAAAAGTTAATGACCGACTATTCGCTGTATCTTATAGAGACCGCTGATTGTGACGCGGCGCCGCGGGTTCACGCTTTGCCGCGATGACAGGAAAGAACGCTTCGCGTTCTCCGGATTCGCGCTCTCTCGCTCCACTCGAACCGCGCGCCGGAACTTGCATGATGATTTGAAGAAGCGCGCGCGTGATTTTTGCGGTGACGTTTTTCACGCTTAGTATATTATATTGCACATGTCCGTTTTTGTGAATGATTTTTTGCGGGAATCTGAAGGCGCGGGGTTTGGCTATGGTGAGGGACGGGCGGTCGAGGACGGCCGCCCGCACAAATCATTCGCGTCCGCCGTTACTTTTACCTTCGCGGCAGCCGTGCTTCGGTTCATACTTCGCGTGCCTGGGGTCGTAGACGTATACGTCCGCGTCTCCCCTGCGCCTCCTTGACGTTACGGGAATCATGTCTTCCGTGCCGTCCGCCAGGCGCGTCGAATATGGCTCTACGACTTCAATGTAGTGTTCGACGCCGCCGCTGGACATCTCGCCGAGCGCCCACCACACGTCATAATTGGCTTTCTCCCCGATGTTTATGATGCGCTTGAACACGACGCGCTCGGGCCAGTTCGAGAAGTTCTGGTAGTTCAGCGGATAAAGCGACGCGGGGTTGGTGTTGTGTCTGTTGCCGTACGGTCCGCTGATGCTGCAATTCAGCGGAACGATCCCCGAGGCGCGCCGCGCGCTCTGCTCGAAGGTTTCCTCCCACTTGAACACGATGGGCTGTATGCACAGGTGGCTGTCTCCCATGCTCACGTTTGCGAGACAGGGTCCGTCCTGATTAATGCGCATCATTCCGACGCAATATTGAATCTGAATCCGCTTTCCCGAAAGGTTGTGGATTTCAAACGGG
>JAITHB010000023.1 GCA_031280145.1 Oscillospiraceae bacterium | reverse complement strand
GCGAGCCCCCGGCTCGCCCGCCCTCTGCAATGCAAAGAGCTTTTGTCGACAGACCGAGAAACGCGATAGCGTTCTTTACACATTGTTCAGAAGAAACAAAAGAAACGCGCGCCTGCGGGCGGGAATATTCCCGCCCGCAGACAAATTGAGTATGTTCTACTCGTAGCTCAGGATGCCGCCCTGGGAAGCGACGAACGCATCCCACTCCGCGTCGGTGTAGTTGTAGGTCATGAGACGGATTCCGCCGTATGCATACATGATGTTGTAGTTAAGCGTCGCGAATTTAACCTGCTGGCTGTAGAGCGAGCAAAGAACCGATACGCCCCACGGTATGCACTGATAGGTCTCAAGCACTCCGGTCTCAAGCGCGGACAGGATATAGAGACATTTTTCCGGATTGCCGTAGTACTTTCCGCCGGGATTGCAAGCGATTGCCCAGTTCTGGAAAGTGTCGGTGAGGGTTTCAGGTGTGCCGTCGTCGTCGAAGTCGTATGTGACGTCGAGGGTTTCGACCTGCGGGTCATATCCGTTGGATTCGTGGATTTTCGCCAAACCGCCCATGTAGCCGGGTTCGGTGTACAGCTTGATAACGTTGAACGGATAGAACGCGGCTCCGCCCCACGCGCCGCGGATCATCTCGACGCGTCCCGCGGCTACGTCGTCATAGCGCACGGCCGAGCCTGAGGTGAACGTGAACTTGACCTTGCCTTCAAAGCCCGTTCCGACGGTCGCGGCGGTAACAAACTCGTTCATAAGGTCTTGCTGCTTGGTGTCGTCAGCCGTCATTGCTGCGGAAGCGGATATCATCGCGTTGATGTTGACAGCCTGTCCGTCGGTGTAAGTTCCGTCGGCGATCGCCTTCTCATAAACGCTCTGGAAGAGTTCGCGCGCGGCATCGATGTCGTAGCCCGTGACAGCGTCATAAGCGTCGTCGATCGTGGCGTATGGGGTGCCTTCGCCGTAGGTGATTCCGTACAGATTCAGGACGGCTTCCTTTGCTACGTCCGTGTTTCTGTAAATGGACTCGTTGTCTTCCGCGATATTGTAGTAGTAGAGGGAGTTCAGCAGATAGTAAGCGGGTTTATACGCTGAAGTAGCTTCCGCGCAGAACTTCGCTCTGTCCATTGACAGCGAGAGAGCCTTGCGGAAATCGTCATACTGCAGAACCATTTTGTTGCTGCCGTCGTTCGCGGCTTCTTCAAGAAGCTTGAGCGACGCGGGGTCTGTAGCGAACACGAAACGGAACGTATAGGTTTCGTCAGTCTTGAGGAGGTTCTCGGACATGCGGTAGGTCGTCATGTCTTCGCCGGTCAGTTCGACCGAGTCGAGTTTACCTTGGTTAAAGAGCATCAGCTGCGTCGCATGTTCCGGAACGATGTCCCACACGATGCGGTCGGTCTGATACTGTCCTTCGTGCTTTCCGTCGTTATATCCGTGCCATTCAAAGTTCTTGTCGAGAATAAGCTGCTTGTCCTTTTCAAACGAGACGAGCTTATAAGGACCCGACGACATATAGGTTTCAAGGCTGGTGCCGTAGTTGGTCTTTACCAAGCCTTCGATGGTTTCCTTGCCGGCTTCGTACAGCGGCTCATAAACTATCCAGTTGGAAGTGAGCTGTGTCAAGAAGTCGAACATGACGGCTTCGATTTCAAGAACGATTGTTATTTGATATTCGCCCGTCTTGAACAGTCCGACGTCTTCCCACGGAGTGGATTCAAATACGCCGTTCTCGCAGAAAACGTAATCTGCGGCGTACGCGGCGTATTGCATGCCGTCCGCAAGATACGTATCGTACAGGTACTTCGCGGAGACTTCCGCTTCCGGCTGTCCTTCTTCGACCGCTTCGTCGCGATACATCGTGTCGTCTTCAACAGGGAGCTTTCCCGCGGCTACGCCCCAGAAGCCGTCCATGTCGACATAGAGCTTGTCATATCCGGCGGCGATGGCTTCGCCCGCGGACGCGAATCCGAGCGAACCCAGCGACACCAGTATCGGCTGACCGACCTTATCGTTGTTGTAATATGACAAGGCGTTCTTCCACGCGCCTGTTCCTTCGTAGTAGCCGTTCGCGCGATAGTTCTTCATCGCGGGGTCGAGCAGCTGCCGGCCGGAATAGATGTATGTATCCGCGTTAATCAATTCGCCGTTCTCCCACTTGGCGAGCGGGTTCAGGTCTATCTGATAAACCAGATTCTTGGTGGCGTCGGCGGGAATTCCCCACTTCTCTTTGTCCGCGAACGTCTCCGTGATGTCTGTGACGGCTGTCGCGCCTTCATAGACCCATTCAAAGTTCACGCCGTCTTCTGCGATTGTCGAATCGATCAGAGCAAGCTCGACAAAACCCATCAGGTCGCTCTCGTTGCTCATTTCCCACTCATGCGCGTTCCAGTTGAGCGGGCTCGCCATATCGACAAGGTTGTACGTGTAAACCGGCGCCCACGGTTCTTCCGCCGCGACGGTTGTCAAGCCCGAGAAGAATGTGACAGCGATCGCCGCCACAACCAACAAAGCCTTGACGCGATTGAATAAGCTTGTCTTCATTATAATTACGTCCTCCTTTAGGTTTCTGTACCCGAAGGTATAGCGATACCTTCTATGTATAGATGGCTTATTATACAGCAAGAAAAACGTTAATTCAAGTGGCAATTGCAAGAATTTTGCGATAGGCATTCATTTTGGATTCCGCAGCAGTAACCAATTTCGGACAATGTTCTGATAATATTTACAAAATCCATTGAACAACCTGACATGATATGGTAAAATGAAAGACGGCAGAGAGTACTCGGTGGGTTTTGTTTTCCCCTTGCACGCATGTCACGGACTGTTAGGAAAGGGGGGCTATCGTATGACGACGTTTGAAACGTTGACAATTGTCATTTCGATAATCGGTCTCCTGTTTGTTGCCTACAAAATGGGCAGCGATAGGAACAAAGACTAAAGCAAAACCGCCGTAGTCATCACCTGCGGCGGTTCATTTTGGATCTCGCAAGGGATGCAAGACCTATCAGTGACGGTACTCTCTGCCACTATTATATGCTATTGTCGGAAAATAATCAAGTCTTGCTGAAATAATTTTTATCTATTACACAGCGACAAGCTTCTTCGACAGCGCGTCGCTGACCAAGCGCCCGATCTCCGTCAGGGTGGTAACGTCTTCTTCGTCGAAACGGTTCGGCTCGGGGCTGTCTATATCAAGAACGCCGTACAGTTCGCCGTCTTTATAGATTGGTATAACCAACTCCGCGCGCGACGCGGCGTCGCACGCGATATGCCCCGCAAACTTGGAAACTTCAGGCACGACGATTACGCGCTTCTCCGCCGCAGCCGTTCCGCAAACGCCCTTGCCAAGCGGAATGCGCACACACGCGGGCATACCCTGATACGGACCCACGACGAGCGTATCGCCGCGAAGAATGTAGAAGCCCACCCAGTTTACTCTCGTTATATACGCGTAAACATATGCCGCGACGGTGGCAAGGTTCGCGAGGTCGTCTGTCTCCTCCGCGAGAGTATCGCGCACCACCATGATGAGTTGTTCGCCGCGCTCGTTTTCGCTCATGAAACGCAATTCCGGAAGCATTCTGTTTCACCTCATTTGATAAATATCATACAAAATAACATGTGCCAAATCATATGAAATGGTTTGGCACATTAGAACCGAAAGGCGAAATCATATCATCTACTTAATCGCCTTCAATTCCTTATAAACATCCTTCAGCGCGGGATAAACCCTGCGGTACACACCGTAAACCTTCGCGTACTCCTCGTGCCGCTCCGCGTCGGGCAGCGTTGCGCCGGCTTTGTTAATCATCTTCTCACACGCGGACTGAACGCTCGGGAAAAGCCCCGCGCCGACGCCCGCCAGAATCGCCGCGCCCAGCGCCGCGCCTTCGCCGCCCTCAAGCGTGGTTATCTCGCAGCCGAACACGTCCGCCATCATCTGCCGCCAGAACGCGGACTTCGCGCCGCCGCCGACAGCCAGCACCTCCGACAGCGACACGCCCATTCCCTTTAGGATTTCAACGCTGTCGTTCATCGCGTATGTCACGCCCTCCATAACGGAGCGAACGAGGTCGGCCCGCTTGTGCATGGCGGACAATCCGACGAACCCGCCGCGGCAATCCGCGTCGAGGTGCGGCGTACGCTCGCCCATAAGATACGGCGTGAAGATGAGGCGGTTCGCGCCTATTGGGCTTTCCGCAGCTTCGCGGCTCATTATGTTGTACGCGTCCTCGCCCGTGCGCTTCGCTTCCGCCGCTTCTTCCGTGCAAACCTCGTCGCGAAGCCAGCGCAGCGACAGCCCCGCCGCCTGAATAACGCCCATCACATGCCACGCGCCGGGGACCGCGCAGCAGAACGTATGCACACGACCCTTAGGGTCTATCGAAATATTGTCAGTATGCGCGAACACGACGCCCGACGTTCCGACCGTCGCGAACGCCCTTCCGTCCTCAACCACGCCCGTTCCGACGGCCGCCGCCGCGTTGTCCCCCGCTCCGCCGACGACAAGCGTCTTCTGCGACAAGCCCGTAAGCTTCGCCGCCTTCGCGCTGATGTGACCCGTTACCTCGGGCGATTCAAATACCTTGCCCAGATACGCTTCGGGAATGCTGAGCTTATCCAGCATTTCGGCGGACCAGCGGCGGTTCGGCACGTCCAGAATCTGCATACCCGACGCGTCCGAAACCTCCGTTGCGAAATCGCCCGTCAGCTCGTAGCGCAGATAATCCTTAGGCAGAAGTATGTGGCGAACTTTGTTCCATATGTCAGGCTGGTTGTTCTGCACCCAGCGAATCTTGGACGCGGTGAAACCCGTCAAAGCGGGGTTCGCGGTTATCTCGATGATGCGCTCTTTGCCGATTATCTCGGTTATCTCGTCGCATTCCTTTTGCGTGCGCTGATCCGCCCATATGATGGAGCTGCGCAGCGGAACGCCGTCTTCGCCCAGCAGAACTAAACCGTGCATCTGCCCCGACATGCCCAGCGACACAACGTCGTCGGGATTTACGCCGCTCTTCTCAAGCACGGCGGAAATGGTTTCGTACGCCGCGTCGCGCCAGTCGTACGGGTCTTGCTCCGCCCAGCCGTTCTGCGGCTGGTATAGCGGGTATTCGCGGGACGCGCTTGCGAGCGCGCGCCCCGTTTCGTCAAACAATACCGTCTTCGTTCCCGAAGTGCCAAGGTCTAAGCCCAATATATATTTCATTGTTCTACCCAAACATTACCTGATTCAGAACGCTCTCAAGAAGCTCCTGTCTGCCGCTTTCAGGCAGCGCGGGTGCGCCCTTTTCCGCGGCGATAGCCGCTAGTTCTTCCAGCGTTGCGCTGCCGCTGCGAACCTTCTTGCCAAGCTCCGAATCGAAGGAAGCGTAGCGGTTCTTCACGAACTCGTCTATGCGTCCGT
>JAITHB010000104.1 GCA_031280145.1 Oscillospiraceae bacterium | reverse complement strand
CAACCCTTCACTTTTCGGGAATCCCACTCGCAATCGATGCTTAACTATGAGGGTACCATATTTTTACAGTTTTGTAAACGCTTTTTGCGCAAAAAGCGTCGCGCATTTTTGATGATTGGGTGTTACTGTTCAGCCCGCCGACAAAGGAGTATAATAGGAGGGATGAGCAGCAATTACGGCAGGCAGATAGAAAAGGAGTACGAGCGGGCGGAACTCCGTATAGAGGAGTTGAAGCGCGAGAATGCCGCGTTGCGCAAAACCAGTCAGGAATGGTTGTAAAAACCATGCATAGTGAAGGGCTGAGCTACGGAGAGGCAGCAAGGCGATTCGGCATAACAGGTCATCATAGGGCATCCCGCTCATATAAACAAAACATACGCGCGAATAATAATATTCAAACGCCGCCAAAACAAGGTATCAAATATAAAAGAAAAGCCAAAATATAGGTATCATTCAAACTTCAAACGGGGGCAAATATATGATAAACATTATTTTGGTGGTCATACAGCTTGCTGTCACAAGCGTCGTCGGCATCTATTTCTTCAAGCAGCTGCGCAAAGAAAAGAAGCCCTCGCAGGACAAACGCGCGGGCGGCGGCAAGGAAATGGAAAAACTTCAGAAGATGCGCGCTGTCAGGCTCTCGGAGCCGCTTTCGGAGCGCGTGCGTCCCGCGACGTTCGCGGACATCATCGGTCAGCAGGACGGCATAAAGGCGCTGAAAATTCTGCTGAACGGACCAAATCCGCAGCACGTACTCATCTACGGACCTCCCGGCGTCGGCAAGACATGCGCCGCGCGTCTCGCGCTCGAAGTGGCGAAGCTTTCACGTGAAACACCGTTTTTGCCCGACGCGCCGTTCATCGAGGTAGACGCGACGGCGGTTCGCTTCGACGAACGCTCGATTGCGGACCCTCTTCTGGGTTCCGTTCACGACCCGATTTACCAAGGCGCGGGACCGCTCGGCGTGGCGGGCGTTCCGCAGCCAAAGCCCGGCGCGGTCAGCAAGGCGCACGGGGGAGTGCTGTTCCTCGATGAGATAGGCGAGCTGCACCCCACGCAGATGAACAAGCTTCTGAAAGTACTGGAAGACAGGAAAGTGATGTTCGACAGCGCGTACTACAATCCCGACGATACCGCAGTTCCCAAGTATATCCACGAAATATTCAAGAAGGGCATGCCCGCGGACTTCCGTCTTGTCGGCGCGACGACGCGCGGACCCGAGAATATTCCGCCCGCTCTGCGTTCGCGCTGTATGGAGATATACTTCCGCGCGCTCGAACCCGCGGAGATAAGCCAAATCGCGAAGGGCGCTGCGGTTCGCGCGGGGTTCCGCATGGAAGAGGAGCAGTGCGCGCTTATCGGCAAGTACGCGGCGTGCGGACGCGACGCGGTGAACATCGTGCAGATGGCGGCGGGGCTTGCGCAGTCGGAAGACAGGTTCGTGATTACGTCGGAGGATATCGAGTGGGTGGCGGACAGCAGCCACTACTCGCCGCGTCCCGACCAGATTGCGCAGCGCGATAACCAGGTCGGCTGCGTGCACGGGCTGGCGGTATATGGAGCGTCGCAGGGCGCTGTGATGGAGATTGAAGCCGTGACGATGTTAGGCACGGGCAAGGTGACGGTAACGGGCATCGTTGACGAAGAGGAGCTGGGCGGCGAGGGGCATCGTATGCGGCGCAAGTCCACGGCGCGCGGTTCCGCGGAGAATGTCGCAACGCTTCTGCGGCGTATGGGATACGCGAGCACCGTAACGGATCTGCACATCAACTTCCCCGGCGGCGCGCCTGTTGACGGACCTTCCGCAGGCGTTGCTATGGCGGTCGCAGCGTGTTCCGCGCTGACGGGCGTTGCGGCGGACGGCACTACCGCGATGACGGGCGAAGTATCGGTTCGCGGCGAAATCAAGCCCGTCGGCGGCGTTCCCGCGAAGATTGAGGCTGCGGAGCGCGCGGGATTGTCTCGCGTATTGATACCGCGCGCGAACTGGCAGGAACGTTTCCGCGACATGGGAATCGACGTCGTCCCCGTTGACAGGTTGGAAACCGCGCTCAATATGATGCTGGGGCTTTCAGATGTTAAGGCTGCGCACGAGAATAAGATTCTGCCGATGGAGCCGCTGGTGGCGAAGGGGATGGATTAGTATCGCGCGGGCGTTGTATAGGGCGGGCGAGCCGGGGGCTCGCCCCTACAGGTTTTACATTACCTGCCCGATTGAACGCAGATAAACCTCGGGGTCCCCGACAAATCCGCAGATTTGTTGGGGTGATTCACCTGTAGGGGCGACCGTCCTCGGTCGCCCGCGGTTCACAATATATCGCCCATCGGAATGAAATCTTTCATTTGTAGGGGCGATTTCCAATCGCCCGCCCTTCGCCCCATCATAACGCTTGTTGCATACACAAACCCCGCCAACCAATTCATTAACACCTCATTAGAAAACGGTTAGCATACTTATGAATGCGGTGAAGCTTCAATTTGTTTGGCGTATCTGCACATCGTTTGTGTGATTTATCTGTGCGTATTGCACATTTTTATCGCCCCGAAAACGGTGCGGTTTGTTGATTTTTCTGGATAATCGTTTATAATATGCATATATTGACGCAGAGAACATGGGAGAATAAATATGATTGACTTAGGCTGGCGGCTCTTCAAAGCCCGCAAGAACGCGGGACTCACGCAAGAAGAAGCCGCGAAGAAGCTTCACACACACGTTAAGGTTATTGTTAAGTGGGAGCGCAGCGCGATGACTCCCTCGCCGGGCGAACTTCTGCGCATAGCGAAGGCGTACGGCACGACGGCGGACGCCCTGCTCGGCGGCGACACGACCATGCCGCTGCATGTGACGCGCGACGCGCCAAAGCCCGCCGTTAAGGAAAGCGCCGCGCAGCCCGAGGACGACGCGTATTACACGCTGGACGACAATCCCATGCAGGAAGACGTGCGGCGGCGCGAGCTTGACGAGTTCATGAGCGACATACCGATCATCCCCGCGAACATCGCGGATAATGAGGAAATAAAAACAGGAGGCGCATTTAAAATGGAAGCGGAAGTGAAAATCAAAATAGGCGACATTGAGGCGCGCGTATCGAAGCACAAATTCATGAACGCGGCGTACGCGCCGATGATAACGCTGCTGTACTTCCTTCTGGGAGCCGTCTTCGGATGGTGGCATCCCGGCTGGCTTTTGTTCCTCACGATTCCGCTGTATTACACTTGGCCGAATATGGACGCTGCGGACCCGATCCGCGAGCTGCGCAACTTCGCCTATCCCGTGTTGGTGACGATGGTTTACCTCATACTGGGCTGCTACTTCAGTTGGTGGCATCCAACGTGGCTGCTGTTCCTCACAATCCCGCTGTACTATTCGTTTCTCGGGAACGCGAGGATAACGAAGTAGGCGAATGCAATGACAAGCGGGCGACCGAGGCGGTCGCCCCTACAGTATATTGTATTCTTGCGTACCGATAGCAAACAATATGTAGGGGCGACCGTCCTCGGTCGCCCGCCCGCATATAAGCAATCGTTTGTCGACAGCCTGCAGGCGGTCGAAGGCAACCTCCCGTTAAAGTAACGCCAATTCATTCAATAGTTGTTTCCCGCAGAGCTTCCGATATGTCGCGTCCGCCATACATAACGCGGATAATAAAAACAACCTTTTTCAATTCAACAGGCAAATAAAACACCAAATAGTTGTCTGCCTGAAGTTGACGCAATCCGCGAGAGTGCCACGGTTCATATTCGCAAAGCCGATGCCGCAGCGGCATATGATTAAGCTCATCAATCGCGTCTGCAATACGTCTGACCTGTTTCTTTGCCGTATCGGGAACAAGAAGCGTGCCCGCAATGTATCTGCAGATCGCGTCCAAGTCGCGTTCCGCCTGTTGCGAATACGCGATTTTCCACTCGCTCATACGCCGTATTTCCCGCGCAATCCGGCCCTGACGTCCGCGGCGGAAGAATATCTTCCCGCGTCTAGGTCGTCAATTCCCTTTTGAATTTCGGCGCCAAACTGTTCTTCGGAAAGAGCTTCATATGAAAGCGGTTTTTCCGCCGCCGCCTTAAGCGCAAACGGAATGCCCTGCTGGAGAACAATCTGATTAAAGAACAGCGCGATTGCGCTTGCCATCGGCAATCCAAGCCGCTCAAGCACCGATTCCACCTGAACCTTCAAGTCGGGTTCCACCCTTATAAATACGCTCGCGGTTTTAGCCATGCATATCACCTCTTCTATATTATATGCAATTGCATAGCAATTAGCAAGCTATTCACTTCTGCGGACGAATAGCATCTGCTCATGATTGCGGGCGGCCGAGGCGGTCGCCCGCAATGTTTTTCAGCCGAACGCTTTCCTTTCGAGCCGTCGAACCCTGATATCCAAAACAGTTACGGTGTCTATGATATCCTTGTTAACAAGACGCTGCAGATTGCTGAGGCTTTTGCGCATCCTGTTTTGCCCGAACTCCAATTTTTTCTGCCCCAATTTCAATTCCGCAACGTTTATCTTCAGTCCCGCTACGTCTTTCTTCAGTCCCGTCACGTCCGTTTGCAGCTTGCCGACGTCCGCCTTCAACACGGCTATGTCCGCTTCGACTCGTCCGAGCCTCTCGTCAACTTTGTCCAGTTTGCCGTCCATGGTTTGCAGTAAGGAAAGAATCATCGTTTCGTTATCCATATGCGTCTCCTATCGGTCTGTGAATATATTATACTCTGCTTTACAGACTCTCACAACCCAAAATGGTTGCAACAAATCCGCGGAAATAGTATTATGTAGGCAACAAACCGAAAGGCGAAGGAATGTGGAACTGATAAAAATATTGGAAGACATAACGCAGAAATTAGGTCCGTCAGGCTTTGAAGGATACGAAGCCGCGGACGCGATCGCGGCCTACTTCAAGCCGTACTGCGAGCTTACGACGGACGCGCTGGGCTCCGTCGTCGCGCGCATGGGCAGCGGCAGCCCCACGATTCTGCTCGACGCGCACATGGACGAGATAGGCGTAATCACAACCAAAGTGGAGGACGACGGCTGCATACGCATAGGGCGCGTCGGCGGTCTCGACCCGCGCGTCCTGCCCGGTTCGCGCGTCACCATTCACGCCGTGCAGGACGGCAAGCGGCACGACATAACGGGCGTCGTCGGCGCGCTTCCGCCTCACCTTCTTTCCGCCGAAGACAGGGAGAAGAACTACAAGCTCGAAGACTTATTTGTGGACGCGGGTCTCCCCGCGGACGAGGTTCGCCGACTTGTGCCTGTCGGCTCGCTCGTTTCCGTGTCGGGCAAAACAGTGACGCTTAAAGGAAACCGCGTCGCCTCCAAGGTGTTGGACGACCGCGCGGCTGTCGCCGTGCTCATCCGCACCGCGGAGATTCTCTCCGCGCAGAAGTTCAACGGAACCGTCGTGTTCTGCGCGGCCGCGCAGGAGGAAGTCGGCGGATTCGGCGCGATGACCGCGGCGTACGGAATCAACCCCGACTGGGCGGTGGCGTTCGACCTCTCGTTCGCCACGCACGGCAAGGAGGCGGCGGACGGGTTGTATCCGCTCGACACGCTGACGATAGCGCACGGCAGCCATCTGCACCCGCTTCTCACAAAGAAGCTGGAAGACGCGGCGAAACCGCTTCACATCAAGACCGCGAAGGAGTTCGCGGCGGATTGGACGGGCACGGACGCGGACGACATACAGACCGCGCACAACGGTATTCCCGTCGCGCTGCTCGGCGTGCCGGGCTTGTATATGCATACGCCCGTCGAGGTCGTTTCGCTGGACGCGCTTGAGGACGCGGCGCGGCTTCTCGCGGAATTCGTTCGCGTATCGTCTGTCGAACAGGAAGGGTGGCTGACAAAATGGGACGACTGATTACTAAACTTATCTCTTCCGTCAACGAAACCGAAAACACGGAGCTGCTGAAGAAGCTGCTTGAAGCGCGCGGCGTATCGGGCGACGAGGGTGAAATACGCAAGCTTATACGCGAGGAAGCGGAAAAGCGCGGCGCGAAAGTTGAGTTTGACGCGCTGGGGAACGTTATCGCGTCCAAGGAGAAGGAAGGCAAGAAGAGAGTTCTGCTGGACGCGCATATGGACGAGGTCGGCTTCCTCATCACGGGCGCGACGGGCGACGGCTGCTTGAAATATCAGCCCGTCGGCGGAATCGACACGCGCGTGCTGGTAGGTCGGCGCGTACTGGTAGGCAAGGAGAAACTGCCCGGCGTTATCGGAATCACGCCCATCCACTTAGCTTCCGAATCCGAAATGGAAACGCCGCTCAAACACAAGGACTTGGCGATAGATATCGGCGCGTCCGACAAAGCGGGCGCGGAATCCGACTGCGCGCCCGGCTCGACCGCCGTGTTCGATTCGCCGCCGGAGCTGTTCGGGCAGAACATGTTAGTTTCGCGCGCGCTTGACGACCGCGTCGGCTGCTACACGCTGCTGCGCATACTGGAGCTCGACCTGCCCGTCTCGCTGTTCTGCGTGTTCGCTGTGCAGGAAGAGACGGGGCTTCGCGGCGCGCAGACGGCGGCGCACCGTATCCGCCCCGATATCGGCCTTGCGTTCGAGGGAACGACCGCGAACGACATAGGCGACGTGAAGCACGAGAAGATGGTCTGCGAGTGCGGCAAGGGCGTTGCGATATCGTTCATGGACAGGGTGAGCATAAGCAATCCCCGGCTTCGCGCCGCGCTGATTGAGACCGCGGAGGCGAACGGCATACCGCACCAGATGCGCCGCGGCACCGCGGGCGGGAACGACGCGGGGGCAATCCAGCGCGCGGCCTCCGCCGTCCCGACGTGTACATTGTCCGTTCCCGTGCGGTATATCCACGGCGCGAACGGCGTGTGCTGCCTTGCGGATATCGACGCGCAGGCGGAATTGGCGGCGCAATATCTAATGAAAAACGAATAACTAATGGGGTGGATGTTGAATGTGACACCATTAACTATTAATTAATAATTAACAGCTACCAGTTACCAGCTATTAGTCATTAGTTATCAGCTAATAGCTAATAACTATCAGCCATTAGCTATTAGCCATTAGCTATTAGCTATTAGCCATCAGCTATTAGCTACCAGCTATTAGCCATTAGCCATTAGCCATTAGCTGTTAGTTATGTATTGTTAATTACTAATTGTTCATACCGAAAATAATATTTGTGAAGGAAACAAAAATAATGCTGAACACACTGAAACAGGTTCTCGCGGTCTCAGGCGTTTCCGGAAACGAACACAACATCGCGAAGACAATCGAAGAAATGGTCGGTCCGTATGTCTCCACGATTAAAACGGACGCGCTGGGCAACCTAATCGCAATCAAGGAAGGCAAGGCGGGCGGCAAACGCGTCATGCTCGCCGCGCACATGGACCAAATCGGGTTCGTCGTGACGGATATCAACGACAAGGGCTTCCTCTATGTGACGAACGTCGGTGGTTTCGCTCCCGAAGCCTTCCTCGGCAAGGTCGTGACGTTCACCGACGGACTGCAAGGCGTTGTTTCCTCAAAGGCTCCGTCGCGCGGACCCGCCGACGGTAAGATAACGATGGAAGACGTATATATCGACATAGGCACGTCGACGCGCGCGGAATCCGAGGCGAAGGTGAAATTAGGCGACACCGCCTGCGTCGCGCATCAGCTTGTGGTAAACGGAACGCGCGTGTCCGCGCCGACGATGGACGACCGCGCCGCGTGCGCAGTGCTCATCGAGGTGCTGAAGGCGGCGGCAAAACCCAACAAGACAATCGTCGCCGTGTTCACGTCGCAGGAGGAAGTGGGTATTCGCGGCGCGGCGGTTTCCGCGTTCGCGGAACAGCCCGACGAAGGCATAGCGGTAGACGTGACGCTCGCGGGGGACACGCCCGACGCAAAGCCGCGCATGGCAGTCTCGCTGGGCAAGGGACCCGCAATCAAGATTATGGACCGCGCGTCAATCTCCACGCCGTACCTTCGCGACGCGCTCATCAAAATCTGCGAGGACGGCGGCATGGCGTATCAGCGCGAGGTTCTGCCGTTCGGCGGAACGGACGCCGGCGCTATCCAGCGCAGCCGCGCGGGCATTCCCGCGGTTACCATCTCCATCCCCTGCCGCTATGTACACTCCCCTGTGGAGACCGTAGACCTTGCGGATCTGGACGACTGCGTGAAACTTATTCTGGGGTACGTTAACCAATAATGAACGTCTACGACTTTGACGGCACGATATTCAAGGGCGACTCGACCGCGGCGTTCTATAACTGGTGCGTACATCAGCATCCGCGCGCGCTTGCGCTGCTGCCCAAGCAGATTTGGCGGCTGATAAGCCTTCCGCGCGACTGCGGCATAACGCAGGTTAAAGAGGTTCTGTTCGCGTTCCTGCCGCTGATTCCCGATATGCAAAAGGAATTGCGGCTCTTCTGGAACGCGAACGAACACAGGATCTATCCATGGTATTTGAAACAAAAGCGCGCGGACGACGTCATCATCTCCGCGTCGCCGCGCTTTCTGCTGGAACCCATATGCGAGAGGCTCGGCGTGACGCTGATTGCGTCCGAGGTTGACCCCGCGACGGGCAAATGCCTTTGCGAGAACTGTTCCAAGCAGAACAAGCCGCTGCGTTTCCGTGAAATCTTCGGAAACGCGGCGGTTGAGGAATTCTATTCCGATTCGGAGGGCGACCTGCCGATGGCGCGGCTCGCGGAACGCGCGTACAGGGTGCGGCGCGGGCGGGTGTATTTGTGGGAACACCCGTAGGGGCGATTTCCCGGGGTGGATTCAAAATCGCCCGCCTGACGGTCGGTCGGCCCACCCACAACGTACACCATATGTAAATGTTGTATGTACCCTACGGTGCGGCAGGGTCGTACGACCGTCAGGCGGGCGATTGGACATCGCACCTACAAATGAAAGGTTACAAGCAAACGTGAATGCAAACAAATCCACAATGTTTGATTGTATAACATTCGGAAATGGAATATTTCGTTTGTAGGGGCGATTTGTCGGGGTGGGTCCTATCGCCCGCCTGTTGCGCGTACGTCCCGTCAACATCGTAGACCATCGTACACCATATGTATTTGTTGTATGTACCCTACGCTGCGGCAGGGTCGTGCGGCAACAATCGCCGTTATCACCTGTCCCCCGCCAAATAACTGTCCACAAATTGGCGCATCTCCGCCAGGCTGCGTATGTCGCGGGCGCGCTCCTTCAGGCTCTCTTTGGCGTAGTCGGGAAGGTCCGCGTAATAGTTCTGCGCGGATTTATCGGAACGAAGAAGCGCGTCAAGATTACGATAGATGGACATCATACATTCTCCTTACATTATTCGGATAACATCATGATGTCCAAATTTTTCCATATTATACGCGCGCCGCGCCGGCTTCGTCTATCTTGCCCAATATTTCCGCCTGCTTATCCAGAACGCGTTGTATGATGCGCTTGTTCTTTAAAATACGTTCGTCCGTCGGCGACTTTGCGAGCGCAAGCTCGACCATCTTGAGCGACGTCTGCGTGTCGCCTATCTTGAAGTACGCGATGGACGCCAAATCGTAGGGGAGCGAGCCCCACGCTTCCGCTTCGCAGATGTACGACACCGTGCGCTTCGATATCTTGAGCGCGCTCTCCGTCATAAACAGCACACCGAACCAATCTTCCTGCGCGTAAAGGAACCGCGCCATATCGACGTACGGCTCGCGCAGGTGCGGCGCTTCCGCAATCCCCGAAAAGAAGCTGTTCCGCGCGCCTTCCTTGTCGCCCTGCGCGTCTTGGCAGCGTCCCATGAAGCGGAACGAAGCGCAGCGCTCTTCGCGCCACTTCGAAGACGGCAGGTCGATATGCTTCTTCAGCCATGTTATAGCTTCGTCGAAGCGCCGCGCGTGCATATATTCGCGCCCCAAATAGTGCATATTGCGGTCGCTCTCGGGGTATTCGCGCACCGCAAGTTCGAGCAGCGGCAGATATGACGAGCGCGACTTTGCGTCGTCCGCGTGGTGGTCAAGCTGAACGCCTTTCAGGCTCGCGATTGCGCGCGGCTCCTTGCCGACATAGTCGAGAATTTCGTGAACGGGAAACAGCCATCTGAATCTGCCGCCGTTCGCGTGAATCTTGTCATAAAGAAACACTGTGCCTTCGCTGCCGTCGGCGTTGAAGTTCCACACATATTTGTAGCGCCCCTGCATGGTTTCCTGCGTCCAGCTTTCTTCCAGCGCCTTGCGCCAGCCGGGGTGCAGAACCTCGTCCAGGTCGGTGCAGACGCAAACGTCCGCCTCCTTTGGAATAAGCCTCATCGATTCGTTCCGCGCGACGTCAAACCGCCACGGCGTAATCTCCCGCTCTTCGACATAACAGCCCAGCTCGCGAAGGGCGTCCTGCGTGCCGTCGGTGCTGCCCGTATCCAGCACGACTATCCAATCCGCTTCCTTCATCGACGCAACCCAGCGTTCCGCGAACTTGCGTTCATTTTTCGCGATGGCGTATACGCAAACCTTCATTACCAATTCCTCCGGAATATCATGGTAAATATTATTTCGGTTCGCGTTGGCGTAGAACGCGGCGGCGGCGCGTGATTGTTAAATGAAGAATTATGAATTAACGGCGGAAGGACAATCTACGGCGAAGTGGGACGTACGCGCGACAGGCGGGCGATCGGGACCCACCCCGGGGAAATCGCCCCTACAGGGATTCCCTGTCGGCAGTCGCGCGGGTGTTGCATAGGGCGGGCGACCGAGGCGGTCGCCCGCCTGATTGTCGTACGTCCCGCCATAACGCAGGGGTCGTATGATAATCAGACGGGCGATCGGAAATCGCCCCTTAATGTGTTTACTTCGCCAGATCCACCAGTCTGCCTTCAAGCTCCTCGCTTATAGTTCCGTTCGCCTTGACATTTTCAATCATGGCGTCGCGCACTAACACGGCAGTATCCGTCCATTCGACGTTTGCAAGCTCCGTATACCCGTCGGTGCCGCCTGCGAGGAAGTTGTTGGTGGCGACTGTGTATACCGCTTCGTCCTCGATGGGCGAGCCGTCGCTGAGTGTGACGGAAACAAAGCGGCCGCCCGCATCCTTGGACAAGTCGTAGGTGAATTTTACGCCCGATATCGGAATGATTCCGACTGCCGCCACCTGCTCAAGGAACGATTTCAACTGCGCGCCCGTCATTTCGCCATGGACGACCGTGTTCGGGAACGGCATAACTTCATAGATGGAATTGATGTTTATATCGCCTGCGGGAAGGTCCGCGCGCAGTCCGCCGGGGTTGGTGAAGGCGATCTGCGTTTGAGCGCTTTCGCGCATCGAGTCTGTCACCCAGTTGCCGATGGCGGATTCAACCCCCGCGCCGCGGGTTAACGCGTTCGCCAGCGTGGCGACGGTTACGGAATATGTCGCGTTCAGTTCATCCGCGTAGCCTGCAACGATTGCCGCGACGTCGCTGTCGGCTTCCAGCGCCAAAGGATTGCCGTCAATCGGCAGCACTTCCACACCGCTGTCGACAACTGTGTTTGTTTCGGTATCGTAAGACAGGGCGATATGTCCGAGCATCGTTCCGTAACGGTATGCCTGCACCACGGGAACGCCGTTCACTTTGGTCGAAACGGTGGCGTGAAGGCTGCCCACAATGGCGTCCGCGCCTTGCACCTTACCCGCAAAGTCGATCAGATCGCCGTACGCAACTCCCGCGTCGTCGGTCAAGCCGCCGATTGTGCCGACCAGCACGACGATGTCCGCGCCTTCCGCGCGAACCTTGGGTATGAGCGCGTTTGCGATTTCCGCCGCGTCCTCAATAACCAAACCCTTGAGGTAGTCGACGTTGATCGCGCTGCGATGGGAGGGGTTAATCAAACCGATGATTCCGATGGTTATACCGTCGCGCTCAACAAGCGTGTAGGGTTGCGCCCAGTCGATTGCGGACTTGTCCGCATTTACGATATTCGCGGACAACAGCGGAAAATCAGCCTTCGCCATGGTTTCCGCCAGACGCGCCACGCCCCAGTCGAACTCGTGATTGCCGACGACTGTCGCCGTCATGCCTATCGCGTTGTAAAAATCCACAACAGGCGCGCCGTATGTCGCGGTTGATACGGCGGTGCCTTGGAGATAATTGCCCGCATCAACAAGTATGTCGGTTTCGGGGTTGAGGTAATTCTTGATGTACGCGGAAACCACCGCCGCGCCGGGTGTTCCGCGGTCCGCTTCCAGACGGCCGTGGAAAGCGTTGAGCGAATAGATGTTGATCTGCTTGACTGTCGAATCTTCGGCAGCGGCAATCGTTCCGCCAAACGCGAGAGATATTGCGACGAGCAGCGCCAAGAGTAAGCACGCGCGCTTTTGAAAACGCATTGAGTTCCCTCCCTGTAAATAAGTAAAATTCCATATATCAGACGATTGTCAGACGTATTAGTTTCAATCATTCGGGTGCTTTTTTCCTAAATTTTCCGAATAGGATAAAGCGCAAGTATCGTTGCGTTTTGCCTTGAAAAAATATCGGTCTTATTGTATTATGACTTTGAAAGCTCTAAGGGGAGGACGACATGGACATTCTCGTAACAGGCGGCGCAGGTTACATCGGCAGCCACACCGTGGTTGCGCTTATCGAGGCGGGGCATACGCCGTACATCGTTGACAACTACAGCAACTCAAGCCCCGCCGTACTTGACGCCATCAGGAAGATAACCGGAGTGAGCGTTCCCGCGTTCAAGTTTGACGTACAGGATGAGTCTAAGCTTAACAGGCTGTTCAGCCGGGTTTCGTTCGACGCGGTGATTCACTTCGCGGGGCTGAAGGCGGTGGCGGAGTCGGTCGAAAGACCTCTGGAATACTATGATAACAATTTGCAGAGCGCAATCGTTCTGCTGCGTACAATGCGCAAACATTATGTGAACCGTATCGTGTTCAGCTCGTCCGCGACGGTCTACGGACCGAAGAACCCCGTTCCGTTCACCGAAGGAATGGACACCTGCGCGACCAATCCGTACGGCTGGACAAAGGTTATGATTGAGCAGATTATCCGCGACGTATGCGTCGCGATTCCCGATATGTCAGCCGTCATGCTGCGCTACTTCAATCCCGTCGGCGCGCATCCGTCGGGGCTTATCGGCGAGAACCCGAACGGCATACCGAACAATCTCGTTCCATATATACAGAAGGTCGCGACAGGCGACTTGCCGCACCTAAACGTGACGGGCACGGACTACGACACTCCCGACGGAACGGGCGTGCGCGACTATCTGCACGTCGTGGACTTAGCGCAAGCGCACGTGAAAGCGGTTGATTACACGCTGGGCAAGACCGGCTCCGTCGAGATAAACGTCGGCACAGGCAAGGGCGAGAGCGTGCTTAATATGCTTCACGCGTACGAGCGCGCCTGCGGAAAGACGCTGCCATACGTCGCCGCGCCGCGCCGCGCGGGCGATATTGCGGAATGCTTTGCGGACACGCGCAAGGCGAAGGAGCTGCTTGGCTGGGAAGCGAAGCTCGGCGTCGATGATATGTGCAGGGATAGCTGGAGGTTTGTTTCCCAAAATTGAATACATGAACTTGAAGTAGAGGATGTACTTCTATGCGCCGCCGTTAGGCGGTAGACAAGAGACGCGGGGATTGGTACACCCGCCGGGTTCATTCAAACGGAGCGGACAGCCGCTCCGTTTCTTTCTTGTGGAGTTGAGTTATTTTTCTTTCGAATGTTCTTTCGAATGCGTAGCTTCCCAATGCGCTTTGGCGCGCATTCCGATCTCTTCTACAGATTCATTTTCCCAAAGCCTTTGCTGCCATTCAGTATAATTGAAAGATTCGCGCAGCAGCAGCGTGATAAAGCGTTCAGCTTCGACAAGACTTAATTTGCTGAACAAGGCCTGCATGCCTTCACTCTGGATGATTGCATCATTTCGCATTGAAGATTGCTACACAATATTCGAGCTGGTACACTCCACCTTGATTGCGTTGTCCTTGAGGCGCGTCAGCTTCGCCTTATTGCCCGCGCCGTCGTCCAGCGACATCTTCTCGATTTCCCACGCGTTCATGAAGTTCACGGCGTCGAGTTCCACAAAGCCGACCCAGCTTTTCTTTTGCTTGGTTTCGGTTTCCATAAGCGTTCCTCCTGTAATTTTACTATGATTTTTCCATGATTTTCCTTTTTTTGATTGATGAAACTTTTGGAGTATGCCAGAAAAAACATCGCTTGTCAAGGAGTTGACAGGACGCGCGCCGCGTGGTAAAATGATTCCGCCTAAGACAGCAGGCGCTTATGCGTAAGATTGTACCGCCGTTCGCGCGATACGGTCGCCTGCCGAGGCGTCAAGGATATAATGCCGCGGAAGTAACGTTCCGCGTTTAACCTTGCGCCGGGCGCGGGGTTTTTTCTTTATCAATAAATTTATTTTATCAATAAGTTTATTGTCGAGAGAATTGTCCGCGAGTACGCAAGGAAGGAGGAAACGAAAAATACATGGCAAACGAAAAAGTAAGCAAGAACAGGCTGGCTAAACAGGTTACGGTCGCGGAAATCAAGCAGAAGTTCAAGGATTGCAAGAGCGTTATTCTGATCGACTACCGCGGCGTTAACGTCGCGCAGGTCACGGAGCTTCGCCGCCAGTTCCGCGCCGCGGGCGTCGAGTATGTCGTCCTTAAGAATTCGCTGGTGGAACGCGCGACGAACGAGCTTGGCATAAAGGGTCTCGCGGCATATCTCAAGGGACCGTCCGCGTTCGCTTTCGGCATAAACGATCCCGTAGCGCCCGCGAAGGTTATAACGGAATATATCGCGAAGACGAAGCTCACCGTTCTTAAACCCAAGGCGGGATACCTCGACGGAAGCGTGTTCGGACCTGAAGGCATAAAGGCGCTTGCGGAGCTTCCGCCGAAGGAAGTGCTCATCGCGAAGATGATGGGCAGCCTCAACGCTCCGATAACGAACTTCGTCGGCGCGCTGTCCGCAATCCTGCGCTCCGTCGTCTACGCAATCGACGCGGTTCGCAAGCAGAAGGCGGGCGAGTAAGCGTAACTTTAGTCGATAATTCTAACAAAATAAATAAATAAGGAGTAACTATAATGGCACTTAATCGTGAAGAACTCATCAGCGCAATAGAATCCATGACGGTCCTCGAACTCTCCGAACTCGTGAAGGCCCTTGAAGAGAAGTTCGGCGTATCCGCAGCGGCGCCCGTCGCAGCCCAAGCCGCCCCAACCGCCGCCGCAGCAGCGGAACCCGTTGAAGAAAAGACCGAATTCGACGTCGTCCTGAAGGACGCCGGCGCAGAAAAGATTAAGGTCATCAAAGTCGTGCGCGAAGTCGTCTCGGGTCTCGGACTTAAGGAAGCGAAGGACCTCGTCGAAGCCGCCCCTAAGACAATCAAGGAAGCGGTTCCCAAGGACGAAGCCGAAAAGATTAAGGCGAAGTTTGCGGAAGTCGGCGCCGTTATCGAAATCAAGTAACTCGCGTTCATAATAATCATTCAAGCAGCACGGTCTCATGACTGTGCTGTTTATTTATTACAGAATACATATTGACTTTCCATTATTTACCAGTATAATATACCCATATAAAGAATTCTTTACCGTCAATAAATCAAGCGAGGAGAATTGCTATGAAGATGAGAAGAAGTGCGCTGTCCGTCACGCTCGCCGTTCTCGTGCTGTTGACAGTAACTTTCTCCGGAAATGCCGCGTACGCCAAAGGCGTGAACGGCTACTCGAAGGGAACTGTTCTGGTCGTGAACATGTCCGATTCCGCGCTGGCAAAGAACTATTATGAGACGTTGTTCATGCGCGCGACAGGCAGTACGAGCGGCACTCCAGTCATAGGCTTGTATAACGGCGCGCCTGTGATACTTGATGAGGATTGGGATGGCACGAGCGATTGGGTTCGCGTCCGTACGCCTAATTTCGAGTTTATAATGAGTGATGGCGATGCGTATTTTTATTCTGGTTATATGCCTAAGAACCGATTACTGGTTGCAGGAAACCAATCCACAGAAAAACTGCGTGAATTATCGCATTGGATCGGTAATTATTACAACCATGACAATAAAAGTTTTTACGCGCTAGCCTTGGGTGAACTTCCTGATCACTCAAGGGATTTGATGGTTCCCGAATGGGGAGGGGTTTTATTGTATGACAGTATCGAATTGACATCCGGCTATAGATTCAATGGAAATGATGGAAAGTTTGATGCCGCAAGCATTGTTCTAAGCGGCGGAACTAGAATCGCTCCTGACCATCGAATTTTTAATCCTATTCCTAAAGTGACTACCGCAGTTCAAGTGGCTCCCATACCTCAGGTGAATTATGCATACCATTTCACGCGCAAAGACCTCCCCGCTCCATGGGATAACGGATTCCCCGCGTATGCCAAGCCGATCTACGACAACAACGACTGGGAAGGCGTGGCGCTGCGCTCGTCGCCAACGTCAAAGATAAACAATAAGATTGCGGACGTGCCGACGTGGAGTGTGGTCTACGTGATAGATTACACTGACGGCTGGCTGTATGTACGCTGGAATGATAAGGCGGGGTATATGGATCCCGCGCGGCTCCTTTATATGGACCGCACGAGGGTTAAGCTCAACTAACGCAAATGAAAGGGGCGGATGGTATCCGCCCCCGCAATTATTCCGAATACTCTAACAGAACGCCGTTCTGCGCGGTTTCCCTCCGCCAGCGTCCGCTTTTTAAGAAAATAAAGCTCATCAAAATTCCGCCCGCCGTGGCCAGCGGCGCGGCCGCGCCCACGCCGGACAGTCCAAACGCCGCGCCCAGTCC
>JAITHB010000083.1 GCA_031280145.1 Oscillospiraceae bacterium | reverse complement strand
ACTATATAACATTAAAATCGTTCAAAGCACGCCGCAAACTCTTGACAGTTTGTCCGCAACGCCGTAAAATACAAACAATAGAAAATATTTCCGAAACCATTCGGTGTATTTCTATCAATAACCAAATTGGTTGGAGGGTCTTCTCAATGAAAAAGGCTGGACTGTTCTTAGCTCTGCTGCTCTGCGTGAGCATGTTCCTCAGCACCGCGGTCGCGGAAACCCCGTACTCCGATCTCACTAAGTGGTTCGAAGAAGAAGGCAACTGGCGCACAGCGGACACCGGCGCGGCGGACGGCAGCAAAGCGTCCGGTCTGCTCACCGACGCGGCTTCCGCTCCGACAGACGAAGACCTCAAGGCGATCCTGCACTTCGCGTCCCTCGCAGTTACGTCAGGCGGAAAAGCCGATTGGTACGTCGTTGCGGTTAAGGATGCCGCCGAACAGAAAGCCATCATCGGCGAGCGCGCAGCCATCACTTCAGAAGGCACCGTAACACTGCTCGTCCTTTCCGAGCGTCTCATTCGCCCGGAATACCGCACCGACGAAGTCGCCCCGTTCCAGCCTGACCGCGGATATTACGATGCCGGCATCGTGTCCGGTTATATCAATATCGCAGCCGTTACCAAGGGATACGCAACCCGCTTCTTCCAGACCCCCGCCCTGCCCGGAACCAACGGATTCAACGAAGGCAACGTCGGTCTCGATGTCGCGAAGTATCTCGAAGGAACCACATATGTTCTGGCGTCCGACGGCGAAACCTACAGCACCGAGAACATGAAGTTCATCTGCGCGATAGTCATAGGAACCCCGAACCTCGAACTTGAAACCTACAGCACCCAGCACCTCTTCCCGGAAAACTACAGCATTTACGGAGAGTAATCTCCGCGATAAGCAAATCGAGAGAACGCGCAAGCGTACCTCAGGCTATCGACAAACGATTGTTTTATATGCAGGCGGGCGAGCCGGGGGCTCGCCCCTACAATGTTTGTTTTCTTTCAATTGGGAATATAACCAAAACCTGTAGGGGTGAGCGCCTTGCGCGCCCGCCCTTTACAACACCGACGGGCTTTTTTGACGGTCCGAGGAACGCGCAAGCGTTCCTTCCGCATAAGAACGATAAGGAATACAACTATGAAACATAAAATTATCTCGTTGACATTGGCGGCGCTGCTTGTGTGCATCGGGTTGCCTGCGATTGCGGAAACCGCCGCGACCGATGCCGCCCCCGACGACAAAGCTGAACTTGCCGAGATTTATCCCGCGGAATATACAGACATCGTAACTGAGTATTCAGTTGACAAAGCAACCCTGGGAAACATCCTGTATGCCGCGGAAGGCGTTACCGAGGAAGGCCGCGAAATCGTCGCGCTGAAAATCAAAGGCGCGAAGAAGGTCAGCGGACGCGGCTCAGCTAATACCGGTTGGGACGACGCGATGCCTGACTCGTACACAATCGCAATAATTATCGACAAAGCGGAAAGCGCGATCGTCGCGTGGAAAGTGCTTGTCGACGGCACAACTCAGCCGGAATACTTCACGGTTCCCGACGAACTCATCGACGCATATGTCGGCGTTCCGATTACCGAAGAAACGGCATTCGACGAATACACAGGCGGTCTGGTATTCAAGCAAGACTACGAGAAGGAATCAAGCGAAGACGGTCCGCTGATAACCGGCACAACTATCGTCTATACAGGCGCAACCCAATCAGGAAGCTTCAGCAGCCAGCTTGTGCGCAACTGCTTCCGCGCCGCCGCATATTTTTACGTTAATTACGCGAAATAATACAAAAACAAGGTATAGGCACGGGCGGATGATATCCGCCCCGAGCTGTCGACAAAGCCCATAGGCGCTGCAAAGGGCGGGCGACCGAGGCGGTCGCCCCTACATGGTGTAGACTGTCGGTGTGCAGAAACACAATATGCTGTAGGGGCGACCGTCCTCAGCCGTCCGCCCGCATACAAAACAATCGTTTGTCGGCAGCCCGGGCGGATGATATCCGCCCTTACAATATGTTGGATACAACTCAATGTTACTGCCCGGCGGGGCGAAATGGGTATACAAAATATGCCCTATAGAACCGATTATCGATGAGACAGACGAGTTTTTTGACCTGAAGCTCACTTAAAACACGCCGCAGAGGTCAAATTTACGCACATGTTGTACCCTGCCGAGCTGTAACAACTCAATAAAACGAATCGATAATAAATTATCAATAACGGATTGACAACCATATTATTCTATTGTAAAATTAAGCAAGATTAACAGTTTTTATACCTAAAATTTGTATGGAGGTCCCCATTATGAAAAAGTTCCTGTCTCTCATCATCGCGGCAGTAATCATGCTTGCCGCCATGCCTGCGCTCGCTGCAGCTTCCGACATCGTCGCCGCGTCCGCTGATCTCAACCATGAAGAACTGCTTGAAAAAGCGCTTGCGGAAAACGGAACGTTTATTGTATACGGCAACACAAGCCGCATTACCACCGCGCTTGAAGATTTTTGCAAACTCTACGGATTTACCGGAGAAGGCAACAACCTGAAGGATGCCGAAATCTATACCAAACTCGAAAACGAAGTAAATGGCGGCGGCGGCGCGGACATGGTAATGATTCAGGACGGCGCGGCGCTTGTATACGCTATTGAAGACGGTCTGCTCGTCAATTACATCCCGGCCGCAATCAAAGACAGCGTTTCGCAAGAAGATCAGAATCCGCTGGTACAGCAATTTATCAACAAGGTATTCATCTATAACAATCTCGGCGACAACGTTCCCGCGATAAAGAATGTTTGGGAGCTTACCGACCCGTCGTTCAAAGGCAACATCATATTCAAGAATCCCGAACAGGAACAAGTCAACATGAACTTCCTTATCATGCTGACGAGCGAAGAATGGTCCGCAAAACTGACCGACGCATACAAAGCGCTCAAGGGCGAGGACATTGAGCTTGGCGGTTACAAGAACGCGGGTTACAAGTGGATCGCGGAATTCCTCGGCAACTGCACGTTCGGTTCGTCCGACACAACCATTGCGGAAGAAATCAGCAAAGAAACAGCGGGCGGCAAAATAGGCTTATTCGTCCTTTCCAAACTGCGTTCCTCGACCGTTCTGACCGATAATCTGACTGTGGCGGAATACGACGCAAACGCGGAGAGCTATACGGTTGAACCGTTCTCGGGTTTCATTTATCCGATGTACGCTTTGGTTTCGTCCGGCGCGTCGCGTCCGTATACCGCAATGCTGTTCATTGAATACCTTATGACAGACGCGGGGTTTGCGCCTTGGGGGTCCAGCATCGGCGCATATTCTTCATCGTCGGCGATCGCCCCGAACGAAGGCGATCTCGGAATCGACATCTGGAAAGCCTCATCCGTAACCGAAGACCCGCAATTCATTCTGGATAACTATGCGGATGTCGCTGATTTTGTAATCAAGTATCTGCAGTAGATCAATAGTTTGCAGGGGTGCGCCTCGCGCGCCCGCACGTTTCAAGACAATTATACTGCGATGTAATAATTGATTATGATTCTTGCGCGCGCGAGGCGCGCCCGCAAGAATCAGTCCCCGTATTCACCGCTCAACGAAAGGGGATCTTCTATGGAGTTGCAATTAACTAATCGCGTCAGAATGACGCGATTATCCGGCAAGACCCGCGCGTGGTTCACGAAACCCGCGAACATAATTTTGCTCGTCTTCGTGATCCTTTTGGGCGTACTGACACTGTATCCGCTTCTTACGCTTCTTATGGAAACCGTGATCGTCCACTCAGGACGCGAAGCCAGCGCCGTTCGCTCGTTGGGACTTGCAAAAGGCGACACAACGTGGTGGCACTTTCAGAAACTATTGTTTACTCTGAATGACGGCGGCGCGGGCGGTATTCGCCTATCGAACAGTTGGATTCAGTTTTATTCGCCATTTCTCAATACGATGGCTGTTTCGCTTGCCTCGTCATTCATCGCGATTCTGTTCGGCGGCGCGGTAGCGTTCCTTATTACGCGAACAAACATGCTGTTCAAGAAGTTCGTTTCCGCAGTGTTTGTGTTTCCGTATATAATGCCGTCATGGACGCTCGCGCTGTTCTGGCAGACGTTCCTCAAGAACACAAACATCGGTACGGGCACGTCGAACGGAATCTTCGCGTCGATGTTCGGCATCTACGCTCCCGAATGGCTTGTATATGGATTCTTCCCTATCTCGCTCGTTTTGGGCCTGCACTATGCTCCGTTCGCGTATATCTTAATCGGCGGAATCCTCCGCAATATGGACGCGAATCTTGAAGAAGCGGCGACAATTCTGAAGACCCCGCGAAGCAGAATAATCAGGAAGATAACGCTTCCGATCGTCATGCCTGCGATACTGTCAACATTCCTGCTGACTTTCGCAAGCAGCATGAGCGCGTATGCCGTGCCTGTTTTCTTGGGTTCGCCTGTCAGGTATTACATGCTGTCCACCAAGATGAAGTCGCTGATGGACACGTACAGCGGTCAGGCCTATATAATCGCAGGCATAATGATTGTGTTCGGCGTCGCGATTCTTTTGCTGAACCAAAAGCTCACGAACTCGCGAAGGTCGTTCGTAACGGTATCGGGCAAATCCTCGCAGATTTCACAAATCAACCTGCGTAAAGCAAACAAACCGATTGCGATAATCCTTGTCGCCATCCTCCTTATCGTCGCGGTGCTTCCGCTCATCACGTTCGCGATGGAATCCGTGATCATCAAGGCCGGGGATTATTCGCTGAAGAATATGACGATGGACTTCTGGATCGGGCAAAACCTGACCTATCTCGACCAAGGCGACTCGAACGGCATACTTCTCTCCGCAAAGATATGGAAAGCGCTCGGATACAGCGTTCTTCTCGCCGTCGTATGCTCGTTAATCGCGGGAACAAGCGGGATGCTCGTCGGCTACGGCATTGCGAAGAGGCGCGGAAGCAAGCTCTCCTCCGCAGTCAACAGCCTGTCGTTTTTCCCATATCTTATGCCTTCGCTTGCATTCGGCGCCATTTACCTGTCGATGTCCTCGCATGTGCCGTGGCTGCGCGGGTTCGCGCTGCTCGCTATAGTCGGTTCCGTAAAATATCTGCCGTTCGCTTCACGCTCAGGCGTCAACGCGATGCTCCAGCTTTCAGGTGAAATTGAAGAAGCTGCAATAATAACCGGCGTACCGTGGTTCAAGCGGATGACGCGCATCATCTTCCCGATTCAAAAGGCAACGTTTTTATCGGGATATTTGCTTCCGATGGTCTCATGTATGAGGGAACTTTCGCTGTTTGTGCTGCTCGTTCCGACAAGCAACACAATACTCACGACAATGCTTATGCAATACTCCGAAAAAGGCTGGGCGCAGTTCGGCAACGCAATCAATCTTCTGATTGTTACGGTCGTACTCCTGCTGAATTACACTGTAAACAAACTTACCGGCGCGTCAATCGACAAGGGAGTGGGTGGATGATATGCCTGGCATAGAACTTAAAAATATAACAAAACGCTTCGCCAAATTTGTTGCAGTTGAGAATTTTTCGCTGGACATTGAGAGCAACGCGTTTATAACGCTGCTGGGTCCATCGGGCTGCGGCAAGACGACAATCCTCCGCATGATTGCGGGACTCGAAACGCCCACCGAAGGAACAATTATAATCGATGGCAAGGTTGTGTTCGACGCTGACCGCGGAATCAACCTGCCGCCGATAAAGCGCGACATCGGCTTCTTGTTCCAGAACTACGCGCTGTGGCCGCATATGACTGTCACGCAGAACATCGCGTTCGGTCTGGAGAATCTGAAGTGGGACAAAGCGCGCATAAAATCACGCATCGAAGATCTTCTGGCGACTTTGCATATCAGCCAATTTGCGGAACGCTACCCAAACGAACTGTCGGGCGGACAGCAGCAGCGCGTCGCAATTGCTCGCACGCTCGCGCCCGGACCAAAAATACTGTTCATGGATGAGCCGCTCTCCAACCTCGACGCAAAGCTTAGGAGCGAGATGCGCGCGGAACTTAAACGTCTGCACAAAGACACCGACTCCACGTTCGTTTACGTTACGCACGATCAGCTAGAAGCGATGACGCTGTCGACGAAGGTGTGCATTTTGAATACCGGCGTTCTTCAACAATACGAACCACCGCTCGTAATGTACAATCGACCCGCGAACCTTTTCGTCGCGGACTTCATGGGAAACCCGCCGATGAACTTTTTGACTGGAACGGCGCAGGTACATGGCGATTCTGCGGACGTGACATTCGCAGGGCTGAAAGGCAAGTTTGAATCTGAAAACGGATTCAGCCTCGGCGGCAAAGATGTCGTCGTCGGAATACGTCCGGAGCGCATTCATATCAGCAGCGACGGAGCGATTGAAGCGAAAGTATATTCAGCTCTGCCGGCCGGCATGGAGACTACCGTTCATCTTAACGTGAACGGCACGCAGCTTACCGCCGTTGTTTTCGGCGACATCGATTATCCGGTCGACAGCATTGTTCGCTTCAGCCTGTCAAAGACCGCTATCCTATTTGATAAATCAACCGGAAACAATAGCGCGATCGGAAAATTGACACTGTTTGGGGATTAACGGTTCAACACCGCAAGATATAGAATATCATCTCCACCTCAGTCAAAAAAACGCCACGCGAACCCCCGCTTATCGCGTCTGCCTTATCGGTGTAAATGATTTCACCACGGAACGGAGCTTGATTAAGAGCAAGAAAATTGGTATTATCAGAGAATGAAGAAAGCTGATAACATACTTGCATCGGATAGCTTCACGCTGTACGACTTAAAAGTCGAAGTGGTAGCGATAGACAAGCCGATGATCTGCGGGCACAAAGAAGGAGACTGTTTTTTAGTAATCGGGGAGAATCTGGTTTTCCCCGATAATTCAAACAATTATTTTTCCATGTATGCGCTTAGCGCTCTGCTGCCGCTGCTTCCCGCAAAGCAGCGGCGGCTTGACAAAAACGATTGGATGCTGTCCGACAGCCTCATCGCCTGTCCCGACCCGAACTGCGGCGCAAAATTCAAAATAACGCGCATAGGAACGCGAAGCTTCAGCCACGCGGAATGCACGGCGGTAAACCACCACGCAAAATCTGCCGAGCCACCCCGATAATGATAGATAACGGAGGAAACAACAATGGTTGAAAGGTTTGAGCTGACACCGGGCTATTCGATAAGCCGCGTCATAAACGGCTGCTGGCAGCTTTCCGCAGGACACAGTTTAAAGAACGATCTCGACAAGAAAGACGTTATGCGCGCGCTGCACACGCTTGCCGAATCAGGCTTTACAACGTTTGACTGCGCGGACATATATACGGGCGTTGAGGAGTTTCTGGGCGAATTTGGCAGGGAACTTAAAAGCGGCGGCGTTTCACCGTCTGATATACAGATTCACACAAAATATGTGCCTGACATTAATCTGTTAAGCGAAGTCGATTACGCGTACACCGAAAAAATAATCGACAGAAGCCTGACGCGGCTCGGTCGTGACGTGCTGGATCTGGTGCAGTTTCATTGGTGGGATTACGATGTGCAAGGCTGCCTTGAGACTGCGGGATATCTTTCCAAGCTTCGTGACAAAGGAAAGATACGAAACATCGGCGTAACCAATTTTGATACCGCGCATTTTGCGGAATTAATCGAGGCAGGCATACCCGTCGTCTCTTTCCAATCGCAATATTCGGTTTTTGACAGGCGTCCCGAAAAGAAACTGCTTGACTACTGCAAAAGCAGGAACGTTCCGCTGCTGTGCTACGGCACAATCTCGGGAGGGTTTTTGGCGGAAAAGTGGATAGGGAAAGCGTCGGCGGACCTCGAAACGCGCTCGCAGGTGAAATATCTTCAGGTAATTGAGGATACTTTGGGATGGGACGGATATCAGGAGCTTCTTATGCTGCTTGACAAGACGGCGCGAAAGCACGATGTGCAGATAGCGCATGTCGCGGCAAAGTATATCCTAAGCCAACATGGCGTCGGCGCGGCGATTATCGGCGTCCGAAACAGCAAACACGCGGAATCGAACGCGCGGATATTCTCGTTTAACCTCGACGAGGCGGAAATTAAGCAGATAAAAGACTTTCTTGATAATTACGAAATAGTCGACGGCGAGCCTTTTGAGCAGGAGCGCACGGTTGGATCGAAATACAGAAGCATTATGAAGATGAATCTGAACGAAGAATAGTGAGTAAAATAAATTACGGGCGGCGAACCCCGCGAAGGGAACGCCGCCTGTAGTTTTACTATATTAAATGGAATAGGGTAGGCTGCGCGGCAAGATGGCGCGCGACGCCGCCCGAAATAAACACTTCGCTTTCCAGACAGCACATCAGTTCTTGCCCGTTCCATTCGGGAATCGGTACCTTCGCGTTAAGCTCCAGCGCGTGCGCCGTATTATCACGGAACAAACGATCGCCCCATGCGCCCGATTTTTGGTTTGAAAACCGCCCGACGCTCGGTCCCGCGCCATGCGGATAGTAGCCTATCGGATGGCAGTAGACCGTGGCGTTTATGCCCTCCTCAGCCGCCTGCTCGCGCGAAGCCAAAAGCGCGTCGTTCCCGTTTCTTCCGGGAATCATATTGCCGCGCACGATATCCTGCAAGCGGTTTGTTATTGCCAGAGCGCGCAGAAGTCCGTTCGGCGCGTTTGCTTCGCCGGGTCTCAAAACATACCCCAATTCCTGCGCGTCCGTGCAGAGGTTCAGGAAGCGCAAACCGAAATCACAATGAACGACGTCGCCGGGCAAAATAACGGTCGGCGTGTTGTGCATTCCCGGCATTCCGCTGCGGAACACGGCGACGGAGCATTCAAACGTGTAAGTCAGCCCGAGATCGTGCACACGCTGCATCATGTACCAGCGCACATCGTCATTTGTCGTGACATACGGCACAATGACGTCCGTGGAAAACGCCTCGTCGATTATCTCGTGCGCCATGCGGGCGGCGGCTTTATACTGCGCGGCTTCCCTTTCCGTCCTGACCGACAGCCAGTGGACTGCGGCGTCGGCCGCGCCGACCAACCGCTCTGGGGTCCCCGCCAACTCCCCGGGGTCCCCGACAAATCCGCAGATTTGTCGGGGTGGCTCGGCAGATTTGGCGGGGTGGTTTACTTCACCCAGCGCGTTCTTTATGTTTTCAAAATCGTCAATACACAGTCCGTTTGCTTCCGACAGACGGGAATCGTTGCATATGCCGATACGCTTGCAGCCGAACTCGTTCGCCAGCCTCGCGAGACATTCCCACTGCGTCTCTTTCGGAGCTTCTATATCATGACCTTTCCAATCAATGCCCGGTCCCGCGTTGTACCATGGGTTCTCGTAAACATCCTCAATGCCCGCGATGCGCGACACGCTCATCTTGCGCAGCTTGCCTTCCCGCGTCATTATAAACGCGAACACCATTTTTCCGCGAGGCTCCGTAAGCGCCGACGGAAGAAGTGAGCGCGTCAAGGGATCCTCGCAATTCTCGTTAGTTACGACTACCCACATGTCCAGCCCCGCGTCTTTAAGCGCTTCAGGCATAACCAAATCAAGCCGCTCGCTGAGCGTTTCATCCCATATGCGCGCTTGCTCGCGAACGGAATACGGCAGACGCGCCGCAAGTCTATCGTCCTTCATCTACAGCTCTCTTTTATTTAGATTTTCTTTGAAGCCGCCGCGCACGACGAGAAGTGTCCGCGTTCGTATTCAACTAATTCAGCTTCGCAAGTATAGCAAGCCTCGGTTACGTATGGGCAGCGCGGGAGAAGCTTGCACTTTCCGACGCCTAATTCGGGCTGATAAGAAAGCTGATTAGAAATATCCCCTTTGAGCCGTACGCGCTGCCTGGACGCTTCAATAATCGGGTCCGCAACCTGAATGGATGAAATCAACGAGCGCGTATAAGGATGCAGAGGGTTCTCATACAACGATTCGGAAGGGGCAATCTCGACGATTTTTCCAAGATACATAACGACGATGCGGTCAGACACATATTTCACCATCGCCATATCGTGCGAAATGAACAGAAACGTAAGCCCTATGCGCTTCCTCAGGTTTTTCAGCAGAGTGATGATCTGCGCCTGAATCGATACGTCCAGCGCGGACGTCGGCTCGTCGCATATAAGAAACGCGGGGTCGAGAGCGAGAGCGCGCGCAATGCCGACGCGCTGGCGCTGTCCGCCTGAAAACTCGTGCGGGAAACGGTTTGCGTGTTCACGGTTCAGTCCCACCAGTTCGAGCAGCTCGTCGACGCGCTCGTGAAGCTTTGCGCGGCTTCCCATATTGTGTGCCTTCATGCCCTCTTTGATTATCTCGCGCACGGTCATGCGCGGGTCGAGCGACGAGTATGGGTCTTGAAAAATCATCTGCGCGTCTTTCGTGAAGTTTTCACGCTGCACAGGCGTCATTTTGTTTATCGCAACGCCGCGGTATTCAACGCTGCCGCTTGTTATGGGAGAAAGACCTTTCACCGCGCGTCCGAGCGTGGTCTTGCCGCAGCCGCTCTCCCCTACAAGACCGACGGTCTCGCCGTTCTTAATCGTAAGGCTGACATCGTCCAATGCGCGGAGCGTACGCGCGCGCGTTATCTGAAAATCTACGCACAGTTTGTCTATCTTGACGAGCGGCATGTCGTTCATTGATTCGTCGTTCACGCCCCCGCCTCCTCGCTGTTTCTGATATTTTCGGCGCGCGGATCGAGCAGCCAGCAGCGCGTGGTGTGTTCTTTATCTATATCTGTGAGCGGAGGTTCGTACGCCTTGCAGACCTCCATGCAATTCGCGCATCTGACGGCGAAAGCGCATCCACGGCGTGGAAGCGCGGGGTTCGGCGGCGCGCCGGGTATCGTCGCGAGGTCCTGATCGGGCGGCAAATCCAGACGCGGCGCGGCGCGAAGCAGGCCGCGCGTATACGGATGCTTCGCGCGGTAGAAGATATCGTGACTCGTTCCCGTTTCAACAAAGCGCCCCGCGTACATCACGCCAATTCTGTCCGCGTAAGACGCGACCATACCCAGGTCGTGCGTAATCAGCAGAACCGACGTTCCAAGCTCGCGCAGAAGCGAGACCAACAGATTCAGTATCTCAGTCTTTATAGTGACGTCGAGCGCGGTCGTGGGTTCGTCCGCGATGATGAGCTTCGGGCGGCAGGCGATAGCGATAGCGATCATAACGCGCTGGCGCATTCCGCCGCTGCACTGGAAGATATACTGCCTCATATACTTCTCGGGATTCGGTATCTTCACCATGCGAAGAAGCTCGGCCGCGCGCGCCTTCGCGTCGCGTTTTGAAATCTTCTCATGCTCAATTATCGTTTCGACTAACTGCGCTCCGATGCGCATCGTCGGGTTGAGCGCGGTCATCGCGTCTTGAAACACAACGGCAACCTCTTTGCCGCGAACTGCGCGCAGCTCGTTTTCATTCATTTGAAGAAGATCGCGCCCATTATACAGCGCCTTGCCGCCGCGAATCTCGCCGGGCGGCATGGGTATCAGCTTCAGACACGCTTGCGTCAGCACGCTCTTTCCGCTGCCGCTTTCTCCCACGATCGCCATGACCTCGCCGTGATTAACACAGAACGACGCGTCGCGTATCACATGCGACTCACCCTCGTGCGTGCGGAAGCAGACATCCATGTTCCGCACGTCAAGCAGTCTGCCTAACCCGTCCACGTATGCAATCACCTCCGCAGCTTTGGATCGAGCGCGTCGCGCAGAGTGTCTCCGATTAGCTGCACGCACAGCATCGTCAGCGCGAGCAAAATTGAAGGCGCGATAAGCTGCTGCGGGTGCTTGAAGCGCACGTCCATACCCGCGCGAATAAGGCTGCCCCAACTGACCGCGTTTGTCCCAAGCCCGATGAAGCTTAGGAACGCTTCCGAGAACATCGCCTGCGGTATCGCCAGTGTAAACGCGACCAAAATGACGCCGAGCGTGTTCGGTATAAGGTGGCGCGCGAGTATCGTTCTCGCGCCGACGCCCATCGACTTCGCGGCGGTCACATATTCTTCGGTCTTAAGCTGCAGAATCTGCCCGCGCGTCAAGCGCGCCACGTTAAGCCAGCCCGTTATTACCAGCGCGAATATGATGGTGGCGGTGCCTGCTCCCGCAACGACGCGAATCGCGAGTACGATGACAAGATAAGGAATCGCTATCAGCACATTCACAATCGACATGATGACAGAGTCAACCCTGCCGCCCGCGTATGCCGAAACAGCGCCTATAATCACGCCTATAATCGTTTGCAGAATCGCGGAGACGAAGCCGACCATGAACGATATCTGCCCGCCCTTCCACATCTTTGTGAAGAAGTCATGACCGAACTTGTCCGCGCCGAGCCAATGAGAGGAAGACATCTTCGCGTTGATGGAATCGTCTATGATGCCCGTGATAGGCAGCGGAGAGACAAGGGGTATAATATAACAGCCCAGCAGAATAATGATGAAAACAGTCAGGAACACGACGGCCGACTTGTTTTCAAAAAAACGCCGCCACACGTCCGACCAATATGACACGTGCGGACTTAACGCTTCCGCTTCATCCTCGTCGAAACTCGCGCGGCGGAACAGATCGTCCGGCACATCTGACAGAGCAAATTCAATAGGCGACGCAGTTTTTAGCAGATCGTTATCCATTAAACCCTCTACTGTTTCAGGCGTATGCGCGGGTCGATAAGCCCATATACGATATCCACTACCAGATTGCAAACCACAAGGAACGTGCCGAATATCACAGTAAGCCCCATCACAAGCCCATAATCGCGGTTTGATATGGATTCCACATAGTAGCCGCCGAGTCCCTTTATATTGAATATGGCTTCCACGACGAAAGTGCCTGTCAGAAGCGACGCCGTGATAGGGCCAAGCACGGTGACTATCGGAAGAAGCGCGTTGCGTATCTGGTGGCGGAACACAATTTTGCTCCTGCGCAGACCCTTGGCTTTGGCGGTTTTGATGAAGTCCGCGCTCTCCAGTTCGACCAGCGATGTGCGCATGAGCCGCGATATGGTGGCGATCGTACCCAACGACAGGCAGAAGATTGGCAGAGCCATCTCGCGCGGCGTTGAGAACCCCGTCGTCGGCAGCCAGCCCAGAATGTTTCCGAACACCGTCACCGACATCGTCGCAAACACGAAAGAGGGTACCGACACGCCTACGAGCGAAATTCCTATCATCAGCTTATCTAAGAAACGCCCGCGGTTAAGCCCCGCGACTGTTCCCAGCGCAATGCCCGTCGGTACGGAAAAAAGCAGGGACGCTATGCCCAGCTTCATCGACATCGGCAAACCGTTGCCTGTCGCGGGGTCGAGAATCATCGTAGTTATTTTGCGTCCGGGATAGGCAATGGAATCGCCCAGGTCGAGCCTTAGCAGATTCTTCATATATATGAGGTACTGCTGCCAGACGGGTTTATCCAGCCCATACAGCTCATATAGTCTCGCGCGCATCTCCTTTGAGATGTTCGGGTCTGCGAACAGCCCGTTCGGAATCATTTTCAGCAGAAAAAAAGTGAGCGTAATGAGGACAAACACAGTCGCCGCCGCGGAGAACATGCGTTTGAATGTAAATTTCAGCACATTACGCCTCCTTGCGGCGAAAGAATAGGAACGGATATTGCGGCTGCCGGCGGGCGATTGTTTGTATGCGCGAGGGCGATGTATTGATAACCACGGGCGAGCCGGGGGCTCGCCCCTACAGGGGTTTATTTCCTTTCAATCGGGCAGAAAATTGAAGCCTGTAGGGGCGACCGCCTCGGTCGCCCGCCCTTTACAACACCAATGGCTTTGTCGACAGCCCTTTAGTTTTTCGGACTTGCGTAGTTGTAATCGTACAGCGAGTTCGTTCCCTTGATTCCAAAGCCGTCAAAACGCTTGCTCAGCAGAATCGCGTCGCCGTGTGTCGCCAGCGTTATGATTGGTCCCTGTGAAAGCAGAATCTGTTCCGCTTCCAGAATCGCGTTCGCGCGCGCGTCCATATCGGCGGTCGTGCCTATGAATGTAATAAGGTCGGCATACTTGCCGTAGGTTTCGGGATCGGACTGCGGCCATCCTGTGCAGAACAGATCGTCGGACCAAACGGAGAGATAGCCGTCCGCGTCGTTGTTGCTGACGCCCCAGCCCATGTAAAGCAGGTCGTAATCGCCCGAAATAATCCTTGAGTCGCGCACGTTGAACTCGACGGGCTCGACATCAATCTTGAGCCCGAGGGTCTGTTCGAGCGCGTTCTTCATGTATTCGCCGACGGTCTGCGGGTCGGTCGTCGAAGCGCACACGATGGTGATTTTCGGAAGCTGGTCAACCGACGCGTAGCCGAGCGTCTCAAGAGCTTTCGCGAGATATTCTTTCGCCTTGGCTTCGTCGCGCGTTATCGGAACGAGGTCGGCGTACGTGTCGCCGCGCAGCTTCCCAACGGTATCGCGCGCGACGTTGTTTGAATTAATGATTGACGGGATAACGTAGTTGGTCGGCAGATACGACGGATCAGTTATTATGGAACCGAACAGCGTCGTGCGGTTTATCGCGGCGTTGATAGCGTTGACGAAATCGCGGTTCGCAAGCAGCGTACTCATAGCTTCGTTCACGAGCGCGCCTTCGGCGTTTCTGCGGTAGCTGTTTACCAAAACATAGTTCCAGTTGGTTCCTTCCAGAACGAACGCGTCGTCTGCCATCATCTCAAGGTATTCGCTTGAAGCTCTGGCGGAATCAACCTTGCCCTCGCGGAACATATTGACGCGCGGCTCCTGATCTTTCACGATGAGAAGCTCGACGCGGTCTATCTTGATGTTCGCGGCGTTCCAGTAATTCGGGTTGGGTTCAAGCGCGACCGATTCGTTATAGCGCCATTCGGAGACGACATACGCTCCGTTGTACCCTGTCTTGTCCGCCGCGGAACCGTACGCGTTGCCATACTGTTCATACAGATCCTTCTTGATTGGCGCCCACGCGGTCGAGGCGAACGTGTTTATCACATACGGTCTGGGCGAAGCGAGCTTGACCTCGAGCGTGTAATCGTCAAGCGCGGTCACGCCGAAGTTCTCTTCGACGACTGCGCGCAGCTCATCTTCCGTCGCGTTTGCGGACTGCGCGTCCGTGATAGCCTTGTACCCCGAGACGTCGCTGAAGAGGATATAGACTTTCGCGGCTTCGGGGCGCGTGAAGATTTCCTTATATGACCACTCGATATCCCGCGCGGTGATAGGCGTTCCGTCGCTCCACTGCGCGTCTTTCCTGATATTGAATATCCAAGTTTGATAATCCGAGGTTTCGTAAGACTCCGCGAGACCCGGCAGAATTTCCGTGCCATGCTCGCGAAGCAGCGGCTCGGTTACGCCTTCCGTGACCGCGCATGTGTACGCCGCGGTGTTCTGCTGCGGGTCGATAGTCTCTATATCCTGTTCGAGCGCGATACGGATTACCGCGGGTTCCAAGCTTGCAGACGCAGCCGACGCCGACCCAATAAGCGTCAGTGCCGCCATCAGCAATACAACCAATCTTTTCAGGTTCATGATTTACCTCCTTGTTGATTGAGGATTGAAGATTGACGAATTTCCGAAAATGAAACTTGCGCGAAAACAAGATTCATTTTCGGAAATTATACTTTACCACGCGAAAATTGTCAATTGCCGAATACTGAATAATATGATATTATTCTTTCAAATTGTTGCCATTCAGCAGGTATCACGAAAGTAAACCAAATTGGAAGAATGACCACCACGCCGATTCACCGGAATTCCGTTCCCCTGTAGGGGCGATTTCCAATCGCCCCTGCAGGGGATTCCCTATCGGCAATCGCGCGGTTGTTGCGCAGGGCGGGCGAGCCGGGGGCTAGCCCCAACAGGTTTAAAATATCTGTCCGAATGTACGTAGATAATCCCAAGTATGGGCGGGCCCCCGGCTCGCCCGCGGTTATCAATACATCGCCGGAATAAAAACAACCATACGTTTGCAGCCTTACCTCGTCTCAGCACAGCCGCACGCGGAGAGAACCTTCACGGAACAGCATAATTTGCTGCTGAGGCTGGATTCAAGCTCCGAGAGAGCCTCAACCATGCGCTCCACCATATGCGAGGTTTCAACCATATCGGTTTCGGGATTTTTTGAAAAGGTCAGCGATTTATCGAACATCAGTTTGTATGAGCCGAGAAGATCGCCCGCCGCGTTCTCCATATTTCCGATGGAGTCCATAACGTTGCCCAGCGCGTTCACGATATTCTGCGGCAGGTTTATGCTTCCGCCGCCGTTCCCGCCGCCACCTCCGCCGCCTCCGCCACAGGTGCCGTCGGAGACGCAATCGTCCTTCGCTTCGTTGAGTTCGTAGCAGTCGGGGCACTTACCTGTGAAGACGCAGACGTTTTCGTCGCACTCCCAGCCGGGGTCGCCCTGAAATACCGGAATCATCAACATAGGGTAAGTGACGGGAATCGTCGTGTATGGCTGGTGAAGGTCGCCGCTGTCCGCCGCCTGTTCCGCGGTCATTCCTGCGGAAGTTCCCGCGAACGCGCCTGTCAGCGGCTGAACGCTCCAGCCGATGAACTTGCCGTGCGGAATGTCGCCGCACGCCGGGAACGTGTACTCCGCGTCGGGACCGGGCTCATAATAATCGAAGCGCGGCGGCGGCTGCCCGTTTGGAAACACCGTCTCGACCGTGATGAGACATTTTCCGTTTTCTTCATCGTGGTAATACCCCGTGGGGCAGCCTGTGAATGTGCAGCCTTCTTGCGCGGAACTCGCGTAGCCGAGTCCGCATGAGCATTTGAGCATCAAATTAATCGGACCGGTTATCGGCTGTGTGAAGTCGAACTCAGTGCTTGCGCCCGCCGCATACCACGCGCAGCCGACGGAGCCCGGGACGTTCGGCAGTCGCGGAATGTCCTGCTGGTTTATAGGCTTGCCATGCTCCGCGTCGATTGGCGGATACGGACCGCCCGGCCCCGTGACGGTTATCCGGTAGATATTCGCGTCGCATTCCTGCGTCACCAAATTGGGCGTATAACCGTTGGGGCATTTGCTGCCGTCGAAGACGCAGGGCGTTAGCTCGTTGCCGTCGCTATCGATATACCCCGGTTCGTCGCATTCGAAGTGCGCGGTCAGCGTCATGTTGCCGCCGGTGGCGTAGTCGTAAAAGTTCCACTCTTGCGAGCCGTTGTACCAGCCCTTAAGCCTGTTTCCCTTGGGCACCGTCAGCGCGGGACGGTCTATAGTCGTGTCTTCAGCGCATTTGTAATAGAACGGACTTGGCGCGTCGACGCCGGCAGGCGTAACGAAGGTGACTTTGCAGTCAGCGTCTACCTCGCAGATTCCCAAGTTGTCGTTGAGATGATAGCCCGCGTTGCAGTTAAAGTGCGAGATAAGGTCCATGTCCCCGGTAACGGATTTGTTAAAGTCCCATCTGGTCTGAGAGCCCTTGATATACCAGCCTTTGAAGCTTGAGGCGTTCTCGTCCTCCGGCGGAGGATCAGGCTCCGTCAGCTTACCGCCGTGCTCGACGGTATCAGAATCAAACTCCATGCCGTCGTTATAATACGTCACAGTGTACACGTTTGCTTCGCACGATCTGGTATTGGCGACGTAATGGGTGCCCGTGGTTGTGCATTTATACCGCGCGGTCAAGGTTTTGTTGCCGCCCGGCGAATAGCTGCCGGTCACTTGGTCGCCGTTCTCATCAAACCAGCCGATGAATTCCGTTCCCACGATTGGGGGCAGCGGGTCGGGCGGGAACGACGCCCACGCCAACACGCCCGCGCCGTCGGTTTCCTTCATCGTGTTCGCTTCGGTGTTTTGTTTGTCGAACATGACGATATACAGCCCCGAAGCTGCGGGGTCGCAGTTTACGCCGTTTCGGTAGTTCGCGCCGTAGGCTTTGGATGGGTCGTCCGCCTGACCGTATGAAGCGAATAAGGCGATATTGTCAACCAAATTACCCGAAAGATATGCACCGTACAAAATCATGGATGGATTCGCGCAGTTATCTTTAAACTTATTCGAGTCAAAGGATGAATCTCGATAATTAGCCGCAATCCTTGCAACGTGGTCACCGGAATAGAGAGTGGCGTTTTTAACAGAAACTGCTTCACAGCGGCAGTGTTCTATTTTACCACTTGTAAAGACACCAGCTATCCCTCCCGTATAGGTATTAGCGTCTCCGCCCTCACGCCCTTGTATGGCTACGGATTTGACGACGCAATACTCGGTTAGTGCCGATTGTCCGGCAATACCACCGGTCACTCTATCGCCGGTAACGTTTCCCGCGTTTACGCAATATCTTATCGCTTCAGCGATACCTGCAATGCCGCCCGCATACCATGATCCTGAGACTGAATTTTGGTTGACGCAACCGTTATCACTGGCGCCAATGCTTCCGCCTGTAGATTTTCCGACAATACCGCCTGTATAATTATTATCAACCACAAGCGATCCTTCGGCTAAGATAACGCCGCTGTTTACGCAGCTCATTATGTCATAATTGCTTTCCCCAACAATGCCGCCGACACATTGCATGGTAGGTTGCGTGCATGTCACGTTAACGCTCGACGTGCAGTTGCTGATTAACATCTGGTTGCTTTTCCCAACAATACCGCCTAGAATAGCGTTTGCGGTTTCGCTGGTGAGAGTTCCCGACACGGTCACATTCGATATTTTGCTGTAGGACGCGCCGCCGTTGGCAGTACATATAAGCGCGCCTGCGACGTTGAGTCCTGATTCTCCGGATGCAATCCGAATGTTGACGCTAGGCAGCTTAACGTTTTGGATTATCGAGTCGGTCGGCAGCGTCTTAAACAGCGGTCTGGTCAACCCTTGGATGGAGTAACCTTGCCCGTCGAACGTGATAGCGCTTCCGCTCGCGATATTGATAGGAAAACTGGCATTGTTCGTGATTGTTATGTTGTTTTCCAGCTTGTATGAATTGCCGGCGGACATGGCAAGCAGCCCCGCCATGTCCGTAATGCCGATATAGTCTTCGGCGGTCGGTTCGGGCTTGACATAGTCTCGGTAGTCCAAGCCTTGCGGCGTGGATCGCGTATTTGACTGCATAGAAAAGCCTGCGGGCTTCTTTCCGCAGCCGCAGTCGCTTATAGTCGGGTTATATACAGTATTATCGCTATCGTTTAATTCTAAAGAATTAACGGAATTCCGGGGGGGGTAGATTTTTATCGAAATTTAGGCTATTTTGATACGCGGTGGTATTTGCGGACGAATCAGACGCGCGTAAATAACGGCGCGTGTTCCGATGTATATTATTCATATTTGTTTTTCCCCTTATCTAATTTGAATTAATTTGTTCAAGACAAGATTTGCTTGGCTCAGACTGTCGACAAAGCAGCAAGCGTTGTAAAGGGCGGGCGACCGAGGCGGTCGCCCCTACAGGGTGTATGCTATCGGTATACAGGAACTCAATATGCTGTAGGGGCGAGCCCCCGGCTCGCCCGCGGGCATACAAAACAAACGTTTGTCGAAAGTCTGAGACAAGATTTGCTTGGCTTATTATATCCATATGCGCTGCGCGGGCTTGCGTGACGGGAGTGTTGATATTTTTTGCATTGCGCGGGTTAAAGGTGTTATAATACCTTCCATGAGAACAAACTTTCATACGCACACGTTCCGCTGTATGCACGCGGAGGGCGACGCGGCGGACTACGCAGGGCGCGCAATCAAGGCGGGTTATGACGTTCTGGGCATCGCGGACCACTGTCCGTGGCCGTACAAGGACTTCGTTTCACCGATAAGAATGACCGTCGGCGAGTTCCCCGAATACCTTCAGGCAATCGATTCCGCGAAGGCAGAGGTCGGCGGCAAGCTGAAGCTTTACAAGGGAATTGAGTGCGAATACTTTCCCGAATATATGAACTTCCTGCGCGAGGTGAAGGACGGCGCGTTCGGCAAAGTGGACTATCTTCTGCTGGGTCAGCACAACGACTTGACGGAGATCGACAGCCTGTTCTTCGGCTCGATAACGGATAAGTCGCTCGTTCCGCGCTATATAGAGCAGGCGATTGCGGGAATGCGAACGGGGCTGTATAGCTGCCTCGTGCATCCCGACTTGTTTCTTTATAAGTTTGAAACGTTCGACGACGACCTGCGCGCCGCGTCTCGCAGGCTTTGCGAAGCCGCCGCCGATATGAACGTTCCTCTGGAATACAATTTGTACGGATTGCGCAAGCGCACGGAGATTCGGCGCGTTCATGGTCTGTTCAAGAAGGTCGGGCTTGGTTATCCGAATATATATTTCTGGGAATGCGCCGCGCGCGCGGGCTGCAAAGCGATAATCGGCGTTGACGCGCACGAGCTGTGGCACATGGACGACCCCGAGCTTTACGTCGGCGCGGAGATGACGCTTGCCGCGCTCGGTATGGATATTGTGTATTCGCTCGTGAATGATACAGAGGAAGCCCTTTGCTAGACAGAGTATAAAAAGCGGGCGGGAATGAACTTCGCGCACGTCTCAACGGAGCTTGTCCACGGGAACATATCGACAGGCCGGGCGCAGTCGAGCGTATATCCCTGCTCCGCAAGGATTGCTGCGTCTCGCGCCAGCGTCGCGGGGTCGCATGACACATAGATAATCCGCGACGGCGAAGCTTTGGCGGCGGCGGCAAGCACGTCCGCGTCGCAGCCTTTGCGCGGCGGGTCGAGCAGTATGCAGTCAAGTTTGTTCTTCTTTACAAGCTCCGGCAGAACGCGGCTCGCGTCGCCCAGCCTGATATCTATGTTTAAGCCGTTCCACCTTGCGTTGCGCTTTGCGTCTTCCACCGCGTCCGCGACAATCTCTACGCTTGAGACAGACGCGCCGGTCTTGGCGAACGGCAGCGTGAACGTTCCCGCACCCGCGTATACGTCGCATATGTGTTCGCCGACTTGCGGGTTGGCGAGCGTCAGCGCGGCGTCAATCAGTCGCTCCGCCTGACCTGTGTTCACTTGGAAGAACGAGCGCGGCGATATTTCAATTTCTATACTTCCCGCGAGCGTGTTCAGCGTTTCGCGTATCGCGGGTTCGCCGCAAATCGTTACACACGTGCCGCCGAAGATTGCGTTGCCCCGCTCGGGGTTAGGCGAAACGGAAAGCCCCGAAAGCTTGGGTACGCCACGCCTGACAAGTTCAAAAAGCTCGGCGGAACGCGGCAGACTTGCGTCCTTCGAGTTAACAACGATTGTCAGAAGCATATCGCCCGCGCGGTTCACGCGCGTCACGACGTGGCGGACGAAGCCTGTTCCCGCCTGTTCGTTGTATGGTAATATATGATACGCCGCCATCCATTCCTTCACACGGGATAACGCGTTGTTTACCGTGTCGGGATGAATGATACACCCGTTCGGCGGTTCGATTATATTATGCGAGTGCGCGGCGAAGCAGCCTATGCTCACGCCCGAATCGGCTGCCTGTCCGACGGGAAACGCGCCTTTGTTCCTGTACGCGAATCGGTTCTCGCTTGGAGTTATCGGCAGAACGTTTGCGCCTTGCACCTTGCCGATTCGCTCAAGCGCGTTCTTCACGTGTTCCCGCTTGAACTCGAGCGTGGCTTCGTAACTCATATGCTGACACGCGCAGCCTCCGCAGCGGCCGTAGACGGAGCACGGCGGAACTCTGCGCGGCTGCGAGGGCTCTATTACATCGATTGCTTTCGCGATGCAGTAATTCTTGTTCGGCTTGATTACGTGCGCAAGAACGCGTTCGCCCGGCAAAGCGTTCTGCACGAACCAAACCTTGTTGTTCACGCGGGCGACGCCGAGAGCCTCATTGCTGAGGCTCTCTATCGTCACTATCTCTTCTTGGTTGCGTTCGTCTGTCATGCTTCGGGATAAAGCGGGAAGCCCGCAAGCATCGCGAGAACGTCCTCGCGCACCGCGTCCACCGCGCCGTCGCCGTCCTTTATAATGCGCACGAAGAAGCTCGCTATCTTCTTCATCTCGGCGATACCCATGCCGCGCGTCGTGGCCGCGGGCGTACCGATACGTACGCCGCTCGCCACGGAAGGCGCGAGGGTTTCAAACGGAATGGTGTTCTTGTTGACGGTTATGTTCGCGCGTCCCAACCGTTCCTCAAGCTCCTTGCCCGTCACGCCCGTTCCCGTCAGGTTCAGCAGAATCAGGTGATTGTCCGTGCCGCCCGAAACCATCTTGATTCCCGCTTCGTTGAACGCGTTTTCAAGCGCTTTCGCGTTCTCGATAATCCGCTTCTGATAGTTGCCGAACTCCGCGGTCAGCGCTTCGCCAAGACACACCGCCTTGCCCGCGATGACGTGCATCAAGGGACCGCCTTGGATACCCGGGAAGACTGCCTTGTCAACGGCTTTGGCGAGCGATTTCTTGCACAGAATCAAGCCGCCGCGCGGACCGCGAAGCGTCTTGTGCGTCGTGGTGGTGACTATGTCGGCGTAGGGGACGGGCGAGGGGTGCAGACCCGCCGCGACCAACCCCGCGATGTGCGCCATGTCCGCCATCAGCAGGCAGCCGTTCTTCTTGGCGATTGCGGAAAGCCGCTCGAAGTCGATTATGCGCGGATACGCGGACGCGCCGCACACGATAATCTTCGGTCTGTGTTCCGCCGCGAGACGCTCGACTTCGTCATAGTCGATTCTGTTGTCGGTTTCGGTAACGCCGTACGGCACGATGTTATACAGTTTGCCTGAGAAGTTCACGGGGCTGCCGTGCGTCAAGTGTCCGCCGTGAGCGAGGTTCATGCCGAGGATTGTGTCGCCGTGGTTCAGCACGGCGAAGTACGCCGCCATGTTCGCCTGCGCGCCTGAGTGCGGCTGGACGTTCGCGTGTTCCGCGCCGAAGAGCTTTTTCGCGCGTTCGATTGCGAGCCGCTCCGCTTTATCGACCTCCGCGCAGCCGCCGTAGTAGCGTTTGCCGGGATAGCCTTCCGCGTATTTGTTCGTCAACGTAGAGCCGACCGCCTCAAGAACGGCGGGCGAGACGAAGTTTTCAGACGCGATAAGCTCGATATGCTCGCGCTGGCGTTTGAGTTCCAGCCCCAAATATTCCGCAAGCTCGGGGTCTTGCTTGGCTATATAAGACAACTTAACAATCCTCCATATCCATTGTAAGAATATTGTATGCCGACAGCCTATCCCAGAATGATAACCGCGAGCAGAACTAAGTCGCTGTCGCCTGTGTTTTCTACTGAATGCGAATGTCCCGACGCGGTAGTCATGTTGTATCCCGCGGCGACGTTTATCGGCATTCCGTCGTCCGTAACCTTGCCCGTGCCTTCGATGAATGTGTAAACTTCCGTTTCGCCCTCGTGAACGTGTTCGCCGATGGAGCTTCCCGGCGCAAGCGTTATCTTGGCGTACAGGCGGCAATTCTTAGGCAGCGCGTCGCCCGCGAGCAGGTGTTCAAACTTTACGTCGCCGATTCCGCCGCGCAGGTTCTGCTTCGCTTCATGGATATAGTCCTGTTTTGTATAAATCATTTCAGTTCTCCCTTTTTTCTTCTATACGTCTTCTACGTATATAACGTTCTCTATTGTGGCGATATCTTCGCCGATCTCCGCAAGCGCGGCGCGAACGTCAAGCTCGCGCGCGAGGTGCGTGACGAACAGAAGCGGCGCATGGGTTTCGCCTGTCGGGTTCTGCCGCATAGACGCGATTGACACTTTGTGTTTGCCGAGGATTCCCGCGATGGTTCCGAGTACGCCGGGCTTATCCAACGCTTTCAGGCGAATGAAGTAGCGGCTCTCCCAATTCGGCGTGATTGTGGATTCGCTCGTCATCCTGTATTGCGGGGCGGCTTCGCCTCGCGCCGCGGCTATCATGTCGGAAACCACGGCGCTTGCGGTTGGGTAATCGCCCGCGCCTCTGCCGAACAGCATCATCTCGCCGCAGGCGTGTCCGAACAGATATACCGCGTTATACGAGCCCGACACCGACGCCAGCGGATGAGTCTGCGGAACAAACGTCGGGTGAACCCGCGAGCAGACGATGCCGCCCTCGCGCTTGCTTGTCGCCAGAAGCTTCAGCGTGTAGCCCAGTTCCTTGCCGTATTCGATGTCGAGCGGCGTTATCGTGGTTATTCCGCGCGAGTATATGTCGTCCAGCGGAACGAGCGAGTGGAACGCGAGCGTGGAGAGTATAGCGAGCTTGCAAGCCGCATCGCCGCCTTCAACGTCCGCGGTTGGGTCGGGCTCCGCGATGCCCATCTGCTGCGCTTCGTACAGCGCGTCCGCGTATGAAACGCCTTTGCCGCTCATCTGAGACAAAATATAGTTTGTCGTGCCGTTGATTATGCCGTAGAGCCTGTCTATTCTGTTCGCCTGAAGCGAATCCGTCACGGTGCGGATAATCGGAATCGCGCCGCATACGCCCGCCTCGAAGTACAGCTTGCTGCCGTACTCGTCCGCAGTCGCGAGAAGCTCGCGCCAATGCGTGGCGAGCGCGAGTTTGTTCGCCGTGACGACGGACTTGCCCGCCATCAGGGCTTGCTTTATGTATTCCGCGGCGGGCATGTCGCCGCCCAGCGCTTCAACAACCAGCGTGATTTCGGGATCGCCGATTATATCCTCCGCGTTCGTCGTAAGAATGTTCTTGGGAACGTCGATCGAACGCTTCTTATATATATCGCGAACGAGAATCTTCTTTATGGAATACTTCACGGATTCGCGCTTTTCAAGCTCGCCGCCCATTTCGCGCAGAAGACGAACCACGCCGCCGCCGATGTTGCCCAGCCCCAGGAACCCGACCGTCGTTTCATTCATTATTTTACACCGTCCCGGTTACGTTCATATAATATGCGCAGACCCTTGAGGGTCAGCAGGCTGTCCGTCTCGTTTATCGCGGAGGTTTCGGAAGCGACCAGCTTCGCCATGCCGCCGGTCGCTATAACGATTGCGTCGTCGGCGTTAAGCTCCTGCTTTATGCGTCTGACGAGATATTCAATCTGCCCGACGAAGCCGTATACCAACCCCGCTTGAATGTTTGATATAGTGTTCTTTCCGATTACGCGATCCGGCTTATTCAGTTCGACGCGCGGAAGCTTTGCCGCGCCCGATACCAACGCTTCAGCGGAAAGCTTGATGCCGGGGCAGATGACGCCGCCTTCAAAGCGGCCCGTTTTGGAGACCACGCCAAACGTCGTCGCCGTGCCGAAGTCGATGAACACGCAGGGTCCGCCGTAAATTTCGTGCGCCGCGACGGCGTTTGCGATTCTGTCCGTGCCAAGCTGCTGCGGATGGTCGTAGTTTACGGTTATTCCCAGATTGAGACTGCATGAAACCTGAATGGCGTCAAGCTCAAAATAAAGCCTGCACATATGCTCTATTGTGAAGTTCAGCGTAGGTACGACTGAAGAATATATGCAGCCTGTAACGCAGTCGCATCTTAGCCCCTGATGCGTGAACAGACTGTGCAGCAGTATGCCCAGCTCGTCGCTCGTGCCAACCTTAGCCGTAGATATGCGCCACGAAGAGCGCAGGGTTGTGTTATCCCATACGCCGATTTTGACCGTCGAGTTGCCGATATCCATTGTGAGTATCATGGTTTGCGGACCAGCTTTTCTTTGTTAAACGCGGTATCAAGCGCGGCGCAGATAAGCGGAACAAGCACAGCCGCCAGCGCGGCTTCCGCAAGCCCTTGCGTGGAGCCGACAGCTACCAGCGCCGTTGTAACAGCCGCGCCGATTTGCGGGGTTATCTCAAGCTTGAGAATATTCGCGGCGTATTGGTCAAGGAAGAAGAACCGCATTCCGCCCAGCACAAGAACCGTATTTGTAAGCGTTCCCACGAACGAGCCGACGACGCGCGAGCTGTGAAGCGCCGTCTTTCTGCCTTCCTTAAACTTTCCGATGAGTCTCATAATGAGCAGCGCGACAGCCCACGCGACAATAGGGAAAAGGACGCGCGGCGGTATCGAGAACAGTGGGTTCTGAAAGGCGAAGCTTGTCGCGGTCAGCGCGACATACGCCTTGATGAGGCTTGATATACCGAACGCCGCGCCGAGTATCACGCCAACGCCAAGCCCTTCCGAGAAGAGACCTACAAGCACGGGTATGTGCATAAGCGTAGCGTTGAACGCGGGCAGCGGAATAAACCCGATGGGGAATACGTTGAACAGAAGCATTATCGCCAGCAGCATTCCCGTGACCGTGATTTTCCTTATCTTCGTGTTATTCATAATACGCTCCTAATCGGGGTGGCTCATCTGATACAATTAAGCCATTATAGCAGAGAACAAAATTTTCGGCAACATGAAGATATGGGGGAAATCAATACAACTCCCAATTAAACACATCCTTTCATTAGTTGCTGGGGCGATTTCCAATCGCCCGCCCGTAGGTCGTACGACACGCCGCAACGGAGCGCATATTTCCTGCTGCAAATTCCATTTCATAATAATCAATTAATCCAATTCTAACCCTACGCTTGCCCTCTTCTCAAGTATCGGGGCATATTATGTAGTATGATTCATCCATCGAAGCAAGCAACACAATGAGCTGGAACACGGCGAAGTTGTTTGATACCGATAAATCATTAAATAAAATCAGGAGGACATAACGATGACAAACGCAAACATCAACAATCAGGAACTTCTCGAAAAGATCGAATACCTCCGCGAGAACGCGGACGTCGGCTATGAGGAAGCGTTGACTCTGCTTGAAAGGTACGACGGCGACATGACGCGCGTGCTGGTTGAACTGGAGCGCGGCAATCGCATCCGCCGCCCGAAAGGGAAGCATCCGGAATTCAAGCACGGCGATTACTACCGTGAAGAATTCTACGCGAAGCACGCGGAACACAGACGCCGCCATGGCGAAACTATGAATAAGCTGGTGAACATTTTGTTCCACAAGAGCATCATCATTTCCAAGAATGATAAGACAATCGTCAACCTGCCCGTGGTGTTCTACATCGCAATGCTTTTCGCGCCGCATCTTCTGTTCCCTTCGCTCGCGTTGATATTTATCACGGGCTGCCGCATCCACGGAGAGAGCAGCGTTCCCAAGGACGCGCGAAGCACAGTCAACAATATCGTAAATAACGCAGCGCAGAACGTCCGCACGACGTTTGACAGCGTCACGTCAACAATCAAGAACGATTTCATGGCGAACGACGCGAAGCCGGAAGGCGCAGACGAGGGCGGGGATTTTACGGTGGAGTAGAATTTCTTTGAATTACAGGGGCGGTTTTCAATCGCCCCTGCAGATGGTATAATATCCTTGATTCCCGAATTATCCTTTTTTACTCTAATCAAGCAGAGTTCAAGCTTTGCATCGTTTGACGGAGGACGATATGCCAAACATACTGATAATTGAAGACGAGGCGAAGATTGCGCGGTTTCTCGAACTGGAACTTACGCATGAAGGCTATCAGGTGAAGACGGCGGCGGACGGCAGAAGCGGCTTAGAACAAGCCGTGAGCGGCGAATGGAAGCCCGACGCGCTGATTCTCGACCTTATGCTGCCGGGTCTTTCGGGCATAGAGGTCTGCCGCAGAATAAGAGCGGGCGAGCAGGGTGCGGGGCAGAGCCCCGCGTTGTTCGGGGGGATGGGGGCAGGGGCCCCATTTAAAGAGAATAAAACAAGATTACCTATTCTCATGCTCACCGCCAAAGACGACATAATGGACAAGGTGATGGGTCTTGATACGGGCGCGGACGACTACATGACGAAGCCGTTCGCGATAGAGGAACTGCTCGCGAGGCTGCGCGTTATACTCGCGCGGACGCAGCGCACGAAGAACCAGTCCGACGAAGCGTTAGCCGCGGGCGGGCTTATTCTGCATCCCAAGAGCCACGAAGCCACATTGGACGGAAAGCCGCTCACGCTTACCAAAACCGAGTATGATTTGCTCCTTTGCTTAATGCGCCGCCCCGGTCAGGCGCTCACGCGCGACTTCCTGCTTGAAACCGTTTGGGGATACGCATGGGACGGCGACAACAACGTCGTGGACGTCTACATACGTTATCTGCGCAGTAAAATTGAAGTGACTTCGGGCGAGAAATATATCCACACAATCCGCGGCGTGGGATATCTGTTCCGCTATGAGAAGTCCGAGCCGTAATATTATGAAGAACGAGCGGAAGCATAAGAGCCAGCGCCGAAACCCCGAAGTTGTGATTAACAATATTTCGGATAAGGTTCACGGCGCGTCGACGCGCGCGCTCGGCAACCTTCGCTTTTCGATTAAGCTTAGGATTGCTCTGGCGCACGTTTGGATGCTGTTCCGCGCGCTTCCGTTTGCCGCGCTGTTGTTTGTCGTTGCCGCCGCGTTCGTCGTCGCTCCGGGCATGGTGCGGGACAGGGACGCTGCAATTCTTTCGGCACAAACCGATACGCCGCCGTTCACGATGGATAGCGGCGTGTTTGTCGCGCCGTTTGAATCGGAAGAAGACGGCGATACGGAAGTCTTCAGCAGCATAGTTGACGCAATCGGCGCCGCCGTTCCGCGCGAAATGAACATACATATCTATAACGGCTGGGGCTTTACGCTCCGCCGTGAGAATATGACGTTCTACGCGACCTACGTTCACGGCGATATGCTTCTGCATTTCCCGCTGACGAGCGCGATACGCATATTCTATTTGTTTTACGCCGCGTTCCTCATTGTTTGGCTTTCCTTGCTTTTCGGGGTTCTCGTGCGCGGGCAGAAGAAAAGCCGCGCCTTGCTTGCGCCCATCGGAAGCATCGCGAACACCGCGCAGCAGTTGACTGAATCCAACCTTTCCATGCGCATAAACGTTGCGGGAACGCAGAACGAGCTGCGCGACCTCGCCATGATGGTAAACGCCATGCTGGACAGGATTGAGTCTGCGTACAACAGGCAGAAGCAGTTCGTATCCGACGCTTCGCACGAGCTTCGCACGCCGATCGCGGTTCTGCAAGGCTACGCGGATTTGCTCGCAAGGTGGGGGAAGGACGCGCCTGAAGTGCGCGACGAAGCCATATCCGCAATTCAAAACGAGACGGTTTCGATGAAGGTTCTTGTCGAGAATCTGCTGTTCCTGGCGCGTCACGACAAGCGGACGCTCAAGATGGAGCCGCACCCGTTTTCTTTGGCGGATTTAATGAATGAAGTTGTGAAGGAAACGGAACTTATCGCGGGCGATCATCATATAGATAAAAGTGTAATAGAAGATGCAGCTCTCAACGCCGACCGTACGCAGATAAAGCAAGCCCTGCGGATCTTCGTTGACAACGCTCTTAAATACACGCTTGAAGGCGGGGTCGTTTCGCTTTCCTCCGCTGTCGCGGGTACGCATTGCCGCATTTCCATATCGGATACAGGCATAGGTATAGCGAAGGAAGAGCTGCCCAAGGTGTTCGACAGATTCTACCGCTCCGATTCCGCAAGAGACCTTGCGGGCTCGGGTCACGGCTTGGGGCTGTCGATAGCGCGAATCATCGTTTCGTCGCACGGCGGAACAATAAACGTCAGAAGCAAGCTCAAGCAAGGCTCGACGTTTACCGTGTCACTGCCTTTGAACGGGTAGTCTGACTCTTTTTCATAATCCACGGCATTTTACAAATCACCAATAATCAAATTTACAATTCATATGGAGGACTAAATGACAAACAAAGTTTTCAAAAAGTTTTTTTGTGCGCCAATTCAAACAGGAAACGGGGCGAACGCAATGATCTGCTACGAAGGCAAAGAAAACAGCGCGCCGCATATGCCAAATCCGTTATTCAACTATAACATAGAAGCGTGCGACTTCTGCGACACCAATTATCATCAGCCCGCGATGCCCGTTCCGGATTGTTGCGAGCCGCCGCGCAGACCGCCCGTCTGCCCCGTAAGACCGCCACGTCACGGCGATCCGAATTGCGGACGCCGTCACCATGACGATTGCGATTACGACCACGAACATCATCGCCGCGACGATCACGGTCACGGACATCATCATCATGATGAAGACCACGATTGCTTTCCGCCTAAGCGCTCCGTATGCTGCAAATGGGAGCTTGAATGCGATTACGACTGCGACCGAGACGACGAGCGTCGCGACAGACCGCGCGGCTTCGGTGAAGCTTTCGCAATATCAAACAGGGCGACAATTCTGCGCTACGGGCGAAATCACGGCCGCCGTGACCACCATGAACGCGGCCGCGATTATGACGACAGAAGAAGGAAAAGCGACGGTGTTGAAACCGAGATAGAGTTCCTGCGCCGCGACGTGAAAATTAAGGGCAACGCGATAGTGCCGTATACCTTCCGCAAGGATGAACCGATAAAGATGTTCCTTGTGCGCGAGAGCGCGATGTACCTTGTAGAATACTCGTTCAAGGTGATTCGCGGCAGGCAGCCCGCAGACGGAGGAGTTTCGGTACGAGGCGCGGACATCGAGGCGAATATTGCGCCGATGCCTTCCCCCGTGAGCGCCGTCGTGTATCCGCTTATCAACCGCCGCAGATCGCAGCGTCTCAGCGGAGTGAAGGCAAGCGTATACGGCAAGACCTACCGCAACGCCGACAAGTATGTGTATCTGCGCCGCGGCGACTATATCTCTTTCGCGGCGGAAGCGCTGATACCCGCGAAGCCGCCGATGGGTGTCGTCGATTTTAAGGTGCATATTAAGATGCTCGACGGAAAAAGGCGCGAACGCTATGAAGAATTCGACGATGACGATAACGTCAGGCTCAACGGATTCCAACGCTTCGACTCGCTCAGCAACGAAGAGAAGCAGTGGTATCCCGCAAGCGGAAACGCCCGCGCGGCAAGCTTCGACGGATATGATGAATGGATTAGCGAATTCGACGACGCGCCAAGCGATTTCGATTATGATGATTACGGCGCGGACGATGATTTCACGGATGAAGAGTTTTAAGCGATAGTCAATAGGAACGCGGAAACGCGTTCCTTCAGACTGTCGAAAAACGATTGTTTTGTATGCATGCGGGCGAGCGGGGGGCTCGCCCCTACAGCATATTGAGTTCCTGTATACCGATAGCATACACCCTGTAGGGGCGACCGCCTCCCGGGGTCCCCGACAAATCCGCAGATTTGGCGGGGTGGGTCGTTCGCC
>JAITHB010000001.1 GCA_031280145.1 Oscillospiraceae bacterium | reverse complement strand
GGTTGAGCGAGTTGATAGAGCTTCCGTTCGGCGTATCATAAAGATCGGTGCCACTCAGAATCCAAGCGTGACCCGACGTATTATACCCCTCGGGGAACGGCGCGGGTTCGGGTGTGATGGCAGGTTCCTGTGACGGCTCGACGTACGGTTCTTCCGTCACGGTGGGTTCCGCGGTGGCGAATGGCGAAGGAGCGTATGATATGGTGAGCTGTCCTTGATAGATGAATTCGCTCGCTTCGTTAAGCAGCGCGAAGGCGAACGGCTCTCCTTCGGAATAGCTGTAGTCGGTGACGCCGTTCGTGTCAAGCGCGATCGGTACGCCCTCCTCGTTCATCACGATAACGGCGCGGCTGCCGTCGCTCGTCGTAAACACAGCGACGACGTTGTTCAGCGGAATATCCGCAGGCAGCGTGAGCCACAGATGAGGCTGAGTTTGGTCGACCTCTATCTCGTGCGGCAGCAGCGGCGTTAGGTTTCCCCAACCGTCGTCCGTATAGAGATTGACGTAAAACGTTCCGACCGCAGCTGCGGAAAACGGAAAGCCGAGACTTGCGACCAGCATCGCGGCCGCAAGTATGAAGCAGGCGAATCGATTTGCGATATTGTTTCGGCGGAACATATTGTTCACTCCTTTATATAATCACCGATTCATGATAAAATCGAGATATACACTGTAAACATTCCGGCAGTCGCGCTTGTGCGGCGCAATCCGGGGAACGCGCGAGCGTTCCTTCCTATACAACGAAAATAACCCGCAAACCGTTGCATTCGGCGCGAAATTGTAAACCCGATGTGAAAGTTTTCCTGTTAAAACTGTCGCCAAGCAGGGAAACGCGTATGTCAATCATTATATAAAGGTCGGTATTATATACGGAATGCGTAGTTTATGTGGAACATACTCAGATACTTAGACGCTGACAGCGAAATCTTCCATAATTTGCCCGAGCTTTACGGCGAAAACGTCATTCTGCGCAAGGCGCGGCTTTCCGACGCGCGCGACATGTATGAATGGTGCCGCGACGAAGAGGTTGCGCGGTTCGTTCAATGGCGCGCGTACGACAGCGTCGGCGACGCGAAGCGGTTTCTGAAGTTCATTCGGCGGCAGTATAAGTTCGGCGAGCCGTCCTCGTGGGTCATCGAAGACAGGGACACGGGCAAGATGGTAGGCACGATAGGCTACATGTGGTGGAACCGCGAATACCATTCCGCGGAAGTCGGTTACTCGCTGGCGCGAGGATATTGGAACCGCGGCTACATGACGGAAGCGCTGAAGCTTGCGCTCGGCTTCGGTTTCGAGAAGATGCGGCTTAACAGAATCGAGGCGCAGCATGTGAGCCTGAACACCGCTTCGGGCCGCGTTATGCAAAAATGCGGAATGCGGCGCGAAGGCACGCTGCGCGGGCGGATCTACAGCAAGGGCAAATATGAGGATATGGTTCTTTACGCCATACTGAAGGACGACAAACGCTTATGAGGTTTTTATGAATATGCAGACAATCTGCCGTTTTGAGAGAGCATGAGCAGCGGTCTGGAAGGATATGTCCGCAGACTGCCCGGCTGGGCGCTGAAATATAACACGACCGCTCCCGAGCTTCCGACGGCAAAACGCGGCTTCTTCGACAAGGTTGGCGGTTCGCTCGACGTTGAAGAGATAAAGGCGCCGATAACCAATCTTCCGAAAGAATTTGACGGTTACAGAATCGCCTGCGTCTCCGACATCCACTCGGGCTTCGCGCAAGCTTCCGCCGCCGTCGCCGCGCTTGAGCGCGCCGCGCCGAACCTCATCTGCGTCCTCGGCGACACGATAGACAGCGGAACGAAGTCGCTTGACGGCGTTGCGCCTTTCCTTCGCGCGCTTCCGACTATAGCGCCGACCGCCGCCGTCAACGGGAACAACGAGTACGCTTGCGGCATACTGCCTGCGCTGTATGAGGAATATGAACGCTGCGGAATCGTTCTGCTGCGCGACGAGTCTATGCTGCTTGAGCGCGGCGGAGCGTCCTTGCGCGTCGTCGGAATGCAGGATGTGGAGGCGTACCGCAACAAGTGCGAAGCGGTTCGCCCGCCGAACGCGAGCGACAGCGAACCCGTTATGCCCGCGAAAGTGAACGGCAGGGTCGAGGTTCTGCTGATACACAGGCCCGTGCGCGCGATACGCTATCTTGCGCACGGGTTTAACCTTGCGCTCGCGGGTCACGCGCACGGAGGACAGTGGCGCGTGATGGGGCGCGGGATATTCGCGCCGGGTCAGGGCTTCTTTCCGACGCTCACGAGCGGGCTTTATGAGATGGACGATAAGGTTCTTGCGAATTTGAAGCCTAAAGTAAAGAAGCGGTCGAGCCTTGCAGACTCATACCCCGGAATAGCAAACGCGCTGGTCGTTTCGCGCGGTCTCGGCAATCACGAGATGCCGCTGCGCATAAACAATCGCCCGCACTTACCGATAATAACTTTAACAAGATAAAGAGGTAGCCATGCCGCTTGACGGATTCACGCTGCGATATATTACAGAAGAGCTTTCCGCCGCGCTTGTCGGCGGTCATATGGACAAGATACAGCAGCCCGACAAAACCGTTCTGCTTTTCACGATCAGAAACGGCGGACGCAACCATAAGCTGCTGGTAACGATTAATCCGAACGCCTCCCGCATGGGTCTGACGCAGGCGCAGTATGAAAACCCGCAGGAGGCACCCGCGTTCTGTATGCTGCTGCGCCGCAGACTGCTGGGCGGGCATGTCGCGGCGGTGCGCCAGCTTGGGTGCGACCGAGTCGCAGTCTTCGACGTTCTGACGGAGGACGAGCTTGGCGAACGCGCCCAAGTTTCGCTGATATGCGAGCTTACGGGGCGGAACAGCAACGTTATACTGTGCGAGTCGTCGGGCAGAATCATAGACGCGGCGCGGCGCATAAACGCGTCGATGAACCGCGTGCGCGAGGTTCTGCCGGGTCTCATCTACGCCCCTCCGCCGCCGCAGATTAAGCTTGACCCGTTCAGCTATGAAGCGGGGCGGAAGGTGCGCGAGCTTGCGGACACACACGGCACTGCGCGGGCAATCTCCGCCCTGCTTGAAGGCGTTGGCGGCGTTACAGCGGAAGAGCTGCTTGCGCGAGCCGAGTCCGCTCTTGGCATACCGTCCGCCGATCCGCATATTTTATTTGATGAATGCGGCGTTCCCAAGGATGTTCTGCCGTTCCGCTTCGTCTCGATCGCGACGGAACAGCAGCGCCGCGCGAGCATGTCGCAAGCGCTGGAGGAATGCTTCGCCGCGCGCGACGAGCATGAGCGGCTGGCGCGGCGAACCGCGACGCTTCGCAAGCTGATTGAAACCAATCTGGAAAGGATTGCTAAGAAGAAGGCGATTCTGCGGGAAGCTGTCTCCCGCGAGGCGGATATCGAGAACGAGCGGAGGCTGGGCGAGCTTATCACGGCGAATATCTATCGCATAAAGCGCGGTATGACTTCTGTCGTCGTCGACGATTACGAGTTCGGCGGCGAGCTTGAGATTCCGCTTGATATAACGAAGACGCCCAGTCAGAACGCGCAGTCGCGGTTCAACAAGGCGCGCAAGATGAAGACCGCAGCAAAGACCGCGATAGAGCAGATTGCGGAAGCTGACAAAACGCAATCCCTGCTGGAGATTGCGCAGCAAGATTTGGCGACATGCGCGAACGAGGGCGACATCGCGGAGGTGCGGCGCGAACTGGTCGCGCGCGGGATTCTGCGTCCCGAGAAGAACGCCGCTCGCGGGAAGGCGCGCGCGCCCGCGAAGTCGAAGCCCTCGCTGTACCTTTCGCCCGACGGCGTGGAAATATTAGTCGGAAGAACGAGCGTGCAGAACGACAGCCTGACACAGGCCGGCAAGGGCGAGTGGACGTGGATGCACGCCAAGGATATGCCGGGTTCGCACGTGATAATCCGCTGGGACGGCGGCGGCGAGGTTCCGAAGGAAACGTTCATGATGGCGCTGAAGCTCGCCGCGAAGAACAGCCGCGGCAGCGGCGGCACGAAGGTGCCCGTCGACGCCACGCTGCGCAAGTACGTGAAGAAGCCGAGCGGCAGCCCGCCGGGGTTCGTGATATATACAAACCAGACGACCTACTATGTCAGCCCCACGTAGCTCGAATGTATCATCCGTTCTCTGCAAGGGCGAGCCCCCGGCTCGCCCGCATTCATTCAATATTTACGTCACACGCGGAACGTCGGCGATCCGCTGCGCCCGCAGCCCCGCACCCTTCTGTTTAACGAAGGGTTGGGAGGATTGGTCGGAACGTTGTATTTGTGCAGAATGCTGACGACAAACCTTTCCATCTCTTCGTCCGTCATGCCGCTGCCGCCGCCGGAATCTCCCGGGTCGCCCTTCGGTCCTTGCGGACCTGCCGGACCGGTTAGCCCTCGCGGACCGCTCGGTCCGGTCGCGCCAGTCGCGCCTGTCAGACCTATCGGACCGCTCGGTCCGGTCGCGCCAGTCGCGCCAGTCAGACCTATCGGACCCCGCGGTCCGTCCGCCCCGGCCGCGCCAGAGACTCCGCACGTATCCGTCGGTCCGGTAGCGAGGGACGCGCCGGAC
>JAITHB010000168.1 GCA_031280145.1 Oscillospiraceae bacterium | reverse complement strand
TCTTTCGCTGATCAGAAAAATCGCCATGAATATAATGAAACCATTGAAACGACCGGGCGTAAGCTACCGCAGACTTCAGCTTAAAGCCTCTCTTAATAATGATTTCTTGAAATTTATGTGTTACAGTCCAGCGGGGCGTGTAAGGCGATGATATTTTGCCTCTGTAGCGCATTTTTAGACCACCACAGGTTAATCGTCTGCTGCATTCTCAAAAATCGTTTCTAGAGGACATATTTGATGTTCCTAGTTCGCCCCGCTGGACTGTAACTTTTATGTTCCTATAATTTGTAAATGATTTCGCCCTGGCTGTTGACAAAGCGATGTTTTTCTGCTATCATTTCGATGTTCAAGAAGAAGCTTCCGCTTCTCACCCGGCGGCGTAAGATTGCATTGCGGTCAGCTTGCATTGCATCCGTAAAAGTCAGCATGGGTTGTATTATACCGGATTGGTATGCATATGCGTGTTTTTGCATATGAGCGGGCGGAAGTCACGCTCTGTTTTTTTATCGTTAAATTAGAAGGGGGTGTCTAATATCAGCGCGGATCTTATGATTAACGAGGAAATCCGTGATCGCGAGGTCAGAGTCATTGCGGACGGCGGCGAACAGCTTGGCGTAATGCCGCTTGCGCGCGCGCTTCAGGTTGCCGAGGAACGCCAGTTGGATCTCGTCAAGATTGTCGCGAACGCTCATCCGCCGGTATGCAAACTGATGGACTACGACAAGTACCGCTTTGAGCAAAGCAAACGCGAGCGCGAGATCCGCAAAAACCAGAAGATTGTTCTGCTGAAGGAAGTTCAGCTATCCGCGACGATAGAAGACAACGATATGCAGGTGAAGGCGAAAGCCGCGCAGCGCTTTCTTGCCGACGGGGACAAGGTGAAAGTTACGATTCGTTTCCGCGGCAGACAGATTACGCACTCGGAAATCGGGCGGAAGGTTATGCAGGATTTCCTTGCGATAATAAAGGATTACGCCGTCGTGGAGCGTATGCCGCTGCTTGAAGGCAGGCATATGATAATGATGCTCGCGCCGAAGCCGCAGCCCGTGACATAAACGCGATCAAAACTTATATAAATGACAGGAGTGGTTTATTATGCCTAAGCAAAAAACTCATCGCGGAGCCGCGAAGCGCTTTCGTGTAACGGGAACGGGAAAGATCAAGCGTTACAAGGCGTACCGCAACCACATGGCGAGCCATAAGTCGAACAAGCAGAAGCGCAACCTGCGCGAGCCGGGTCTTGTGGACGCCACGCAGTTCAAGACGATGAAGAAATTGATTCCCTATATGTAGAATGCGCCGCGCAGATTTAAATTATTATGTGCGCATAAGAGCGCATTGTATTAAAGCAGGAGGGATAAGAATATGAGAATTAAGAGGGCGGTCGGTGCCCATAAGAAGCGCAGAAAGATAATGAAGCTCGCCAAAGGCTTTTGGGGAGCGAAATCCAGACAATACCGCGCCGCGAACGAACAGGTCATGCGCTCGCTGCGTTACGCATATATCGGCCGCAAGCTGAAGAAGCGCGACTTCCGCAGGCTGTGGATAACGCGTATCAACGCCGCGGCGCGTCTGAACGGTCTGTCATACAGCAAGCTTATCAGCGGTCTTAAGAAGTCGGGCGTCGTCGTCAACCGCAAGATGCTTTCCGAGATAGCTATCGCGGACGCGTCTGCGTTCAAGAAGCTCGTCGACATAGCGAAAGAAGCTTAATGACCGTTAGGATAACAAGCACGCATAATCCCAAGTATAAGGAATGGATGGCGCTCCGCACACACGCATCGGAGCGTTTCCTTTTAGACGGAATTAAGCTCGCGCAGGAAGCGCGGCAAGCGGGTTTGGTTGAAGCGCTCATCGTTGCAGGCGATGCGGAATCTTTTTGCGCAGACGATTGCGCGGTCTACGAACTGCCGCGCTTCATGGTTGAAAACCTTGCGCGGACAAAGACGACGCAAGGCGTTATCGCCGTATGCCGCTATCCCGAACCCGCAAAAGCGGACGCGCTTGGCGAACGCGTGGTTGCGTTAGACGGGCTGCAAGACCCCGGCAACGTCGGAACGATAATCCGCACCGCCGACGCTGCGGGAATGACGGGCGTGTTTCTGGGCGAAGGCTGCGCGGACCCATTCGGCGACAAGGCGATACGCAGCGCGATGGGCAGCGCGTTTCGCATGAAGATTTGCGGGGGAAACATCGCGGAATATCTGGCGCGCTTGAAGGAACGCGGCGCGTCTGTTTATGTATCCGCAATGGAGGGCAAGCCGTTCCGCGAGATGAAACCTGCGGAGCCGTGGGTTCTCGTTATCGGGTCGGAAGGGCGCGGCGTTTCCCAAGAAGCGGTCGCGCTTGCGACAGAAACGGTCAGCGTTCCCATGAAGGGCAAGGCGGAATCGCTGAACGCGGCTGTGGCGGCGGGGATACTGATGTTTGGATTGGTACAATAAGCTTTTCCGCTTCACAAGAGGTGTTTATGGAAGTAACGTTAGGCTCGATATTGGAAGCCAGAGAGCGTCTGCGTCAAGTGCTGTTTCCGACGGAGCTTGTTCCCTCGCCTGTTTTATCCAACGCGGAACGAACCGTCTATCTTAAGACGGAAAGCCTTCAGTCTACAGGCTCGTTCAAGATTCGCGGCGCGTATACGAAGCTCGCGAGTTTATCTGAAGACGAGAAGAAGCTCGGCGTCATCGCGTCGTCGGCGGGAAATCACGCGCAGGGCGTCGCGCTCGCGGCGCGGACGTTCGGCATACCCGCGACAATCGTCATGCCCGAGGGCGCGCCGCTGTCCAAGATAAAGGGTACGCGCGAGCTTGGCGCGAGAGTTGTTCTGCACGGGTTAGTTTATGACGACGCATACGAACATGCCGTTGAATTGCAGAAGGAAACAGGCGCGGTATTCGTTCACGCGTTCGACGACGCGCAGGTCATTGCCGGGCAGGGGACTATCGGGCTTGAGATTCTGCAGGACTTACCCGATGTGAAGGCGGTAGTCGTGCCTGTCGGCGGCGGCGGAATGATTGCGGGAATCGCGCTTGCCATAAAGAAGCTTCGCCCCGACGTTCTTGTGTACGGCGCGGAAGCCGAGGGCTGCGCATCGTGGACTGCGGCGACGAACGCGGGAAAGCCCGTGAGGCTTAACGAAGCGCGCACGATAGCGGACGGAATCGCCGTCAAGCGCGTCGGCGACCTGCCGTTCAGCATAGCGGGCAGACTGATAGACGGAATCGTGACTGTCGACGACGACGAGATTGCGCAGACCATTCTGCTTCTGCTGGAACGCAGCAAGATTATAACCGAAGGCGCGGGGGCTGTCGCGGCGGCCGCTCTTCTGTATAACAAGATTCCCGTAAGCGGAAAGGTCGCGGCGGTTTTGTCCGGCGGAAATATTGACGTTACGATGCTGTCGCGCATAATCGACAAAGGTATGATGAAAGCGGGACGCCTTGTCACTCTTCATACAGTCATAGAAGACAAGCCGGGCAGGCTGCACCGTCTGCTCAAAGTCGTATCCGACACTGAAGCCAACGTCGTCTCAATCGCGCACGACCGCACGAACCTTGAGGCGGGTCTCAACAAAGCGATGCTCAAGCTTACGCTTGAGACGCAGGACCACGCGCATGTTGAGCGCATCCTCGATATTATGAAGAAGAGCGGGTATGCGGTTGCGATTGACTGATATGAGGAATAAACAAACATTTTGGGGCGGGCAAGCCGGGGGCACGCCCCTATAGCATATTGCGTTCCTGTATACCGTTAGCCTACATCATGTAGGAGCGACCGCCTTCGGGGTCCCCGCCAAATCCGCAGATTCGGCGGGGTGGGATTCGGTCGCCCGCACTTTACAACGCCTATAGGCTTTGGCTACAGTCCGGGAGAACGCTTAAGCGTTTTCTAAATTCACTCTCGCGCGCTGCTCGATCTGAGCGTCGGAGTTGACATGTTCAAGTTTCTTCCTCCACTTTGAGTAAATTCATTTCTTTTTCCGTATAGTTATGTGAAGAGCAAAATCGCAGAGAGGCGGTGAAATTTTGCACGACGATTCAATATTAATGGGTAGATTGAGAAAATCTGACGAAAACGCTTTGCGCGAACTTATGGATAAATACAATCGTTTCTTGTTCGGTATTGTCGGCATGATTCTGACAAACATAGGTACTAATGAAGATATTGAGGAATGCGTCAGCGATGTATGGATAGCGTTATGGCAAAAGCCTTCTTTATATGATGTGAAACGCGGAACGCTTAAGTCCTTCGTCGCGGTTATGGCTCGGTCTAAAGCAATAGACAGATACAGAGCGCTCAGTTCAAAAACCTCGAAACCGTTGAAAGACGACGAGACGGATTCATTGCCCGACCCTCTGAGTATGATATTGTTGAAGGCGGATTTCCGGCAGGTTCGCTCTGCCGTGAACACGCTGGAAGAGCCTGATCGTGAAATTGTTATTCGCAGATATTTCGTTGATGAAACACCGCTTATGATATCAAAGAACATGAAATGCCCCGTAAAGGAAGTACACAATCGTTTATATCGAACGAAAGAAAAACTGAAAAACATACTCAAAAACGATGGTTCGGAGGGTTATTATGAATGAACATACTTTCGCAAAAATGGCGGACAGAATCGATGTTAACGAATTTGCGGCATATACGCCTGCCGCGACAAGTAAAAACCTTGCTGCCATAGAGAGCCGCGTGCTTGCTGCGATAGCCGCGCCAAGCAAAAAGAAGTTGCATATGGGCTTGCGAAGAACAGCATTGACAGCTGCGTGTGTAATAATAGTCTTAGCCTTGTCTCTGACCGCGCTGGCAAGTATCGGCGTGTTTGACATGCGAACCATTTACGAATCCATATTCACCAATAAGAAATCGGAGATGTTTGTCTCATATGGCAATACAGTCGCTGACCAAGGAATTGAAATCACACCGATCGGCGTGTTCGTCGACGACTCGAACGCATACGTTCAACTATCGGTAAAAGACTTGGAAGGCGGACGCTTGGCGGACAAAGTATATCTTTATACTCCATCCGGCTTTGACGCCTATTACAACGATGTGCGTTACGGCGAAACAACGGATGAAGCGATTGTTACAAACATTCTAAGTCTGAATCAAAACGACCCGACAGCACCCGTATCATTTGAAATAGAAGCGATTATAACAGGCGTTCGTGAGGTGATGGATGAAAAGCTCAACGCCCACGTCAAAGATTATCTTGCGATAACCGAGCCTGTGACAGTGCCCGGTGTTCCGCAGCTTTCCATAATCAGCGCATCTTTTGATAATGGTATACTGACTGTCGTCAGCCAATCTGCTCAACCGGAAGCGCGGCTTTTCGGATCGGGTCATCTTGACTTGATTGACACGAATGGTACGATTATTCCTGAAAACAGCGGTAACATGGACGGCGACACGGGCTTGGCGGAAGCGACATACGTTCTCGGCGAGAAAGCGCTTGATGATTTCAGCTTCATCTATTCGGGTAAAATTTCGGGGAATGTTATCCGCGGTAAGTGGAAAATTGAAGCGGTGCAGCCACGGCGCATAGAGTCTTTGGAAGGGGTCAGAGGCAAGATTGCGGGGCGCGACGCGACCATGCACATTAGCGCGGTATCACTGATTATCTCCGTGACGCCGGGTTTTGATGATTGGTTTTCCGTCGGCAGTCTTATAAACAAGGCAAGTGAGGAGGGCGCTGTGATTACGCTTTCCGACGGAACGCGTGTTCAAGCAGGACGGATGAACGCGGACGGTAATTCCGAATGGGCTGTGTTTGAATTCAGTATACCGTTCACACTGCCAAGCGATGTGGCAAGCATTACTTTCCTTGGTGATGTGATAGACGTGGAATGATTGCGTTACATGTTTCACCGCAGAGGGTCGTACGCGACACAGGCGGGCGATTGGAAATCGCCCCTACAGGGAAGGGATTCACTATAGCCATCCTGCGGCCGTTGCATATCATTTGTTCATCGTGTTGCATAATGACTTACACCGCCGTTTGTTCGGCGGCATAAGTAAAGCTGTTGGGGGTTCAATATGTAATATGACATTAGGCGGGCGATTATTAGGCTGCAATGCAAGCCCTGTGCATTGCAGCCTAATAATCGCCCCTGCAAAGTTTGTCAGGAATGCCGCCTTTCCAGTTCCGCATAGATATCGCCCAACGTCAACCCTTGGTTATACAGCAGCACCAGCAAATGATATATGAGGTCGGCGGCTTCGTAGCGCACCTCGTCCTTCGCGCCTTTGATTGACGCGATTATGGTTTCGGCGGATTCCTCGCCAACCTTCTTGCAAATCTTCTCCACGCCTTTGGTCAGCAGATAGTTTGTGTAACTGCCCTCCTTGGGGTGCGCGTCGCGATCCGCTATTGTGCCGTATATTGTTTGCAGAATTGACGCGCCGCGCTGTTCCGCTTTGATAATGTGATTATGGAAGCACGAATGTTCACCCGTGTGGCAAGCCGCGCCGGTCTGCTCGACGGTCAGCAGAACCGCGTCGCCGTCGCAGTCGTACGACACGCCGACGACGCGCTGAAGATGTCCCGACGTCTCGCCCTTCTTCCACAGAGACTGACGGCTGCGGCTGAAGTATGTAGCGTAACCCGTGTTAAGCGT
>JAITHB010000107.1 GCA_031280145.1 Oscillospiraceae bacterium | reverse complement strand
TCGCTTATCTGAGCTTGCTTTCCGAATCCCCCGATATTCCGACGGATCAGCGCGCAAAGTATACGGGCATCGCGCTTAACAAGGCTTACCGACTGGAACAGCTCATCGAAGAGCTGTTTGAAATAATCCGCTTCAACCTTCAGACAATCACTCTGAACGAAGAACGAATCAATCTGAAATTCATGCTGGAGCAAATGGCGGACGAGTTCTATCCCATTCTGATTCCGCAGGGCAAGAGCATATCGGTATCGTGCGCCGAGGATATCGCGCTGCGCGGCGATTCTGATAAGCTTGCGCGCGTATTCAACAACATACTGAAAAACGCGGCCGTCTACAGCCGCGAAAATACGCGGATCACCGTATCCGCGCTCCAAGACGAAGGCAAGACCGAGATTCGCGTAAAAAACCTCGGCGACCCGATACCGAAGCATAAGCAGGAAGTCATCTTCGAGAAATTCTATCGGCTGGACGCGTCGCGCGCCTCAAAAACGGGCGGCGCGGGGCTGGGTCTCGCCATTGCGAAGGAAATAGTCGAGGCGCACGGCGGAAGCATAGCGGTGGCGAGCGATGAGACGGAGACGGTTTTCACCGTGACCGTCCCGTCATCTTAATCCGAATTCATCCTTCAGCCGCGCGCAGCGCGGGGCTTCCGGATGGTCCTGCGGCAGTTGGATATCGGCGTTGTAGAGACAGTGCTGCAGCACGTCCGCGTCTTTGAGCGCTTCGTCGAACGGCGCGCTCACGTCGTCTTTGTCGCTGTGGTTGTATATCGCGGCGCATACCGTCTCTTTCTCAGCTTCGGTAACAATGCCCAATTCCGTCAGGATAACGTCCGCAAGAGCCGCGCCTTTATGCGCGTGGTCTGCGCCGTCTCCCGTCGTGTATGTATGGATGTCGTGCAGAAGCCCCGCTATCATCGCAAGCTCCGCGTCAACGCCGCGCCGCATTGCAATAAAGGCGCTTAAACGACCGACGCCATACAGATGGACAAACGCGTGTTTCCGCTCCGCCGCGTCTGCGATGTTGTTCAGTTGCGCGTCGAGATAGCCGCGAAGTATTTCCAGCCGCTGCGACATTGTGCGCCTCCCATAACGGTTTATTGTTGGCGGTAATCGAGTCCGCGTTTTGGCGATTTCCACGGAATCCTGCCGTCAAAGTAACCGTATGCCTGCCAGTGCAAATAGTCTGCCGTGCGTTCGCGCCCGGCTTTGCGCTCGGATTTATCAATCATTTTTTGCGCAAGCCGCATCATCAAAAACAGACCCTTAACTTTCAGCGTCGGGTTTGCGTTCTTTGCGGATTTTATCTTCGCCGCAATTCGTCCGCACTTTGCCCGAATATTCGCCTTGCGCTTATCGGAAACCAAATCCCACTTTGCCTGGGACAACGCCTGCTTCAACACATAGGTCCGCGCAACGCCCCAAAAATCAAGGCTGTCTTTGATGTCTTTAATCACGTTGCCCATTCCCTGCCCGATTGCGTTGGTTATGATGACCGCGCGTTTCGTGAACATCTGCGGTTCAGGCGAGTGCGCCATCCATTTTGTGCCGAAGTGGTCGAGCAGCGCCTTCATCTGCGCGGTAACGTGAAAAACGTAAGTGGGCGACGTGAATACAAGCAAATCGGCGGCGCTTATACTCGCCCAAATCGGAGCGGTATATTCCTTGTGCGGACAGACGGAAATATCCGAAAAGAAACAAGCCTTGCACCCTATGCAAAATACAGGGCAGTCTTTAGGCAGAACATATTCGGTGACTTCGTTTTCACGTCCGACAGCGTCAAGAAACATCTCTTTCATCTGATAAGTACAGCCTTTTTGCTCCGTGCCGTTGATAACAACCGTTTTCATAAACATATCCTCTTCGCCGTTATTTCAACAAATCCCAAAGAAATTCCAAAGTATACAAGCCGAATTCAGCGTTCAATTGGACGCGGTGCGCTACGACGTGTTCCCGTTCTTGCCAAAGCGTATAAGCGGATAGATATTATGCGCCGTCACCGCCGCAATGACGCATATGAACCCCGCAATCGCATATCCCGCGGGAACTTCGCGGATGGTCAGCATTACCCAAACGGGCGACAGCACAGGCTCTATGGTAAGCAGCAGGGACGCGGTGACGGCATCGGTTGTGCGGATGCCGCGCGCGAAGCACAGGTTCGCTATTCCATACTGCACGAGCCCAAGGAATAAGCCCGCCATAATATTCACAGGGGTCAGCGTAAAGCCCGCGTCGAAAAACACAAACGGCAAGTACACGACGAAGCTTAAGGCGCAGCCGATAAGCAAGCCGTCCTGCTGATTTGTCTGCCGTTTGTTGTTCACTATTATCTGCCCCGCGAACATGAACCCTGACAGCAGCGCGAGCGCGTTGCCGAGCATACCGCCGCGCTCCAATTGACCTGCGAACGTGAGCACGCATCCGCCGAACACGACGGCTGTCAGCGCGATATCCGCGCGCGTCGGCTTGCGCTGTTTCATCAGTATGTTGTAAAGAAGCACGGCAATCGGCGCAATGTATTGCAGGACGATAGCGTTGGCGGCGGTCGTGAGCTTTATCGACAACACATATAAGCTTGACGTCGCGAACATGAACAGCCCCGCCAAAATATTGTAACGGTTCAAGCTCGGCGCAGTACGGTTTCCGTCCTTGAACCGAATTGCCAGCAGAACGAGCGCGCACAGCATCCCGCGCACGCATGATATGCTGAACGCGTTCCACGACAGCAGCTTTACGCCCAACCCCGCGGTACTCCACAGCACCGCCGCGAGCAGTATGAAATACTTATCTTTTACTCTCGGCTTCATTCCGCTTATTCGCTCGTCACCCATTCTCAAAAACCGCTTCGCCTGTTTCAACCGTAAACAGGCTTCTGAACCCCGCCTCATATCCGTTTTTCGCTGAACGCGGGTTTGCAAACCACGTAAAACAATTCGGGAAATGGTTTTCCTTGCAATAATCAACCGCAAACCCGAGCAGTTCTTTACCGTATCCCTTTGCGCGGTATTTGGGAGAGGTCAAGATATAGTCAAATCTCGTGCAGCCAAGTTCGGAAGAATGGAAAGAAACGACCGCCGCCATTTCGTCTGCGATAAATCCTGCGAACAAATAGTAATTCTTGTTTTTGATGCTGCGCTTTTCCGGCTCGACGCCGTATGCTTCATTGGCGGGAACGTATACGTCGGACGCGACGCGTTCGTCCCATTCGGTTATGCGCCGCACGTCAAGGCGCGGCTCAATGCGTATCGAATTTTCATCCGATAACAAGAAAAACTCGTTGCTGAAAGCCCGCACGTTGAAGCCGCTTTTATTAAGTATCGCCTTTCGTTCCGTGAAACAGCCCTGTACAAACGGTTGGTATACGCGCGGAATCAAACCTTTTCCAAGATAGAAAGCCTTTATTTCGCATAGGACAGTTTCGATATCCGCTATTTTAGTCGGATATATAACCGCGTGATTGCTGTCGTTTGATTCGGGTTCATCCACATTATAGAACAGAATACCCCAATCGCGCTCCTCATAGTTCGCAAGCAGCTTTGGAAATTCTTCTTCCTCACGCAGTATTGTTTGCCGCAGAACCAATAGGTTTCTTTCGGTTTTCTCATTCTCTTTCATTCTCATAGAGAGCCGGCACAATCCTCCCCTCACATTACTTCCGCACCCTAACTGCATCCATGTCTTCGATTGAATTGATTGCGGGCATTTTACCACATCCGCGCCCGACCGTCTACAAACTCATCTTATATATCGCGGAAGCGTAAACGTTATCCGTTCCCTTTTTCCTGAACGTCGAAGCGTGGTCGAACGTCATGCCGACTTTCTCCATCACGCGAACGGACGCGATATTCTCTTGCGCCACCGTTCCCTGAAACTTCCTTATGCCGTGAGCGGCGGCAAAGTCGATAAGAGCTTTCACGATTTCGGTCGCGTAGCCCTTGCCCCACAGGTCTTCCCTGACGCAGTAGCCGAACCCCCAGGTGTCGGGAGCGCCCTCCTGCCCGACGCTGCACGTCGCCGCGGGTTCCCCTGTTTCTTTGTGATAGGCGATGAACGGGTATTCGTCCTTCCAGTCGTCAATATCCGAAATAACCTCGCGCAGTTCATCGACGTCCTTATACAAAGGGTCGCCAAGGTATTTGGCGACCTTAGGGTTTCCCCAAAACGACCACGCAATCGCGGCGTCGTCAAGGCTCATACTGCGGATAATCAAACGGCTTGTCTCAATGTCTGCTGTTTTCATTATGCCCTCCAAATCAAGCTTATCGGTGTTCGTTCCGCTTCACGCGTCGGAACGGCTATTATGCGGTTGAGGATCGCCGCCGAATTCTTTCTTCACCACGACAAAATCCTCAAACACAACCGTCATATCTTCCGAAAACGTGTATCCCTCGCTTTGGGATTCGCGCGAGAAAAAGCTGACGTGTCCTTCGCGCCAGCTTTCCAACGTCTCGTCTTCGCCCTCGCGTTTCGCCATCTCCCATGTCACTTCGCAAAACGGCAGCACCGTCGCGGCGGTAGTTTCGATAACGCACGCGGGATTACCCGCGCCGTCAAGCACGAGACAGCGGTCGCCGACCTTCGGCAGCGGCTTATCTTTCGGAACGCTTGACGTGGTCGCGGTCTTCTTGCCCGCGAGAACGAGCGCAAGCAGTTCGTCCGCCATCTCGGGGCTGTCGCCGAAGCTGAAAATATCGTTATAATCACTCATGCGCCAACTGTCCTTGTCGTTCATTTGTCAGCATCCGCCAACGCTTTTATCTGCAGCTTAATCTTCTTCACAGCCCAGTCATAGTGGCTTGACGTTACGGAAACGCAGTAACCACCGAGGGACGTGCCGCCCGTCCACTTGAAAAAGCCCTTTGTGAAAAGCTCGTCGCCGTTAAACGCTTCAATCAGCGCGGCGACCGCCTTGTGGCTGTTTTTCAGCATTTCGCGCGATTGCGCGTATGATGTGGATTGGTGTTTCTCCCAAAGCCTCGCGTTCATATCGCCGTATGTTTTCCAGTTATACGGTTCGGGAAGAAACGGCTTTGCTTCGCCGCTTTGGTTCGCGTTCACGAAGTTCAGAAGAAGCATATGCCATTCATGAAGATGAATAAGCACGTCGCGAATGTTTTTGTCGCGCGCCCAATGCGCTTCCTTGCCCGCTCTTTCCGTATCAAAACAGAACGCGGCGGTTTGGTTTCGCTGCGGCATAGCGTCAATCAGCGCGAACAGCTTCTCAAACTGATTGTCGGCGGCGGTCAGCAGTTCCTGCTTGGTTGTCGGTCTTGGCATTACTTTTTCTCCTTTGCCGCTTTTTTCTTCGCTTCCGCGGAGACAACCTCGATTTTATCGCCGACCACCGTCACCGCCTGATGATTGGCAATCGGGCGCAAATCCAGAGTGCCGCTGTAACTCGCGACTATTTTCTCGGTCGCTTTCTTAAATGGGAAATTGGCGAAGTGAGGCACAACAGAAAAGGGCACAATGCCCAGCGCTGCGAAATCGCCGTTTAGTTCCGGCGCGTCCGTAGGTTTATCCATGTGTTTAACATATTCGATATTCGGAGCAAGAACCATTGACCCCGCGGATGCGCCGATATACAGCTTGCCGATTTCAATATGCGCCGCAATCAGCTTGTCCGCGCCTGTTCGCCGCAATTCTTGAAGCAGGAAGAAAGTATTCCCGCCCGATACGAAAATGCAGTCAGCGGCGGCGATTTTTGCTTCAATTTCCCCCGTTGCGGCGGTAGAAACCTCCAAGTCCTCAACTTCCATGCCGAGTTTCAGCAGAGCTTTTCTGTCCGCGCCAACATAGAACGACATCTTTTCAGGAAGACTCGCAGTGGGGATGAACGCCACTTTTTTACCATTACAGTCACCCGCGAAAGCGGTGAACGCGCTTGCCGCGCCGGAGAAGTATGAAGCTAAAAACAGTTTTTTCATGACCTCCATCCCTCCGTTTTCTTATAAATAATACAGTAAGCCGAACGCCGCTTGATTTCTTTGACCTCAACCGAAAAGCCGTCAGCGTTTCCCGCGCTTTCAAGCTCCTTGACGTCATATTTTCTGTAGCCGTGCCGCGTAACGGGCAGGCGGTCGAGAGCCTCTTTGGAATACACGGCGTTCACGAAAATGCCGTCGGGTTTGAGGATTCGCCTTATCTCGCGCAGCCCCGCGTCAAGGCTCGGCCAAAAGTACACGGTATTGACGGTGTAGATTTTATCGAAGAAATCGTCGGGCAAGCCTGTCTGCTCGGCATTTCCCGAAAGCAATGTCATTCTGCCCTGTCGGATATACTTTTGATTCCGCTTCGACGCGGCGCGGAGCATATCCCGGGAAGGGTCGACGCCCCAAAAAGCGCACGGATAAGCCCCCGCAAGGCGGCGAAGCAGATAGCCGTTGCCGAACCCTATATCAAGCGCCTTGTCGCCGTCCTTAAGTGATAGAGCCGTTTCAGCCGCTTGATACTGCCCGCGATTTTGTATGTTCATAATCAGCGTGGCAACGCGTCCTCCCACGCCGTGAGGGTTATGAAACTGCTTTCCGATGTAATCCATCAAACCCATCTCAGAACCACCGCCTTCATTGGTGCCACTCAGAAAATCCCGCCGTTCTCCATATCCGTCTTGTTCACAAAATCCATATGGTACAATTTCTCCCAATGGTTGATGTTAAGCGTTCCCCTTGTCAGGCGGATTGCCAGATAGCAGCAATCTTTGCTCCGGTCGTTGTTCGCTATATCGTACCACGCGGCAAAAGCCGTGCGGAGTTTGGTTCTTATTTCGGCGTTCTTCGGATCGAGCGCCCAACCGAGGTTTTCGCCTACGCCGCTCGCGGTAAACATCTCCGCACAGCCCGCTACCGAAACCTCCGCGTTTTGCGCGATTTGCAGCATTTTGTTCGACTTTCCGTTTGTGACGATATAAAACGCGCCGTCTTCATAATAAGCGTCCACACTGCGCACGACTGGGCGCGGCTTTCCGTCGGAGTTCGGCTCGCGCGCGATGGTCGCAAGGGAAATCACGTTGTCTTTGCCGCCCCCGAACTTCTCTTCAAGCAGTTTCAGCCCTTCTTCGTATATGCTCATTGTCACTTCTCCTATTATATTAATTAAATTATTTTACCATACTGCCATATAGATAAGCAAATCAACAACGACCCTGCCCTAACAAGCAGAGTCGTTGCAGACTGTCGACAAAGCCCGTCGGTGTTGTAAAGGGCGGGCGACCGAGGCGGTCGCCCCTACAGGATGTATGCTATCGGTATACAGGAACGCAATATGCTGTAGGGGCGAGCCCCCGGCTCGCCCGCCCGCATACAATACAATCGTTCGTCGACAGTCTGCAACGGCCCTGCCCGATAAAGCAAGGTCGTTATTGGGAGAAAGCGGAGCTGCGCGGCTTACGGCGCGATATAATCCGTAATGCAATCGTACCAATGGACATAGGTCGCGTCGTTGACCGTCAGCCGCTCGTTTTCGGGAAGCCGCTCGCTCCATGGCTCGCCGTACTTATCGATATGCCAATCGTCGCGGTTGAATCTGCGCCACAGCACGGTGCGTCCGTTGGCGTCAAGATATGTTTCCGACAGTACGCCGCCGTTATAGCTTTCAACGTCAACGACACAAACGGCGTCATATGCTTTGCCGCCGATCGCGACGTCAAACCGCCCGACGGCAATCTGTGTTGCGGGAAGTCCGCTGCCGCCGGACTTTACGTCTACAGTGCATACAGTGCTGTAGTTGCGGCTCTTGAATCTCAGAACGTATTTCCGCACAGAATCCGCGGCGTCGAATTTCTGAATGTCGACGAAATTTCTCGTCGAATCTTTTGGGACGGGGTGAATGTCGTTTCCGCAGTTGTCCTCGCCAAAGCCCCAATTCGGCAGAAAATCATCGCCGTCAAGGAACGTGTAAAAATGCCTTACCCCTCCCGATACGTGGCTTTCGGCGAGTATTCGGCTGTGGGCTTCCGTAAGCTGCGCGACGAATGTGCGGTCGGTGCCGTGAGAGCCGTCGGCGCGCGTTTCGACGGCTGCAACTTCAACACCTTCTATCCCGTGAATCACGGCGCGTCCGACGCTTTCCGTAGCGTATTGTTCGCGGCGCTCACCGCTCGGCTGATCATAGATCGCCCACGAGAGTTTTTCGCCGAGCTTCGGGATAAAGAACCAACCCAAAATTTCTTCCCAATCCAGAAAAAACGGCGGCTCACTCTTTGGCGTTATGGTGTATTTCGGCATTACTTCAGGCAACTTATTCATTAATATTCCTCCTCATATTCTTTGCAAAACTGCCGTTTTGCGTTGTGCTGTCTGCTTTTTACCGTACCCTGCGGAATACCCAGCAGGCGCGCTGTTTCGGATTGCGTCAGCGCGTCGAAATAGGCTAACCGCAGTATTTCCGCGCTGTTTGATTGCATCCGCTCCAACGTGTCGGAAACAAACAGACCGCGCTCATGACTTTGGGCGAACAGGCTCGCCTCACAGCCGTCAAGCGGTATTTCGTCGCGTCTGCCGCGTTTGCGATAATAGTCGTTGCAGATATTCCGCGCGATTTGAAGCAGCCACGGTTTGAACGCGTCCATGCTCCTCAGCGAATTTCTGTGCGACCATGCCGACAGCAAAGCGTCCTGCAGAACGTCGTCCGCGTCGGTTCTGCTGCTTATTCGCCAGCGGACAAACCGCTCCAGCGCGCGGCGGTGTTCGACGAATAGCAGTTCAAATTCTCTTGCGTCCATATCACCTTTTATTTTTTCAGATTTGAAATCGACTTCATATATGGAGACGGTGGCGTACGGCGGAAAGTTCATTGTACGCAAAACAATTTGCGGGGAATATTAAAGCGTACCCCGCTCTATCCCAGATTCGGGGTACGCTTTGCGCCGTTTGACACACAAGTCGTATCAATTCTTCATATTCTTGCTCTTCAGCAGCATTCTCCGCCCGAGCAATCGCATGACGGCTCGCTGCCGGTCAGCCATCCCCGAATGACAGCCGAGGCGCAGCCGACGCCTTTCTCGACAGTTACAGCCTCGGCGGGGCAGTTCAGCGCGCACGCGCCGCACTCCATGCAGCGATTTTTGTCTGTCACGCGCGCTTTTCCCGACTCTATAACGAACACGCCGTGCGGACAGACTGTCGCGCAAATACCGCATCCGACGCATTTTTCGGTATCCAACTCGAGCGTCGCGACATTATTCAAATGCTTATGCGCAGTCATTACATTTACCCCCTCGCGAATGTCTTGATCAGTATCAATACGGCGCCTGCGACCGCCGACGCAGCGATTGCGGGAATCGTCAGCTTCATTTCCTTTATCACGCCTGAAAATGACGTGTAGGTGGAAGAGCCTGTAAAGTTCATCGCGAAGTACGCGGAAACCGACGGAAGCAGCAGCAGGTATCCGACTCCGATCATCCGCGCGGACGGTGAAAGCCATCCGAAACCCCATGAAATAAGCGCCGTCCATATGAAGCCTAGCAGCCAGCCTTTCCATGAGAACGCGCGTCCCGGAATCCACGGCAGCAGCGCGGGCGTCACAACAGTACCGACCAGCAGCGCGCCCAAATACGCGATGAAATCTTTTGAACCGAACTGCCGAGCCGCAACGAGGTTAAGCAGGAAAAGCAACGCGAGCACGGGCGCCGACGCTTTCGCCGCGCTCGCGAATTCGACGGGCGTCAGCACCAGGCGATCCGCGAATGTAAAGCGCGCCGTCCGCATTTCCGGCGTCGCAGTAAAACCGGAGTTGATGAATTCCTTTATATCAGCCGCGCGAATCGGACCGAACGTCACGGCGAACTCCGAGCGCCGCTTAACTTCGAGCGCGTTCACGCCTGACGCGCATAACTGCGGCAGTATCAGCTCCCGATGTGCGACGACCTTCGCCAATCCGACCTGCTCAATACGATTTACGACTTCGTCGGTTCCGAACGTTCCCTTGCCCGCCGCGCACCAAACATTGACGCCCTTTGTGTCAAGCGCAAGAAGCCAGCAGTCGATTCCCGCAAGGTTCGACCTTACAGTGTCGAACGTGAGTTTATAGTTTGCGGTAACAAGCACGGGAGATTCCGCCGCCGGATTACCGACCGCGTATAAACCGGGATCGACAGTATAGTTCATTCTGTTGACGCCCCAGCGCACTTTGAATCCGCCGAACCGATCGCGCAGCGTTAGGGTGGTAGAAACAGAGCGCGCGCGCTCATCAGCGCCGCAGCTGTCGGAACAGCAGCAGGATGGTCTTTTGGAACCTGTCGAACAACAGCAATCGCTCATTTGCAGCACCTCTCGTTATAGTCTCGCATATCTTCCTCCGATGTCACTTTGGTGATGGCCGCCAGAAGCCGCGCGGCGTGTCTAGTGCCTTCGCCGCTGATTGCGTAATACGTCCATTTCCCTTGCTTCCTGCTGACGACTACGCCGCTCTCGCATAGTATCTTCATGTGGTGCGACAGCGTGGACTGCTCAATATCCAGCTTCTCCAGCAGAATACACGCGCACTTCTCGCCGCTTCGCAGCAGCGAGAGAATTGTCAGACGGTTCACATCGCAGAGCGCCTTGAATACCCTCGCGTGATCCATATGCTCAGTCATGAAGGTCTCCTCGCATTGATATTATTCGATACGTTTGAATTATATTCCCCGCATCGAATAACTTCAATATGTTTTCACCTCGCGCCTCGCAGGTTTATAAATAATGTTTGGCATGTATTTCGAGATATGGTATATTACGCTGTGTTGAGGAACATACTTTAACCGATAAAGGAGGACAAGATGAACGCAAACAAAAGAAAGGAGTTAGGCGGCGTATCGAGATGATAGCTGCTCCGCCAAACGAAAATGCGAATTGACCGTGGGAATTATATGTCTTATGGAAATGATATTAATCTCCATGATGGTACACTAGTTCAGATTACTTTTGAATCTTTGTCAACGATGACATTGCGGGGGCATTGTTATATAAGTGTTGATAAAGACGATCCAAGGAAGCTTCAATGGGGTGCTTTCAGTCTAAAATTATTTGATGTTCTGTATTCAGAACAATCAATGTTTCGCCCTTGGGGAGACACCCATTACATAAATGCTTTTTTCTTTGATCAACCTGATTACTTATTATGCAGATTGAAAACGTTGAATCGAGTTTGCGAAGATAGCTCGTTCAAAGAAGAATTTTTGCCTGAGTCTCCGCTTATTACAGCAGGAATAGAATTCCAATCCGGTGACATGCTGCAGGTTCTTTGTACAGCCGTTGAATTTAGTCACGAAGATATTTAGAGGTATAATGAATAGTAGATGGTCAGCGATAACAGATGTGTCATAGGAAATAAATTACACACTGTATCATTAACAAAAATGAAAACCGGAACGGGATCGTCCGACGGTTTCCGCCGAAGGGTAAGAGCGTTGAAACCTTGACCGATTCGTTGCTCGAGCGTATCATGAAGTATATCAACACACCATGCCCGGAAAGCGTCTCGGCTGCAAAACCCCGCCGGATTTGCGGAAATCTATCCTCGACTCTATCTTATGCGATTGTCTCTGCTGTCATCGGGTGTAAACGGCTCATCTTCAAGGCTCTTTCCCGGGAATGGGGGAGCAACTAGTAACAAAAATGGTTACAGCTCAGCAGGCGGCAGGAAAAGCAAAGCAGGAAGCGATGGCGAGGAGTAGATTGAGAGAGCGCTTTCTGGAGGTATCAGTCAATGATCGGATTTTACAATAGTCAAGCAAGC
>JAITHB010000073.1 GCA_031280145.1 Oscillospiraceae bacterium | reverse complement strand
GATAATCAACAACGCGTGTTGAAGACTAATTTCAGTTATTCTTATGTAATTAACTATAGCTCGCTTATGATTGCAGCAACGCGCCTGCTTTCTCGCACACCTCACCTATTGCATCGTATTGCTGGTCGATGCGCGGTGATACCTGAGCGATTTTCTTGGCTTGTGCCCTGCGGAACAGGAAATAGGGTAATGCCCAACCGAAAATGCCGGGAATTCCCAGAGCGATGCATAGCAGTATGTTCGGCGGTGTGGATGTCACGGCGAAAACCGAACCCGCCAGAAATGCGCTTCCGAAAATTCCGACAGTGATTGCCTGTATCATCGCGCCGGAAGATTTCGAATGCTGCTTGGCTCCCGGCAGCACCGATTACCGCAAACGCTTGCAGTATCAAACATATGACGTAACAGCATACATCCGGGACATCAATAAGCTGAAAATTGGGTTGGCTGATGGCTGGTACAGAGGTTCCATCGGATGCTTCGGTCCCACAAACGTATTCGGCAGACAGACCAAACTGCTCTGTCAAATGGAGATAGCTTATACCGATGGGACAAAGGTTGTCATTAGTTGCGATGACAGTTTCGCTTGGAGCTGCGATGGACCGATCCGTTTCGCCGATTTGAAGGACGGCGAAGTTATAGACGCATCGTGTATACCTAGCTACGGCGGCCGCGCTAAGGTTGTATCCGAGAAGATTACACCTTCCGCTTCTAACAATGTGTTTCCCAAAGAGCATGAGGTGTTCGAGGCTCGCCTTATAACCACGTCGAAGGGGGATACGGTACTGGATTTCGGACAGAATATGGCTGGCTTTGTAGCGCATATCCGCAGTTACGGATTGGATGAGAATCTGGAGATTGTACAGGCTGCGCAGCCAACATGGATCTAAAAGAACTCTCCGCCCGGCTCTCTAAACATGGTAGAAACCATTTTGAGCATCCGGAGAATCTCGCCAAAGCGATTCAAGCTGCCGCCAGAGATTCATACCGCCTACCGAAACTTATCGGTGATTCCGTCAACCGGGCGCTGGCTATCTCTGTGTCCACTATGCGCATGATGCAGTCGCACATCTAACAGATGGATAAGCTTATCGCCAGCCAGGTTTCAGCTATTCCCAACACCCTCACCTCCGTGACGGGTATCGGCCCCGTGTGTTCCGGGGTCGCCGTCCCGTTGTATTGGGCGGAGATGCCTTGGGTATAAGCCTGATCGTATCCGCGATGGTTGCGAATAATAGTCCAGTCGATCGCTCCCGGCTCGACAGGAGGCGGACTGTTCGGGTTAAACGCGTAATTTGTTATAACGGCGTTCGGGTCGCAGTCGCCGACCGCGCGCGGGTCGGGCGCAGTCCCCTCCTGCGCAATGCAAGGATTCTCTATGTCCGTTGTATGTCCGTTGTATGTCCGTAACAACTTGTTACATGTTTCATGATTATGATCCTCCCTCGCTTGTTGCGGGTATGTACCCGGATTTATTTACAAGCTATCCTATGCGGGAGGTGACAGGCAGGTGCGGACATGCGAGCGTGTTTACATTCCTTCGCGGCACGGGCAGGGCGTGCAATGCACGGATGTCCGGCGAGCGTTCGCCCCGCCGGACATCTTCGCTCCCGTTTATGAATTACCAGCAGCCTTCCTCTTTTCCGTAGTGAAATTTATGATTTGTAACAAGTATTCTTTCAGCCAATTCCTTATTATTTATTCCCAGTATCATAACATTGTCAACAAATGCTTCTTTGTGTAATGAATCAATATAGTAACCCCTCCTATCCAAAAAAGAATACCCCAGTCTTTCATAAAATTTGTATATTGTCTCTTCCCTGCTTGTAAACAAACAGGCAACATCAACCCCGATGTCATAAGACATGTTCAGCGTTCTTTCTGTTAATTGACGGGCATAGCCTTTGCCGCGGTACTCAGGCATAACAGCTAAACCGCCCAAACCGCCGATATAGTAATTCTGCCCGTCATACTCTGTCAGTCTTTTATACAAAAAGGCATTCCCGACAATTCGTTTATCATCAAAAAGCAAAAATGCGCCTAACTCGACTGCGCCAAACGGGTGCCCTTCTTCTTTGTTTTCCATTATTTTCGCAGAAGAAATTCCAAAGCAAGTTTTCTCAACGATTCTTAACATCTCTTGATGTGGTTCGGTTACTTTGTTTTTAGGAACATACGCTATTTCCACAGCAATCTCCTGCGCAAAATATTCATACTCTTCATATTCTTTTTATCACAAAAAAACCCTGCCGATAAAGCGAAATTGCTCTATCGGCAGGATTGTTTATTTTGGTGGAGTCGAGGGGAATTGAACCCCTGTCCGAAAACCTGAACGCGAAAGCGTCTCCGAGCGCAGCCAACGATTTAGATTTCCCTTCTGTAAGCCCCCATTGGCAGGGTCAAACGTCCGGTAGCTTCATTTTGTCAACCGCACCTCAAAGCTTTGGCGCGTGTCGTTCCTCACATCTCTCACGCCGGACATTCCAAGCCGTGAGCGCTTGGAAGCCGACGAGCGGCGTTAGGCCGCTACAGCAAAGCTGTAATCGTTATTCGCAGTTATTATTTTCCCCATTTTAACGAAGATAGGGGCTTCGGCTCGCTTCTTTCTCGCTGAGTGTCCCCGTCGAAACCTTTACGACCCCTCGCCGCGGTGGACTGCGCTTCGTCACCGCTCCTCTTCATCAAAAAACTGCGGTTTTTTGATGATTTGGTTGGAACGTTGGAACGAATCATTGTCTCCTTTGTTAAAGGTGACGTCGCCTGAATGCAAAGGGGAAATTAGTTAGTGGTCTCGCGCCATCTCGCGCTCGATATCGCGCATCGCGTCGCGCTTGGCTACGTCGTCGCGCTTATCGTAGGTGTGCTTGCCTTTGCACAAGCCAAGGTTCAGTTTCATCAAACCGTTTTTGAGAACGATGGAGAGCGGAATCAAACTGTAGCCCTGCCGCTGCACCAAGCCGAACAAGCGACGGATTTCGCTTCTGTGCATGAGCAGCTTCTTGTCGCGCAGCGGATCGACGTTGAATATATTTCCCTGCTCATACGGGCTTATATGCATCCCGTGCGCGAACATTTCCCCGCCGACCACAGACGCGTAACTGTCGCGCAAGTTCACCCGCCCCGCGCGCAGCGACTTCACCTCTGTGCCATGCAGAACAAGACCGCACTCAAACGTTTCCTCAACAAAGTAATCGTGCCTTGCCTTGCGGTTCTCCGCTATCGGTTTTTCCCCACGCTTCTTCATCCGCTATATTATAGCACGACGGAAGGTTTTTGTACATCACCTTATTAACATGCGGTTTGCGGCTTCGCTTAAACTGCCGAACAGCGGTCTTCCGCACCGCGCAAGTTTTTCTTGATTATGATGTCCGTTGGTTATAAGCCAACAATCGCAGCTAAGCGCCTCCGCCACCTCGCTGTCGTGCGTCGTGTCGCCGATTAGCAAAACACGCGCTGGATTAATATTGTTCCGCTCAAAGTATCGTTTTGCAATGTCAATCTTCCCGTGCGCGTAGATATCGTCCACGCCTGCTATGTCATTCAGATATTGCCCTATATCGAACATTCCCACTTGTTCCGCCAGATTTTTCGTTTCCGACGCCGACAGGATTATTTGACGGTATCCCGCTTCCTTGAATCGTTTAAGGGTGTCTTCGGCATCCGCAAACAGCTTGCAGCTTCGGGAGCTTATCATATATCGATTCATATATATGTTCGCGAGCGATTCGTACGATTCCGTTTCAAACGATAAGCCCGCCTTCGCGTAGTAATCGCGAATAGGAAAACCGAAAATCTCGCGGTATGTGTCAAGCGTAAGAAGCGGCGTAATTCCCCTTTCCGCAAGCAGTGAATTCTCCACATCGACGCAGCACGCTGCGTCGTCAAGCAGCGTGCCGTTCCAGTCCCAAACGATTGTGTTTATCATTCTGTTGTTACCACGTAGCTCTCGCAGCCTCGTTCACCGCCGCCTGATGGTCCGCGTCGACCTTATCCGAGCCATGCGTTTTGCTGCCCGCAAAGTGGACGCAGAAGTGTCCGTCAAAGTCGTTGCCTGGCGTGATGTTATCTTCGTGGGGCATTCCGTTCATAGACGCCGCGTAGACATGTCCCCTGTACAGGATAAGGATTGGCCGCCTTGCCCATTTCCACGTTCCGCCGAACACCTTCTTCATCTTCGCGGTGTCGCTCGCTGTCAGCGGCTCGCAATCCATGTGGTTAGCGCCCGACCAGCGGCGCACGTTGAACGTTACGCCCGTGCGCACATCCTTTATCGTGAAGGTTGCGTTCTTGGGAACCAGCGAGCTTCCGCCCGAATACCAGTTCGGCTTCTCCGTTTTGTATTTGGATGAGGATGAAGAAGTGTTCGTGCGCGAAACGCCGAACAGATACTTAATCGTACCCGCTCCCGCTACGCCGTCCTGCGTAAGTCCGCGGCTCGCCTGAAAATCCTTCACGGCGGCGACCGTGTAATCGCCGTAATCGCCGTCGCAGCTTCCCCTGAAATAACCTTCGATTGTGAGCGCTTGCTGTAACTTCTTCACGTCCTTGCCGCTGTCGCCGGGTTTCATCGGGTCGGGCGGGTCGCCGAGCTCGGATATCTTGTCAGGTAATTTCGCGGAGGACGACGATGACGAAGACGAAGACGACGAAGCGGCGGTAAGGTCCATATATCTGTATTTTACGTAATCTCGGCTGACATAACCCGTCTTTTTCTTATATTCAACATGCGCCCATTCCGCAGTGCTTCCGTCGAGCAGCGTCATTATATCGCCCTTTTTGACGGTGGTCTGCCCTTCGGACTTGGCGTCGGGTTTTGTGCGAAGAATAACGTTCTCTTCCGCTATGGCTACTTTTACTTCCGCGGCGTTTGACGTCGTGAACGGAAGAAATATCGCCGTGATTGTTACAAGTATTAAGAGAAAAGCTGTTCCTATTCCACATCTTTTCTTAATCATTATTCTTTTCGCTCCTTTTGCTATATTTTCGTTCGCATTCTTCTATATCTGTACATATAAAACGAATGAAAACGATTATTTATATTGAGAATATATTACAACTTCATGAATTTGTCAAGTCTTTTTTCTAAATTGTTCCTGGATTGCTGAATGGCAGGTAAATGAGGAAAAAAATAGGCGACCGTCCCCGGCCGCCCGCTTGCTTCAATGTGTTTCTTTATTGATAATTACAGGATGGATACCCATTCGTCAACGGTGTCGACGTTGAACGTGTTGAGCTTGTTCAGGTAAGAGATTGTGCCTTCCGCAGGCTCAAGCTCGCCCGATTCGCCTATCTTCTGAACCTGCTCGACTGTCAGCGTGCCGATTTCAGGTACGTCGTAGGCGTCGCCCGCCGCGCCTGTGATTTCGCCCTTGACGAGCGCGACCGCTGCGTATGACGCGGCGTAGCCAAGTTCGATCGGGTTCCACAGGAACGTTTCGTCGCAGACGCCCGCTTTGATGTATTCCGCCATGTCGCTGGCGAGCGTAAGTCCCGTCACCTTGATGGACTTTCCTTCGTCCAATACGCACTTGGCGACAGCGGGTCCGCCCGCGGTCGTCGGCGTAATGATTCCCTTAAGGTCGGGATGCAGGTTGATGAGTCCGAGCGTTTCGTCATAGGACTTCGTGTATTCGTCGTCGCCGTACACGGTGCCGACATACTCAAGATTCGCGTACGCGGGGTCGGTTGCGAGCGCTTCTTCGATGAAGCCTATCCACAGGTTCTGGTTCGGCGCGGTCGCCATCGCGGACACGATTGCGATTTGCCCTTCGCCGCCTATCGACTTGCTTATGGATTCAAGCTGCGTCAAAGCGATTGACTTTGCGCTCGCGGGCTGAACGTCCAAGTTTCTGCCTTCCGGCGCGACTTCTGCGTCCCACGAGATAACCTTGATGCCTTCCGCCATTGCTTCCTGCAGAACGCCGACGAGCGCGTCGGGGTCGTTCGCGGAAACGCAGATAACGTCCACGCCTTGGCTGATGTAGTTTTCGATGATGCGAATCTGTCCGTCGGAAGAGCCGTCGTCGGGACCGTCATGCATGAACGTGAAGCCCAGCTCCTGCGACGCCTTCTCAAAGCCCGTTACCGCAGCCTGAAAGTATGGGTTGCCCGACTGCTTGTACACAACGCCGATGAGCAGAGCGGAAGGCTCTGCGACCGCCGACGCGCCAACCATTGCCAGCAGCATTGCCAGCGCGAGAACTACCGATAATACCTTTTTCATTCCGAATCCTCCTGTTTTTTGTTTCCTATATTCCCGACGGCTTCCGCCGCCATGAAATCAACTTAAACCAAACTGCTTGCGCGCCTCTTCCGCACTCGCCCCGCCGCGTTTATCTGCGCCGCAACGTTCGGCAGAAGCGTACTCAATATCAATATAACGCCGACCGACATATTAACCATGCTGTCGGCAAAGCCGTAAAGCGTACCCAGACCAATCTTTATCACGCCGAACAGGAACAGCGATATGACGACGCCGACGATGCTTCCCTTGCCGCCCGATGTGGAAAACCCGCCGAGTACCGCCGCCGCTATTGCGTACATCTCATAGCCGACCATCGAGTCCGCGCGGATTGAGCTGCTCGTCGCGCCGACGAAGAACACGGCGGTGACGGAGCTTAGCAATCCGCAAATCGTGAACATCGTAAACTTTATCTTGTCTGTGCGCACTCCGCTCAGATACGCCGCCTTCGAGTTTGTGCCGAGCGCGAATATGCGCCGCCCGTTCGCCGTCAGATGAAGCCAAACATAGAACACCGCCGCGAAGGCGAGGAACACGATTATCACTATAGGGATACTTATCCCGCCGATTGTAACCGTGTTATACAGCGTCTTAAGCAAGTCGAACGTCTTGTCGTTTTTGAATGTCAGCGTTCCGCCGCCCAGCAGAAGAAACGCCACGCCGCGGAAGAAAAGCTGCGTCGTCAGCGTGATTATCATCGGAAACAGCTCCTTGAAGCGAATCACAAGGAATCCGTTCGCCGCGCCGCAAAGAGTGCCTGTCGCAACGCAGCCGACCAGCGCGAGAGCGAGCGACAACCCCGACGGAACGCCCGCGTCCATCATCGTCTTATACAGAATGCCGAGCATGGCGGCGGACAGCGCCGCGGACGCGCCCGCCGAAATATCTATATCGCCCATCGCGAGAATCAGCGCGATGCCGAGCGTCATGAAGCTGTAGAGCATATACGGGCGCATACTCTTTATCACGGACGCGAGGTTGAACACGTCCTTCTTGGAAAGCCCCGCGGCTTGGCGCGACGCGTCCTGCTGGTTGAACGCGACGCACACAATCGCGAACACAACGATAAGCATCGCTTCCCAGCTCAAGAGAATCCTCTTCAATCTCTGCTTCATTTTTATACTCCATTTTATACTCCATAAAGCAATGGGTGAGCATTGCAGCGTCATAGCAATATACGAGCATTGCAACGTCGTCAAATGCTCCTTTGCGCCAGCTCGCGTTTACGCATAACCCAGCCGAGTATCACGTTCAGCAGAATTGTCGCGAGCAACAGCAGCCCTTTGATGAATTCGGTTATCATCGAGTTGCCGATATTAAGCTGCGGAATCGCGCTGTTTATAACCGCAATCAGCACCGCGCCGATAACGACGCCCGAAATCTTGCCGTATCCGCCCGTGACGGATACCCCGCCAAGCACGCACGCCGCGATAACGTACATCTCGTCGCCCGTCGCGGTTGACTTCTCCACGGAATTGTAGTAGCCGAGCCACAGAATTCCCGCAAGACCCGCGGTCGCGCCGCATATCGTGTGCGCCAGAAGCTTCACGCGGTTGGCTGACACGCCGCGAACGAGCGCGGCGGATTCGTTCGAGCCGACCGCGTATATGCTTCGCCCAACCCGCGTATAGCGCAGGAATATACCAATCACAAAGGTGACAATTACGGCGGTCCACACCAGATACGGCAGGCGCAGGAACGTGTTATCCAGCATGAACACCTTGAACGAATCCGTAAGGTTGGTTCTGGAAATCTTGTTGAGACCGAGCAACCAATCCATCGGAATCAGCGCGCGCGCAATGTAGCTCATGCCGAGCGTTACGATTATCGGAAGCACTCGCCCCCACGCCATAAGCGAGCCGTTGAGCGCGCCTATAACCGCGCCGACGCCGAGCCCGACCAGAATCATGCCGGGCACGGTTGCGATGTAACCGTCGCGCATAAGCATACCCGAAACCGCTCCCGACAGCGCGAGCGTGGACGCCACCGAAATATCTATCGAACCGATAAGCAGAACGGGCAGCATTCCCGCCGCCATGACCATGTTGATTGAGCCGCCCTTGAGAATGTTCAGCCAGTTGTTCGGTATGTAGCCCCGAACGCGAACGCTGACTGCGCTGAGAAGCGCGACCAGCACGAGCAGCAGCAGAACCTCGCGCCGCTGAATAAGAAGCGCTGCAAACGAGGACGCTTTCCTCTTAACAGGTGCTTGCGCAGTCATGAAGCGACCTCCCGTTCCGCCGTATTGCGCGCGGCCTTCGCGAGCGGCACCGCGGCTTCAAGGATTTGGTTCTGCGTGATTCCCTTGGCGGAAAAGTGCGCGGAGATTCGGCCTTCGCGCATTACATATATGCGGTCCGCCATGTTTATCACTTCCGGCATTTCAGACGAAACCATGAGGATTCCCATACCTTGAGCCGCAAGGTTTGACATAATCTCGTAGATTGCCGCCTTGCTGCCGACGTCGACCCCCTTCGTCGGTTCGTCGAGTATGAGTATTTTCGGCTGAACCGCGAGCTGCTTCGCGACGACCACCTTCTGCTGGTTGCCGCCCGAGAGAGCCTCCGCGTTCGTCTTCACGTCGTTCGCCTTTATGTTGAGCCGCGTTTTCAGATTGTCCGCCATCGCGTATTCTTTCGCGGAAGAGACGAACGCGCCCCTCGCGCATTGCTTGAGCGTGGGCAGCGTTATATTCCGCTCTATCGACCAGTTCATCAGCAAGCCCTGAAGCTGCCTGTCTTCGGGCAGAAGACCCACGCCGAGCGACATCGCTTCGTTCGGGCTGTGAATCTGAACGGGCTTTCCTTCAATATATATCTGTCCCGCGGACGCTTGCTCCGCGCCGAACACAGTCTCCGCAACCTCCGTGCGTCCCGCGCCGACAAGCCCTGTCAGCGCCACTATCTCGCCCGCGCGGACACTCAAGCTGACGTCGCGGAAGAAACCCGTTCGGCTGAGGTTCTCGATACGCAGAAGCTCATCGCCGGGCTGTGTCTGCTTCTTTGGGAAGAAGTGACCGATATCGCGGCCGACCATCGCGGCGACCAGCTTGTTTGTGTCAATCTCGTCAATGCTCCACGTGCCGACGTAACCGCCGTCGCGCAGAACGGTGGCGCGGTCGGCAAGGTCGAATATGTCTTCAAAGCGGTGGGAGATGAGGATTATCGCAACGCCGCGATTGCGCAGGTTCTTGGCGATTGCGTAAAGCTCTTCGCTTTCCTGCTTGGAAAGAGCGGCGGTCGGTTCGTCCATGATGAGGATTCGCGCGTTCTGCGACAGCGCCTTCACAATCTCTACCAACTGCTGCCGCGCCACCGAAAGCGAACCCACTATATCCTGCGGCTGAATATCCGCGCCGATTGAATCGAGAAGCTTCTTCGCTTCGCTGTTCGTCTTGCGCCAGTTGACGAACGGACCAATCATGAACTCATGCCCGATGAAAATGTTCTCCGCGACGGACAAGTCGGGATATGACGCGGCGTGTTGATGAATGGCCGCGATACCGTGCTTCTGTGCGGTAGTCGGGTCTTTCATTATTATCTGAGCGCCGTCGAGGAGAATCTCGCCGCTGTCAGGCTGATGGACGCCCGCCAGCACCTTTATGAATGTAGACTTACCCGCGCCGTTCTCGCCGACCAGCGCGTGAATCTCGCCCTTGTTCAGGTCGAACCGCACGTCGGAGAGAGCCTTGACGCCGGGGAATATCTTGGTTATGCGGTTCATGCTCAGCAGTTTGTCAGACATTTCTATATCCCTCTTGTGTTATTGTACCATATTGTTGAGAAATGTAAATAACAAAAATAAACAAACAACAGGAAACCTGTATAAAATTATGGATGAGGAATGAGGGATGACCTACGGTGTAGGCGGGGCGTACGTTCCCTGCGGTGTGGACGGGACGTACGACCGTCAGGCGGGCGATAGGACCCACCCCGACAAATCTGCGGATTTGTCGGGGACCCCGGGGAAATCGCCCCTACAAGGATTCCCTGTCGGCAACCGCGCGGGCGTTGCGCAGGGCGGGGGCGGCCCGGGGGGGCCCCGACCGCGTTTTAATTTATTTTGGGGGATAAGGATGGGATCCAACCTAGGGGGGGCCCCCCCGCCCGCCCCCG
>JAITHB010000061.1 GCA_031280145.1 Oscillospiraceae bacterium | reverse complement strand
AGACAGCAGCCCCGGCAGAACAAAATCGAATATAGACCAGAGCTCCGCGGGATGATTCTCCAGCGGCGTACCTGTCAGAGCGAACCGCGCGTCGCTCGCAATCCTCTTCACGCACCCCGCAGCCTGCGCTTTCGCGTTCTTTATCTGCTGCGCTTCATCAAGAATGACCATGCGGAAACTGATTCTTTCAATCTGTTCGATGTCGCGCCTTATTATCGGGTATGACACGACGATGATGTCGTATAATGAAGAATTATTGGTTTTGGTTTGGTGTTGTGGGTTTCCGTTCCTAACATTCAATTCTTCATTTTTCATTTTTAATTCTTCATTCAAAACCTCTTCCCACACCGCGTTCCGCTTCGCCTGCGCGCCATCAACTATAACGCAAGAAAGCCCCGGCATAAACTTTTTTACCTCAGACTCCCAGTTATAAAGAAGCGACGTCGGCGCGACGACAAGCGTGGGCTTCTGTCCCTGCTCATCTTTTGCTTTCTGAATGACTGCAAGCGCTTGAATCGTCTTGCCCAGACCCATATCATCAGCAAGAACGCCGCCAAGCTCATTCTTATACAAATTCGTCATCCAGCCGAAGCCGCGTTTCTGATAATCGCGCAGCTTATCCGCAATCACATCGGGCGCTGTGATAGACCCATCTTCGTTAAGCAAGCTCTCGCGAACATTCAGTAGTCCTTCTTCAATATGAACGCCGTCGCCAGCCAAGCGAATCCACTCCGGCAGAGTGAACAGTCGCGCTTCAATCGCGCTTGCGAGGTCGGTTGGGTCGGTATGCCGCGCCGCGCCCGACGCAAGCGAATCCAGCAGCGACGCGGAAATGTCTTGCATTCCCGAAAACTCGGACAAGTCCAGTATGTCGCCGTCTTCAAGCAGGAAGTAGCGCCTGCGCTCTCGCAGCGCTTCAAGTATTCCGTCCGCTTCCCGCGTTGCGTTTCCGTCCATTTCAAGAAGAAATCGCACAAACTTGCCGCGTCCCTGCGATATGTTGACGGAAAGAGAGGGCCGTCTCGGGCGCATCTTACGGAAACGCTCCGACGCGAACACTTCCGCGTAATCGCCAAGCTCCTTCACGCCATTCTGAAAGAACTCGATTATACGGTTCGAGTTTGACAAGTGCGCGAACCCGCGCCTGACATGGAAACCGAAGCGCGACAGCACGTCAAGAATCCTGCGTTCGGCGGATATGTCGCGCATGATATACGCGACGTCCTGCGTATCGGGCGTAAACGCGTGGATAACCGAGGTTTCGTCATAAATAAACTCAACCCGCGCGGTTATCTCGCGCCGCTCACGGTCGAGATATACCTTCGCGCTCATATCGCCGCGCTTAATCTTCTCCGACAGCGTATCCGAAAACTTCACCGCGGCAGAGCGGCAAAGCCACGGCAAGGCTTCGCGCACAAACCTCACCGTCTGATTCCGCGGAATGTCGATGAACACACTGCCGCGCTGGCGCGTCTGAACTTGACCCGCAACAGTCGCGGCGATAAGACGCAGCCGCTCCTTGTTCTTGTCACAAATCACTCTGCCGGAAGTATAAACATACGCCATGTCGTCCGTCAGCGGAATCATATCCTGCGGGAACGAGGCGTGCAGGCGCATTCCGTTTCCATATTCGGTAAGCTCATATGAGACGGGAATCTGCTCGTACGACACACCCTTTATGTTAAAAGCCTGCGCCCCCGCAATAAGCCTGAAGCTTGAGAGCGAGAGCGCGGAGAACAAGCGCGGTCTGAACAATCGCGGAATGCGCATGAAACGCTTGTGGTCGTATGAGCGAACGAATATTGCATCCGGCGCGGAATTTATACGCGCCGCCGTATTTGCCGCGCTGATTATCTCAAGAAGAACGCGCATAATCTTTCTGTCGGAATCAAAGAGAAACGCGCGCATCGGGTCGAATTCATCCGGCTCAATATGAAGCTTGCTGCCGAAAGAGATGGCTTCGCCGCGCTCCAGCTTCTGTAAGAACCTTGTTATGTCGCGGACGGTATAAAGCTTATCATCGCCGACACGAAGCGCGGCGTAAAGCTCTCTCGATTCATTGGTTTGGCTCTGCGGCGCATAAAGCGTAAGCTCAAGTATGAGCGTTCCGCCCTCGCCGAGCGACTCGTCGGATACCCTGAACAGCGCTTCCAGCCGCGTATCATTTGCAGTATTATCGTTATTCATCTTGTCAGTTTAACACGCGGGGAAATGGATAGTCAACCGATTGTCGGGGCGAAATCATTTACTCGTTATGTTAGCATATATATAGCAATATCAAACACAACAGTCATCAGTATTTATAGCAACATGTTTAATATCAAAATTGATTACTGTATTGTAATGATTTTAGTTCGCAACAATTGCTATCATATTTTGCCAGATACGTGAGTGATATTTCTAGCATTTAGCATATTGCTATGATTTAGTAACGAGTAAATGATTTTGCCCTGACCGATTTCCGAGGCGGGGATTGTCCCAAAGGCGGCTTCAGAAGAAAGATTGGAGGGCGAAGTTAAATGATGGGTAATGGAGCTTCGCCATCCTATTTTTCTTCTAAAACCGCTTTGGGGACACCCCCTTATGAATGAAGAATTATCTAGGGCGTGGGTGAGGCGTACCTTCCCTAGGATGCAGCAGGGTCGTGCGACCATCTGGCTGGCGATTGGAGTTCTCCGCTGCAAAATGTATGGTCATATTATGGCGGGCGGTTGTGGTGAACTGCGGGCGAGCTGGGGCTCTCCCGCAGTTGTCAATGCGCCGGCTACGGTTATCAGTACATCGCCCGCCTGTATCGCGCACGATCCGCCTGTAAAACCCACAATTCTTAACTTTTACCCCTTCATTTGCACCAGCTCCGCGTACCTATGCACCATCTCGTCGAACCAATCGAGCGCTTCGCCGACCGCCGCGGGCTGCGCCATATCAACGCCCGCATAGCGCAACGCTTCAATCGGCGGAACTGCGCCCGCGGACAGGAACTTCATGTAATCGTCGACTGCGCGGCTTCCCTCGCGCAGAATACGTCTGGCGATAAACGCTGCCGCCGACAGCCCCGTCGCGTACTGGAACACATAGAAGGCGCGGTAGAAGTGCGGAATCCTCGCCCACTCGACCTTTGCCACGTCGTCTATCACAACGCCCTCGCCGAAGTACTTCTGAAGCAATGTATGGTAATGATCGCTCATCGATTCAAACGTGAGCGGCTTTCCCGCTTCCGCCATCTCGTGCGCGTCCTTCTCGAACTCCGCGAACATCGTCTGGCGGAACACGGTGCCGCGGAACGTGTTGATAAGCCCGCTGAGCAGATACCGCTGCGCCGCGGGTTCGGGATACTTCTCCATAAGATACATGGAAAGCAGCAGCTCGTTTACCGTGGACGCAACCTCCGCCGCGAACATGGAGTAGTCGGATTTCGCGTACGGCTGCGCCTTGTTCGAGTAATACGTGTGCATGGTGTGACCCATCTCGTGCGCTATTGTGGAGATATCTTCAAGGCTTCCGTCGTCATAGTTCAGCAGAACGTACGGGTGCGACTTGTATGTTCCCCAGGAGTACGCGCCGCCGCTCTTGCCCTTGTTGGGGTAAACGTCGATCCATTGTTCGTCGTACGCAAGGCGCAGCATGTCTTGGTATTCAAGGCCGAGCGGTGCGAGCGCGTCCGTCACGAGCTTATACGCTTCGGGGTAGGGGAGATTGAGACGGAACTCTCTTTCGGGTATCACATACTGGTCGTAGATATGCACCTCGTCAAGACCCATCACGCGCTTCTTGACGTCCATATATTTCTCAAGGGAAGGCAGATGACGCGTGACGGCTTCTATCAGGTTATCGTAAACCGCCTCGGATATCTCGTTCCTGTGAAGGCTTGCGGCGCGGCTGCTTTGATATTTGTGCGTGCGCGCATGGTATACGTCGCCCTTCACGCTGCCCGCGTACAGCGCGGCTATCGTGTTGCCGAACGCCTTGTAACCCTCATGGTGCGCGATGAACCCGTCGCGGCGAACGCGCGCGTCTTGACTTTCAAGCAGAGTGCCGTATTTCGCGCTGTTCGCTTCCACCTTGTTCCCGTTCTCGTCGATGATTTCGGGGAACTTGAGGTCCGCGTCGTCGAGCATAGAGAACGCGTTGCCCGGCGCTGAAAGAACTTCGCCCGCCTGCGCGACAAGCCCCTCCATTTCAGCAGACAGCGTGTGCGGCTTCAGGTTGAGAACGCTCTTCAATTGCAAGGTATAATCCGCGAATGCGGGATCTTCTATGGCCGATTCAATTGAACCGTCGGGCAGCGCGAGCAGCGCGGGACGCAGAGGCGCCATAGCCGTGTCCAGCTCCACCATAAGGATTTCCGCGCGCTGAACCAGCCCTTGATACAGTCCGACGCGGTTGTCTTCGTCGCGGCGCATTCTTGCATAAGTGAACAGTTCAGACAGGTTGGAGTTTGCTTTCTGAGCAAGATTCAACGCGCGCAGCATATCTTGGCGGACAGCGCCCGCGTCCTTTCCCGAAGACTGCGCGAGCGCCGCAAGTGATTCCGCGAGCGCGGGAAGCTGTTCGCGTGTTTGCGCGCAGAGCTTCTCCCAATCGTCGTTTGTGCTGAAGACGTCTTCGAGACGCCATTTCCATTGTGTTTCGACGTCGCAGCGTTCCGGCTGGGCAATTTTGGTTTCTTCCATGGTATTCCTCCGATATGTATTGATAATGGAAAATTAACAATGAACAATTAATGGTTTGGTTTGGTATTGTAAACCACCCCGCCAAATCACCGGGGTGGTTCGGCGGATTTATCGGAGCCTCCGGGGATTTGTCGGGGACGCCGGTAGATTTCCGTTCCTAACCAATAATTTTTCATTGTTCATTTTTCATTGTTCATTTTATCAATAACCCTCCGCGCCCTGCGCCTTCGTATGTTCGCCCTTATCATGCTAAACCTGCGCGCCGTGCCGAGCTTTATCTCGCGCGACGACTGCTTAACAAGCGTCGTCATCGGCTGGCTGCCCGCTTCCTTCAGGCGCGGTACGAGGAACACAAGCATGAACGTGCGCAGAACGAACGACGTCATAAACATGAAATGATAGCGCGTAAGCCTGAACCCCGCAAACGTGAGGTTCAGGTCCGCAAGCTTCGGGAACACGTTCTGCAAAAGCCAGCCGCCGAGCGCGCTTGAGGTTGCGTAGCCCAGAAGCTGCGTACACGCCAGATGAACCGAGATGTACATCGAGCGTCCCTTTTCCGGCGCGGCGTTGAGGTACAGGTTCTGCACTGATATGTCGTACGCGTTCGTGGAAAGCCCCGTGAACACGTTCAGCAGCATAATCATCCACATTATACCCGGGCCCGCGAATATCCACAGCAGCGGATACAGCGCCATATACATACCCGTCAGGTTCATGACGGGCTTGTTGCCGAACTCGTCCATGCGCCGTCCCCACCACTTTATGACCAATATGCCTATCACATTGGGCAGAACCTGATTGATGAGGGTTATCTGCGTGTACGTCATGCCGACCACTTCCAGCATGTACATGTTGACGAACGGCGCGGATATGTTCACCGCGAAGCCCCAATAGGTGAGCATAAGCATAATCGTGCGGAACGGCTTGTCGCGCCACACGGTGAGAACTATTTTACCGAAGGAGGGCGGTTTTTCGCCCGTATCGGACACGCGTTTCATCTGCGGCCAATCGACGCGCAGATAGCACGCAATGTCCAGAGCGCCGAATATCCCCGCAAGCGTAAGCGCGATAACATATCCCGTGAAGCCCGCCGCGCGGTCAAGCAGCATACTTATGCCAAGACCCGTCAGCACCGCCACAAGAAGGGATATTGCGCTGCGCGTGCCGAAGAAGCTTCCGCGCATACGCATCGGCACAAGGTCGGTCACGAGCGAGAAGTAACCGACCGATATGACGGCGTTGGCGCACGAGCAAGCCATAACGAGCAGCGCGAGTGTCGCGGTTCGCATCGCGAGCGCGGACAGCGGAATAAACAGCGGAATGAATCCGCACAACATCCACATCATCCGCCCGATCAAGCCGACCCATATGAACAGCTCGCGCCGCTTGCCCGTCTTCTCGATGAAGTACGACGCGAGGATCTGCACCGCGTTTGCCGCGACGGGAATGGCTGTGATAATGCCCAGCGCGAACGCGTCGAGACCCAGTCCGCGGATGAAGCCCGTCCATGCGGCGCCTGTCGTGATTGTCGAGTTCACGGTGCCTATAGCGCCTGAAATCATCGCGTAGAATATGCTGCGCCGCAGACTTTCAGACATGCCCGTCGTATTGAACAGATGCGCGGACAGAGCGGGTCGGGTCCGCCGTCTGACATTTATCATTGAGTTACATTCCTCACACGAAGAGTATCAATCACGCCCTATTTTACATAAACGAGCCGCAAATGTATATAGGAAGTTTAACTCTTCATTCTTAATTATTGATACAAGCACCCCGGAATTAACGTCCGAGACACGCATAGATTAGTAACATGCAGGAAAAATGTCAAAGAAAGATGGTGCATATATGAAAACGGAAGCTTTGAACTACATATTGAGCATTATCGCGAAAAGCGGCGACGCAATCGGCGACATCATGTCGCTGGAAGCCTGTCTTCTCAAGCACGAAGCGGTGCGCGACCTCGAGCTTGAAGCGCAGCTTGAGATAAGCGACGAAGTGATGAAGGTGATTCAGGCCTTGATAGGTTTCAACGGCAGTATGGAAGAAAAGATGGAGGCCGCGCTGTCCGTTCTGGAAAAATGCTCTTTGAACGGAGCCACGTGCGAGTGATGTAGCAGAAGGACGGTGGGTGTATGAAAACAGAAGCGTTTAACTATATTTTGAACGTTATCGCGCAAAGCGGCGATTCGATCGGCGACCTTATGTCGCTTGAGGCTTGTTTGCTGAGGCACGAAGCGGTGCGCGACCTCGAGCTTGAAGAACAGCTTGAGATAAGCGGGGAAGTGATGGAGGTGATACGCGCCTTAATCGGGTTCAACGGCAGTATGGAAAAGAAAATGGAGGCCGCGCTGAACATCCTGAGCAGGTGCGTCGTCACGGAAGGAACGCTGTGCGATGACGGCTCACCTCCCATAATGAACGTAATTTCGCTCAACCTCGGCAGCGATGTGACTTTCGACGCAAGCGCTGTTCCGACGACCTTTAAAACAAAGGCAAAGCCGCAGACGCTCTACATCGGTACGCCAACCAGGCCCGATTACATCTTCGACGGCTGGGAAGCGGAGGTGGCGGATACGGCGGGAAGGAGCGCGCGAGACGGTTCCGAGGAAATTCCCGAGGAATGCGCCGAGGACGACAAGCCCTGCGTAACCATTCCCGCGTACGCTCACGGTACCATAACGCTAACCGCGAAGTGGATTGAAAAAGTATCCGGAAGATATAATTATGCCCCCGAATACGCGGCGGAGGAATCCGCTCCGATTGAGAACTACGCGGCAAACGAACCTACAGCGGAAGACGAAACTGCGGAACAGTATACAGAAGAACCGCGCTATGAAGGCGATGAGCCTGAATATGCTCCGGTTGAAGAATACGGTCCCGTCGAAGCGCCTGAGGAAGAGTCTTCATATGAGTCGGTTCTTGACGGGTATGCGGAAGCGAGGGACGCCGCGGTGACGGCGCGGCAGATTCCGTACGAGGCGTATACCCAAGAAAGCCCCGCCGTGCAGGACGAAGCGGAGCGCGCCGTTCCGCCGAGACCGCTGACGAGCGCGGAGCTCGCCGGGATTAGGCGCATGCGGGAAACTCTGTAGACGGTCGAACAACATAATACGTTTAGGCAGGGATTACGTATACCCTGCCTTTTCATTGCAACAAACTCCTCCGTTAATACAAAAACATTCATACGGTCAATTCACAAGATAAAACGGATATGTTACAATAGGGGATGAAAGCAGAGCAATGCGACGGCGATATGCCGAAGTAGAAGATCCAAGATATGGGAAGTTTGTCGAGCATAAATTGGTCGATATACTGATTCTGGTGCAATGCGCGGTAATGTGCGGATTGCACACATAGCTGTCGGTGGACACAGCACGGGCGGTACGCAACTGGAAAGAGAAACTATCGCGGCAGAACGTTATGCCAAAGGAGTTGGATGCGGCTTGTGACAATCGTTTGGCTTGCTCCTCCCCACACCTTTTGCGACTGAGGTTAGTCAGCAATTCTGTCAATTGATCCACGCTGACGCCTTCCAAGTCAGCCGGTGTGTTGTATTGCAGCAGCACCTCCTTGGATGTCGCTCCAAACACATCCGAGAAAACGATCGGATACTCCGGAAATACCTGATCCAGCACACAAATAACCTTGTGCTTCAGGTCGGATATTGAATCTGTCAAGAAACTGCGAAAGCGGGTGAGGGTACGCAAAGCGCTCAAGTCCTCGGCGGCGAATTTGGCTTCGACAAAATCCCTGTGTTGAATCAGCTGCGCGATCAACAGGGAGTCGATGTCGTCCGTCTTGCGCTTGCGGATTTCTACGCCTTTGCGCCATCCGTCGGTCAAGATCGGATTGATAACGCGCAGTGTGTACCCGCTGTCGACCAAGATGTTGTCTGCGTTCAATCCGGAAATGGAATATAACGTTTGTAGGGGCGATTTCCAATCACCCGCCTCCTGTAGGTCGTACGTCCCGCCGCAACATGGTGAACATACGACGTCTGCGATAATATGGGTCGTACGCGATACAGGCGGGCGATAGGACCCACCCCGCCAAAACTGCGGTTTTGTCGGGGACCCCGGGGAAATCGCCCCTACAGATTTTATGTGTTTGCAGGTATCCATGGTATCATGGTATTTATGGTATTATTTATATATATAGAACAGATACCATAAATACCATGGCACCATGGATACCTGCAAACATACCTAAATAAGTTATAAGCTAAAAGCTAATGCTTTAGGTTTAGTGCTGTGGGGCGTTCTTCTCCACCATTAACTCTTAGCTTTCAGCTCTTAACTTCGTTACGCTCTCGCGCTCGACCAGTCTGATTGGCAGCACAATATTGTCGGAAGGAATATCGCGCGAAGCCCCGCACAGCAGGTCTACCATTATGTCCGCCGCAACCTGACCCTTGCGCTGAAGGTTCTGATGAATCGTCGTAAGCTTGGGATTGGTAAGCCTGCTGTAGAATATATCGTCGAAGCCAACCACCGACACATCGCGCGGGACACTCTTTCCGCCCTCGCTAAGACCCGTTATTATTCCCGCGGCCAAGATATCCGCGGTGGCGAAAACTGCGGTTATGTCTGAACGCATGGCAAGCTCGCGTCCCAGCGCGATAGTCACCGACGTTGCGAATTCGCGCTCGAACACCCGCGAAGCCGAAAGCTCAAGCCCGCTTTCCGCGAGAGCCTTCTTGTAGCCGTCGAAACGCTTGTCCACTACGCCGCCCGATTTAATGGGCGCGCCCGCGAACGCGATTTGCTTGTGACCGTGGTCTATAAGATATTTTGTCGCGATATACGCGCCGCGCTCGTCCTCCAAACCAATGTTGACCAGGCCGCGTAAATCCTTTACGTAACTGTCGATAAGCACGACAGGCTTCCCCGAGCCGCGCAGCGCGTCCGCAATGCCGTCGCCGTCGAACACACCCGTCACGAACAGACCGTCCACCGCCCAGCCGCGCAGGAACGCGTCAAGCTCGCCCTCGTTCTTCACCGCGCGGAACATGATGTAATATCCTTGGCTGCGCAGCGTCGCCTCCGCCGCGCTCATAAAGCCGCTGAGAAACGGGTCGGAGAGAAAGCCGTCCGCGCTGTCATTCTCAATATGGTTGATGATTGCGACGACGCGCGAAGAATTAGACACAAGCATACGCGCGGACATGTTGGGCACATAGCCCGATTCCTCAATGATGGCGTTTATCTTCTTAAGCGTAGCCGCCGACACGCGGTTCGCCTTACCGTTCACAACGTTGGATACGGTCGTCGCGGATACGCCCGCCTTGTTCGCTATGTCTTGGATGGTTATCAATCGGTTTACCTGCCTTTACGAATGAACAATTAACAATGAAAAATGAAAAATTATTGGTGCGGCGGGCGGTTGGGGTGCGGCGGGCGGTTG
>JAITHB010000002.1 GCA_031280145.1 Oscillospiraceae bacterium | reverse complement strand
TCCTCAACGGAAACGCTGAAGCTCCGCGCAAGGATGAAGAGCCGCGAGAAGCAGGTGAGCGACGTTATAAAGAAGGCGGCGGCGGCGGTCGCGGCGGCGACGCAATACACAACGGTCGTCGCGGGGCCCAAGGCGCACAATTCGCAGGTGCTTTCAATCTCGCTTTGCCCGCTTTCTTCCGACACCGCGCTGCTGATAGTGGTTACGGATACGGCGGTATACAAGGATATTACCGTGCGCGTAGACCCCGATATCGCGCCGGACGATTTGTACCGCATATCGTCCATGCTGACGGCGCACCTCGCGGGGCGTCCACTCGCCGAAATCACAAGCTCCGTCGAAGGGCTTCTTTCCGCTATAGGCGAGCATGTCCGCCTTATGCAGACGCTGCTCGACGCGCTGGGCAGGATAGAGATGGAAGCCAACACGGGGCGCGAGATTGCGATAAGCGGCGGAACGAACATTCTGATATACCCCGAATTGTCGGAACCCGCGAAGATACGCGCGTTCCTCTCCGTTCTTGAGACGCACGACAGGCTGCGCGCGCTGCTGGCGGACACAAACACGATGCAGTTCACGCTGCGAATCGGGCGCGAAACGGGTATGCCGGAGATGGAGGACTGCGCGGTAGTCACCGCGTCATATCAGGCGCTGGGGCAGACGGGTTCAATCGGCGTCATCGGGCCTGTGCGCATGAGGTACGGACATGTGGTTTCGGTACTCAACGTGGTCGGCGGAATACTCGGCGAGACGCTGCGCGAAAATACATAAACAGCAAACAGGAGCTATATATGGACAGAGAAGAAACAGAAGCTATAGAACAGGAAATCCCCAATACGGAGGAATGCTCCGAGACGACGGAGCTTGAGATGCTTCAGTGCGAGCGCGACAAGGCGATGAAGGAACGCGACGAATATCTGGAATACGCCAAACGAATGAAGGCGGACTTCGAGAATTACAGGCGCAGGAACGCCGCGGATTCGCTGGAGCAATACGATAACGGACGCGCGAGAATAATCGAGGACACATTGCCCATTCTGGACAATATCGAACGCGCCGTCGACGCGGCAAAGGACGAGGTGACGCGGCAGGGCGTGGCGTTGGTGCTAAAGCAGCTTCAGGACTTGTACGCAAAGTGGGGCGTAACTTCTATAGACAGAACGGGCGAACCGTTCGACCCGATGTTGGAACACGCAGTCATGCAGGGCGAAGGCGCGGATGGTGATTCGGGGAAAGTGCTTCAGGTTTTGCAGAAGGGTTATAAGCTGGGCGGCCGCGTGCTGAGGTTTGCTATGGTGAAGGTTGCGCAGTGACAAAACATACATAAATCGCTCTCAATGATAATATATATATACAGTAACAGCAGGAGGAAAAACAAATGGCCAAGATAATAGGAATCGACCTGGGAACCACAAACAGCTGCGTATCCATAATGGAGGGCGGCGAAGCCGTCGTAATACCAAACGCCGAAGGCGCGCGCACTACCCCGTCGGTCGTGGCGTTCACGAAGGACGGCGAACGGCTTGTCGGGCAGGTCGCGAAGCGTCAGGCAGTCACAAACCCCGAGCGCACGATAATCTCAATCAAGCGCGAGATGGGTACGAACCACAAGGAAAACATCGACGGCAAGCAGTATACGCCGCAGGAAATCTCCGCGATGATTCTGCAGAAGCTCAAGGCTGACGCGGAAAGCTATCTGGGGCAGACGGTCACGGAAGCCGTCATCACGGTTCCCGCATACTTCAACGACAGCCAGCGTCAGGCGACCAAGGACGCGGGGCGCATTGCGGGACTCAACGTGCAGCGCATAATCAACGAACCGACAGCGGCGTCGCTGGCGTACGGTCTTGATAAGCAGGGCGCGCAGAAGATTCTCGTGTACGACCTTGGCGGCGGAACGTTCGACGTTTCCATTCTGGAAATCGGCGACGGCGTGTTCGAGGTGAAGTCCACGAACGGCAACACGCGCCTGGGCGGCGACGACTTCGACGAGCGTGTTATCAAGCACATCGCGGACACGTTCCAGCGCGAGCAGGGCATCGACTTGCGTAAGGATCGCATGGCGCTTCAGCGCTTGAAGGAAGCCGCGGAGAAGGCGAAGATTGAACTCTCGTCGGTCATGCAAGCGTCCATAAACCTGCCGTTCATCACGGCGGACGCGAACGGTCCCAAGCACCTTGACATGACGCTCACGCGCGCGAAGTTTGACGAGCTTACGCGCGACTTGGTAGAAGCTACGATTCCGCCGATGCAGAAAGCGCTCAAGGACGCGGAGATGAAGGCGGATCAGCTCGACAAGGTTATACTCGTCGGCGGCAGCACGCGCATTCCCGCCGTGCAGGAAGCCGTAAAGAAGATTACGGGAAAGGAACCGTTCAAGGGAATAAACCCCGACGAGTGCGTGGCGATAGGCGCCGCGATACAAGGCGGCGTTCTGGGCGGCGAAGTGAAGGACGTCGTGCTTATCGACGTGACGCCGCTGTCGCTGGGAATAGAGACGATGGGCGGAGTGTTCACGCGGCTCATCGACCGCAACACCAACGTTCCGACCTCCAAGTCGCAGGTGTTCTCAACGGCCGCGGACGGACAGACGACGGTCGAGGTGCACGTCCTGCAAGGCGAGCGCGAGATGGCGGCGAACAACAAGACGCTCGGCCGCTTCCAGCTCACGGGAATAGCTCCCGCGCCGCGCGGCGTTCCGCAGATTGAAGTTACGTTCAACATCGACAGCAACGGCATAGTGAACGTTTCGGCGAAGGACTTAGGCACGGGCAACGAGCAGAAGGTGACTATAACCGCGACAACGAATCTCTCCGAAAGCGAGATAAAGCAGCGCGTAGACGAAGCGAAGCGCTTCGAGGCGGAGGATAAGAAGAAGAAGGAGGAAGTGGAAACGTTCAACCGCGCGGATAATCTCATCTATGAAACGGAGAAGCAGCTTCGCGAGCTGGGCGACAAGCTTTCTTCCGAAGATAAGCAGACGGTACAAACGGAGCTTGACGCGTTCAAGGCGACGCGCGGCGGCAACGACGCCGACGAAATCAAGTCCGCGATGGACGGCTTCACGCAGAAGGTTTACGCAATATTCGGCAAGATATATCAGCAGAGCGGCGGTCAGGCGGGGCAGGATGCGCCGACAGGCGAACCCGCGCCGGACAACGCCACGGTCGACGCGGATTACGACGTGAAGTAATACGGAAAGACGAACAGAACGAGGGCGGTCAATGACCGCCCTCGCAGACTGGCGACAAAGCCCATCGGTGTTGTAAAGGGCGGGCGACCGAGGCGGTCGCCCCTACATGGTGTATGCTATCGGTATACAGGAACTCAATATGCTGTACGGGCGAGCCCCTAGCTCGCCCGTCCGCGTACAATATAATCGTTTGTCGACAATCTGACGAGGGCGGCCAATGACCGCCCTCGCAAATTATACTGTCTGACGACCTTAGGTATCAGCCGCCTTCCGGTTCCTTCCGAACGTCCAATTCCTCCTTAATGGAGAGGAGTTCTTCCGGCGTCAATTTTGTTAATGCTGCTATCTCTTTTTCGGGCATGTTCTTCTCGAACATTGTTCGCGCCACAAGTTTGCGCCCTTTTCTTTCGCCCCGCAGCTCGGCGTCCTGCATATGTAATTGCAACATAGAATACTCCCTCCTCCATTCAGCACTTTGCTGGTTGAATTTTACAGCTTCGTCAATCTGCTTTATAACGTCTACGTTGGTCTTTTCCACCGGATACGATTGGGGATCGCGTATATACCGCAAGATTTCCTTCATCGGCTCGGGCACTTTTCCCTTTGTCCCCTTCACGTTAAAATATAACGTGTACGCCTCGTCCTCATGCCTTACGGATAAATCCTCGACGATACGGCTTTCCGCGGTATAAAGGTAAAGACCTTTATCATACGGGTCAAACGTACAAATATATATCACGTAGCACGGACGCAATTGGTGATACTTCTCCCCGCGCTTCAGCGCCGTCGCGTCAATCGAGCTTCGCGTGTAACGCGCGCGCTTTGGCAGGTTCGGGTCCTTCCCGTTGTGCATCTCCACATCGAACATGCTTTTGCCGTCGTCGTAGTATACGTCAAGCCTTACGCCGTGCGCGTCCACCGCCGATGAGAAAGTCTGCTGTACGTTCGGCTGCGCGGACGGAACCGCGTTATCGTCGAACGGTTTGTACGCGACATGGCTGATTGTAATATCGGGAAGCATATAGCGCAGGAGGGTTAAACATATTTCGGGGTGCTGACAAAGCACGGTCGTGAACATGTAATCGTCCGTTATACCGATGTAGGGATACAGTCCGCCCGTCACGATATCAGCCACATATAATCCTCCGTTCATATTCCCGTCAGACATATTATACACCAAACGCATACAGAATATCAAGACGGCGGGTATTGGCCCGGAAGAGTATGACGGGGTTCAGCGTATTGCTTTATGCGATCGGCGGCTCTGATCTGACGAATTGCCGTAATCCCCACCGTAACGAGCGATTTCGAAAAAACTAGACAGGGGTTACAGCTCAGCGGGAGCAGACAAGAGAGGAAAGAAGTGGTAAAATAGAGGGGAGAGGAGAAATTCGGAACGAGACGTATTTCGGCAACTAACAGAGACGACGGAGCGCAAGGAGAAGCCGGAAGCGGAAAACGGAAGGCTGCGTAAGGAAAACCGGAGTCTGAATGAGCGCGTTTTGACGCTGGAGCGAACGGCGCTAACCGCTATGCTGTCGTTTCTTCCGTTATTGCCACTGTCCTCAGATCCAATCTCCCTGTTTTTACTTCTCTCGTTTCTCTTTTGGGGCGAGGGGCTGAACTGTAAAGAAGATGGTTACAGCTCGCCGTTGCTCCTTGCTTTACCTCGCCTCACGCCTGCTGAACTGTAACGAAAAATCTTAAACTTTGCGTTGATTGGAGCAAAATCAACAAGAAAGATTATTTGTCTGCTATGACCGAAAGCACAATGAGTACGGCGAAAATTAAGGCTTTACTGAAATCCGCTTTGACCGATACAATAGGCGACCGCGAAGTCTTTTTGAAAGGCATTGACTATTCTTATTACTATGAGCAGGAAGATGATGTTTCGGAATAAGAGGAACATACGTATTCAAACGAAATGAACCGTAGACAGGAGTGATGGAATGGAATACCTAGCGCCAATTCTTATAGCTATAGCGGTAGTTGCCGTTGGCTTAATCGTAGCGGTGGTCTTTTTTCTGCGAAACAAGGCGGAGCGTTCCAAGGGTACAGAACAAGTTGCTGCTGACTTGGCATTAGTTCGTCCGACTTCCGGCGAAGAATTGATTATTCCCATTGAACTCCTTCCGCCTACGACACAAATAGACGAGAACAGTTTAGTCGAAATTGCCGACCACGCCGTTGTCGCACGTATAACACAGACGCTTCCCGCTATTGCGGAAACTGCCGCGAGAACATTAGCAACAAACGCCTCAAATATCGCGTTGCAACAAACGGTCAATGCTGTAAATGTCGCTGTACAGAATGCGAACGAGATTATCCAAGGTGGAAATATTTACAGAGCGGTTTTGTCACCCAGCGCAAAACTGGTTAATTCCAGAAATATGGAAGGCGCAGTTAGAGGCTTTGCGCGTGGCACAAAGAATATACGAGAAAATGCGAACTTTGTGCCTGTGGCGGCACAGAAGGCAAATGAGGTTGCTCCCGCCGCCATTGCAAAAGGCGCAAAATTAGCGAATGTGGCAGCAAATGTAATGAATGTGGTGTCCTTAGTTGTCGGTCAATACTATATGTCGATAATCGACTCCAAACTGGAGATGATGACAAAGAGAATAAGCAAAATGAGCGATTTTCAAGAAAGAGAATTTAAGAGCCGCATTTTGTCGGTGATTTCTCTTGTTGGTGAAATTTCTCAGTTTAGCGCCGAAATATTGGAGAACGACAGCCGGCGGAAACTTAAACTGTATGCCTTGGAAAGCATAAAAGCAACTGCAACCGAACTTTTAGGGCAAGTGAATATCTCCATCTCAGACATCACAAAAAAGAACCCAAAGCCGGACTACAAAGAGTATGAGTCCGCGGTCGAGGAGTTAAAGACATTAGTCGGGTTTCAAACTGTGTTAGTTGCAGTCTTTGGGGAAATCAGTAAACTGACATATCTCTTAGAAAAAGGTTCTATTTCAACTGAGCAAAGCTACGCGCTTTACAAAAAATATCGTGATTTATCTGTTCAAACGCGCACTCTACTCGGAGAGTGGCACAATAAGCAGGTTGAAACATTGCGTATCGATTTAATCAAAGAGCGGATTGCAAAGACCGGATTTGAAGCAATCGTCTCAATACCGCTTGGATGGATTGACGAAAAGCACAATTACAAGACACTCGGCAAAACGATAGCACAGGAAATAGCTTCTCAGGCAGACATTGCATTTGGAAGCATTGAGCAACCAAGAGATGTATATGCTGATGATGTTGAAATAATTATTAGAGACGGCAAGTATTACTATCTGCCGAGGCATCAGAACGCCGAACCATCTGAAGATAAGTGACCTACATGTCGCTTCGCAAGCTGACGGAGCTTTTAGACATATCCCCGGTGTACATGAGCAACATACGCTGTACCCGGAACGAACAATCTTGCCGAGCGCGGCCTGCGTGCGTGCAAACTGAAAGAGAATATCTCCAAGATTTTCCGATCGTGGAACGGTGCAAAGCGCTATGCGATAGTTTCAACAATCATCGCCACTGCCACGAGGCGCAAGGAGTTGCTCTTTAAGTCCCTTGCATCTCTCGTTGCCTGAGGCGCCTGGACTGTAACAGAAGTTATCATGCGTTAGCAACAACCGTGAAATTTGCTATTGACAATTATTGCGTCGGATGTTACCATATTTGCATAAATGATACCGTTTCCATATGGTTGATTTTACTTGAAAGGATGTTTTTTGACTTGGAGAAGCGAAACAAGTCAGCTACCATACGCGATATCGCAAGAAACGTAGGGGTTTCCGTCAGCACCGTATCGCGGCATATAAACAACTCGGGATACGTCGATCGGGATACGGCGGTACGCATAGCGGATTCCATCCGCGTATTGAATTACGAACCCAGCCTTGCTGCGCAAGGGCTGAAAACGCAAAAGAGCAAGATAATCCTGCTTGTGGTGCCCGATATTTGCAACCCGTTCTATTCTACCATCGCAAAGACGACCCAGCGCATTGTAAGCGAAAAGGGTTACGCGCTGGCTCTTTACGATTCGGAGGATAGCCGCAGCGAGCCGGCGGCTGTCAAGCTCGCGCAGCAGATGTACGCAAGCGGTGTTCTGATGGGTTCGATAGATATTAAACCCGAAACCGTCGGCGCATTGATTCGCGCAAGCATTCCCGTCGTCGCGCTCAACGTTTACCATCAATATCCGTTTGACGCCGTGCATGTGCAAGGCTCGGAGGGCAGCTACATAGCTACGCGCCACTTGATATCCGGCGGGCATAAACGCATCGGGTTTGCGGGCGGGGAGCCCGGTTCTATGATAGGCAGAAGCCGCCGCGAAGGATATGAACGCGCGATGGCGGAAGCCGGGTTGATTCCGCTTTCGGAGAATATAATCGAACGCGGATTCGCGCAGTCGGACGGAATAATCATGGGTGAATATTTCGCTTCGCTGCCGAATCGACCTACCGCCATTTGCTGCGCAAACGATCTCATCGCGCTCGGCTTGCTATCCGCTTTGCACGAGCACAAGATTGCCGTGCCCGAAGAAGTGTCCGTAGTCGGAATGGACGACATACCTTACGCGTGTATATCCAGCCCGAGCCTTTCGTCCGTCACGAACGACGGCGCCTGTTTCGCGCAAGAGGGCATGAGGATGCTTTTTGAACGGATAGAGGGTACGTATGAAGGCGCGCCGCGCAGCGTTTCGATAAGCCATCAACTGATCGTCAGAGGCTCAACGTCCGCGAACCGATGCTGATATTTTATGCAGGACATGGAAACGATTCCACATCTTGCCTGATTCCTCGTATTGAACAGAGCAAACGAAACTTACGAAGAGAGAAGAGGCGAACGCAATGACAGCCGCAAAGCATAGATATAACCGGCGCAGATTCAACCATCAGGTTTTTCTGATGGCTATGGCGGGCGTCGTCTTCCTGCTCATTTTCGCGTATATTCCGATGATCGGCGTCGTAATCGGCTTTAAGAACATGGATTATTCGCTTAACATTATGAAGGATCTGTTCGACAAGCCGTTTGTCGGGTTTTCTAACTTCGTTAAGTTCGTTACCGACGCACAGTTCAAGAACGTTATGCTGAACACTCTCTCGCTGAGCCTGCTGGAGCTTCTGTTCACTTTCCCGCTGCCAATCCTCTTCGCGCTGCTGCTCAACGAGCTGCGCAGCCGCAAATTCAAGCGCGTCGTTCAAACTTCAACATACTTCCCGCATTTTATCTCGTGGGTCGTGTACGGCGGAATCGTTATGGCGCTCCTCTCGTCAGACGGCGGCTTCGCCAACAGCGTTCTTCTTCAAGCGGGCTTGATAGATAAGCCGATCAACTTTATGTCGCGATCGGAATATTTCTACGCAATCGTAATTATCTCGTCCGCCATCAAGGGAACGGGTTGGGGTTCCGTAATATATGTCGCCGCGATATCAGGCATCGACCCGCAGATATATGAAGCCGCCCGCATCGACGGCGCGAACCGCAGGCAGAACGCCTTCCTTGTAACGCTGCCAAGCATCGCTTCGACAATCACCGTTCTTCTGCTGCTTGCGATAAGCGGAATCCTCGGAAGCGGATTCGACCGCATCTACATGCTGCAAAACCCGCTCAACCTTGCCAAGAGTGAAGTGTTGGACACATACATCTACAAGGTCGGCATCTCTCAGAGGCGCTTCTCGTTTACAACCGCGGTCGGCGTCTTCCGCTCGTTTCTGGCGGTGCTTCTGTTAAGCGTCGGGAACTTCACCTCAAAACGATTGACGGGCAACGGTCTGTTTTAGTCGGAAAATTGATATAGGTTCTTCAGATACTGACTGACGGGGAGGATTCCGATGGCGGCACAGACGGTTACGCTGCTTAAAAAAAAGCGCGGTCTGCACGGACTTGACAGGAACAATGGTTGGGACTATCTCATCATTGGGATAATGCTTCTGTTCATGGCTGTATGTATCTATCCGTTCTGGTACGTCGTCATAGGTTCGTTCAGCGACGGTCAGAATTATCTGCGCGGCGGCGTGTACCTTTTACCGCGTGTGTGGAGCCTGCAAAATTACATGGTTACGCTGGTGGATTCGCGGCTGTATATCGGCTTTCGCGTAACGTTCCTGCGCACCGTAATCTGCACGATAACGCACGTGCTGTTCACATCCATGGTGGCGTACTCGATGAGCCGCGACGACCTGCCCGCGCGCAAAGCAATTTACTGGATAAACATGTTCACGATGTTCTTCGGAGGCGGACTGATACCGTTCTATATATTGCTCAAGCAACTGAAGCTGATCAACACGTTTTGGGTATACGTCATTCCCGGCTTATATTCCGTGTACAACATGATCATCTGCTCTAACTACTTCCGCTCGATACCGTCAGAAATACACGAATCCGCAATGCTTGACGGCGCGAGCGAATTCAAAACGTTCTTAAGGCTATACCTGCCGTTGTCCGCGCCCGTCCTCGCGACCATCGCGCTTTGGGTCGGCGTTGGGCATTGGAACGCATTCTTCGACAGCATGGTCTACACGACCGACCGAAATTTGCAGACGCTTCAGCTTTACCTCTACAAAATGATTAAGACGTCCGAATTCGTAAGCTCCGCGGACATGGGGTATTTGCCGTCCGAAATGCAGCAGAACGTCACCTCTACAACTGTTCGCTACGCGACCATCGTTATCAGCACGATACCGATACTTTGTATATACCCGCTGCTTCAGCGATTCCTGACGAAGGGCATTATGCTGGGTTCTTTGAAAGGGTAATGCGAATTCGACCCATGATACTCGTATCTGTCACGCCGGAGCGTGATGAAATACAGCGGGAATTCCCCGCAAAAAAGGAGACCCGAAATGAAGAAACTTGTATCTTTATTCCTGACCGCGATGCTGGTGCTCTCACTTACCGCAATCGCGCCCGCGTCCGCGAGCGAAGCGCCCGTCAAGCTCACATGGTTCGTGGACGTTCCGTCGTTCAGCTTCAACAGCGAGGGCTGGGGCTTGGATCGGATGACGGCCGAGCTGACCGAAAAGTTCGGAATCGAAATTGAATTCATCACGGCGGCGGACGACAGCGGGTCGCAGCTCGCGACGCTCATCTCGTCTGACTCGGTACCCGATATCATTACGCTGAAGGGCTTATGGGATACGCCTTCGACGACGCTTATCCGCCAGATGGCGGAAGCCGAGATGCTCGTCTCCTATAACGACTTGGCGGACAAGTACCTCACCGACGAAGAGAAGTCGTATTTCCGCTCCGACGTTCTGGCGTGGTACGCTTTGGCGGACGGCAAGGCATACGCCTATCCGAACTACGCGTATTCGACGGACGACCTGCCTGAAGGCACGGGTCTCATTCCCAACCGCGCAATCGTCGTGCGCAAGGACCTGTGGGAGCAGATCGGCTCGCCCGATATGAGCACTCCCGCGGCGTTTCTCGACGCGTGCGAAGCCGCGTCCAAGCTGACCTATAACGACCTGCCGGTCATCGGCTTGCAGCTTTTCGAGCAGGGCAGCGAAGCGTATACCATCGTCAGCCAATACTTTGCCGTTCCGTGGGAAACGGAAGACGGTCACACGTACAGCGCGTGGAATAACGGCGCGAACAAAGAAGCCTACGCGTTCCTCAACGAAGCGTATCGCCGCGGCTTGATTCTTGAGAGCAATTACTCCGATACGCGCGACCAAGTTCGCGAGAAGATTGCGAACGGGCGCGTCTTCGCGCTCGCAGCCGCGCCGCAGGACTTCGTGCCGCAGTTCGCAAGCCTGTACGACTCCGACCCGAACGCCTACTATGTGACGTTTGAACTGCGCAACGCGGCGGGCGACGAACCCGTCCTCGGAGACATCAGCGGATGGGGATATCTGCAAACCGTCATATCTTCCAATAACAAAGCGCCCGAACAGCTTATCAAGTTCGTTTCTTATCTCCTGAGCGACGAGGGCGCGATCAAGATGAACCGCGGCTGGGAAGGCGAACACTGGAATTGGAACGAAGACGGAACAATCTCCACGGCGGAAGAATTTATCGCGGCGACGCAAGCTGACGCGACTTTGCGCAAGAAGCTCGGCATCGGAGCGTTCGATCTGTTCGCAAACTATGCGTTCCTTATGCAGTTTGAAGCGCCGCTGGACCTTGAGAACCCCAACCAGCTCAAGTCGTTCCTCACGGGCGACACCAAAATCAAGATCCCGCTGTCTAAATATTCCTATCGTCCCGCGCAATACAAGTATGACCCAAACGACCCGCGCGCGCTGACTGTCAACGAAGAGAATGTGAAAGCGGACAGCTACACTAAGATCGCCGTAGCGGAGCTGCTCACCGCTCCGACCGTCGAAGCCTTTGAAGCGAAGTACGCTGAAATTCAGCAGGTTCTGCCGACGCTCTACGATCAGAAGCTCGTTCTTCAGTATAGCGACGACGCGCTGCAGGCAGGCAAGGCGCAGCTCGGCGTCGACTTCTTCTGGCCGCCATACGCCGAAAAAGAATAAAGATACTTAAATCCTGTAAGGGGTTGCTGTACGTGTGGCGACCCCTTTACCATCCAAACCAAAGAACGCTTTCACGTTCTCGAATCACGGCGCATCGCGCCTGCCGATACAGGAGGGTCAACTATGCTCCGTCAGGAAATGAATATCGGATACTTCAATTACATCCACCGACCCGGCGAGAAGCTGGGCGTGCTGGATAACGCGTCGGACTTTGAAAGCTGCCGCGAGCGCACGCACTGCAACGCGACCCACGCGCGTCCGGGTCCCGCCGTCAAATGGGACGACGAAAGCGGAAAGTTTGTTCTTGACGACGACGGCGTTGAGGAGAGGCTGCGGACATTCAACGACGTGATTAAGGGCAAGCGTCACGCAATGATCGGCGGCGGCGAACACAACAACGTCTACTTCCCCGGGTTCTATCATTACAGAAAGAACATTCCCGAAGCGCTGATGCGGGATATCGACGGAAACTTTTTGGAACTGCGCGACCCCGATGTTCTCGGCGGCAAGCCGATTCCCATGCCCGCGATAGACGACCCGACGCTCCTTGCCATACACGCGGAGCAGTTGTCGCGTCAGGCGGAACCGCTTCGCGGATGCCACTATGTGGCGGGATATGTCATGGGCGGCGAGATGCTTTATCCCGAATACTTCGGTCTCGGACACGGCGACTATCGCCCCGCGTCGTGGAGTCACTTTGAAGCGTGGTGCGAAGCGCAAGGCGTAGCCGTTCCCGATAAGAAGGACACTATTAAGGAAAACAGCGCGCCGCGCAATACCTGGCTGAAATTCAGAGAGCAGGCGATGGCGGACAGGTGCGCGTACTATTATCAGGCTATTTTGGCGAAGGACGATACGCATCTGTGCTTCTATCCGACGCACGGCTCGTTCATGCACGGTACAAGCCGCGCACAGTTAGGGCAGCAGAGCGATTCGCTGATAAGCTCAAGCGACGGCATAGAAATGGGTCACATCCTGATTGACGACGACGCCGAGCGTCGCAATGTGCTTCTGATCGGATATAACGCGTCGTTCGGCGCGCCTGTAATTATACCGCGTCTGGGAAACAAGACCGCAGATCTGGGCATGGCGGGCGGCGGACGTTCGTTCACGCCAAACACACTGCGCCGCCTGGTTTATGAATGCGCGGGCATGGGTATTAGCGTTATCTATCCAATCCACTGGCGTTCACATCTGCACGACGGAGAATGGCTGATTAAAGATACGCCCGCCGAGCTTGAGTGCCGTAAAGTATTCGACGAGCTGACGCTTGCCGCGCCGTATACAACGGGAATGGGACGCATGCAGCCGCAGGTCGGTTTGTTCGCGGCGGACGACACGTGGCTCAAGGGATGGAACCCGCGCTGGACAGGAATACTGCAGGACGCGTACGCAGACCGCGCGTCTGTCACTGTCGTGTCCGACGCAATGATCGACGAGCATCTGCCCGCGCAAATGCCGGTTCTTCTTTCTGTTGACAATGATGAAATCGGCGGGACCACTCTTGCGAAATTGGAAGTGTATCTTACCAATGGCGGGAAACTACTGGTTTTAGGAAAGTTCGCGGAAACTGCCGATCCCGCTTCGCGTGAAAGTATTCTCTCGCACTTGAACTGCCGAATCAGCTACATCGCTGAAACTTCACACAAGCGTGTGCTACGCGAGATGTTCCTTGCGGGCTACCCAACTGGTACGGGCGGACCCAGATATATCTATAATGATGTGAACTTCGCGGCGCTGCGCAAGGAGATTGAATCGTTCGCGCCGGAAGCGATTCTGTCGCCATTCATCGCCGAGGGTAATCCTAAGCAGACGAACATATATGCTTTGACGGACCGCGCTTCCGTTCTCGCCGTATGCGTCAACAACGGCGGCGGCGAAGCCGTCTTCGCGCTGAAACCCGATCCGCGTTTATTGGACGGTGATTTGCGCGCGATTGACGCGGTTACAGGCGATTCGGTTTCCATGCCGATCACACTTGCGGGATATGCGAGCAGGATGATATACTTTTCCGTTGCAATCGACGATTGTTTTGAGGAAACGCTGTGCGCCGCGGAAGACGCATATGACGCGTGGCGCGAAGCGGGCGCGGACATAGGCGCGGTGCGCCACAACTACAGCGGTCTGCGCAGCGGTCCGCATAAGGAAAAGCGGCTCGCTCTGGCGAATGGCATTCTCAACACGCTGGCGATAAAGCCAAACGGGTTTCGCGGCGATGACGGCAGCCTTACAATAATAGCCGATATCTTTGACGCCAAGCTTAACAAACTCGAAAACGCCAAAGTATGGCTTCGCATAACCCCGGGTTCGTTCCGCCGCTTAGCCGTCACATGGGACGGCGCAAGTTACATCTGCCGCGTTCCCGCAGAAGAGCTGCCGCTAACGTATGATCCGCAGAGCATGAAATACACGCCGGTAAGCGGCGCGGTCCGCATCATCATTCAAGCGGAGGACGGCGCGAGGCAGGGCGGATGTATCGTAAATACTGTTCTGTAACACCGAATCATTCGGAGGGATAAATATGCTTTCACTTGAACAACGCCTGAAGATGCTGACATGCCCGACAGGCAAAGTCGATATGGTTCTTGACACTGACGCGTACAACGAGATTGACGATCAGTTCGCGATTTCGTACGCGCTGCGTTCCCCGGAGAAGCTCAATCTCCTCGCATTGTACGCCGCTCCATTTCTTAACGAACGCTCCGTCAGCCCGTTGGACGGCATGGAAAAAAGCTATGACGAAATCCTCAAGCTCCTTCACCTTGCCAAGGAGGAACGCCTCGTTTTCAAAGGCTCGGGGGAATATCTGAAGAGCGAAAACGAACCCGTAATTTCGCCTGCCGCTAACGATCTCGCGGAACGCGCAATGAACTATTCGCCTGAAAAGCCGCTGTATGTAGTCGCAATCGGCGCAATCACAAACGTCGCGTCCGCGCTGCTGATTCAACCGCGGATTGCGGACAATCTCGTCGTGGTTTGGCTCGGCGGAAACAGCACCGAATGGCCTGACAGCCGCGAGTTCAACATGATGCAGGACGTCACCGCGGCGCGTGTGCTCTACGGTTCAGGCGCGCCTTTGGTTATGCTGCCTTGCATGGGCGTCGTCAGCTCGTTAACGACAACGGGACCGGAGCTTACATATTGGCTCTCCGGCAAGAACGCTCTCGCGGACTATCTGGCACGGCAGACAATAGATGAAGCAAACCGCTACGCCGCAGGCAAGGTATGGAGCCGCGTGATCTGGGACGTTGCGGCAGTCGCGTGGCTGCTGAACGACGGCGGTCGTCTTCTCAGTGAAAAACTGATTCCGACGCCGATTCCCGAATACGACCATCACTATGGGTTCGACCCGCGCCGTCCGCCGTGCAAGTATGTCTTTCATATAAACCGTGACGCTCTGTTTGCAGACCTCTTTGCGAAACTTGCACGTTGAAAATTTACCTTGTATTGGGGGCAGAAAATGAAACTGCTGGTCTTCGGTTCACTCAATATCGACGATGTATATCTCGTAGATCATCTGGTTAAGGAAGGCGAAACGATAGACTCGCGTTCCTACACTCGTTGTGAAGGCGGCAAAGGGCTTAACCAGGCAATCGCGTTGGCGAAGGCCGGCGCGGAGGTATATTTTGCGGGAGCAGTCGGCGAGGACGGCGCGTTTCTGCCCGCGTTTCTGTCGTCGTTCGGCGTTCGCACCGAATACATTAAGACTGTTGATGAACCGACAGGCCGCGCGATAATTCAGGTGGACGACGCAGGGCGCAATTCTATCATTCTCTATGGCGGAGCGAACAGACGGATTTCACCCGAAACCGTCGACGACGTGCTGTGCGGCTTCGGTGAAGGCGATTGTATATTATTGCAGAACGAAATCAGCAGTCTTGATTATCTTATTTGCGCGGCTCACGAAAAGGGTATGACGATATTTCTCAACCCTTCGCCGATAACGGAAGGGTTGAAGCGGGGTCCTCTCGGATTCGTCGATTGGTTTATACTCAATGAGGTCGAGGGATACGGCTTAACGGGACACACGGACGAGGATGGAATTATCATGGAACTGCTGCGCAACTATCCGTCGTGCCGCGTACTGCTGACGCTCGGCGAAAAGGGTTCTGTTTACGCGGACGCGGCGCGGCGGGCGCGCAGGAGCGCTTTTCCCGTTGACGCATCCGATACGACCGCCGCGGGAGATACGTTTACGGGATACTTTGTGAACGCGATTCTCAACAGTGAAGAGGTAGACCGCGCGCTTCTGATTGCGGCTCAGGCGGCCGCCATCGCGGTCAGCCGATTCGGCGCGGGGCGCTCCATTCCTTACGCCGATGAAGTGGAGCGGGCTTTGACGGCATAACAAACTCAGCGGAGGCGATTCAATGCGCAGAATCATATTATCAGCCCTCTTTCCGGCGATACTCATCTTATCCTGCGCCTGCGCCTGCGCGGAGTCGACGGCGGAATTTGAGGCGTCAGGCGAAGGCATTTATAACTATTGCCCCGCCGCTTTTGAGGAAGACGGCGTACGGCATATTTACTATTGTACGAACACGAAAGCGCGTGAAATTGTCGATTCAATCGGTTTCAGAACCGCCGTTTCGGTTGACGGCAAATGGGTTTATTCAGACGAAACGATTGTTCTTGAACGCACCAAATTTTGGAAAGGCTGGGATACCAACCATGCTTGCGACCCTGATGTGATCAAGGGTTCGTTCATGTATAAAGAAGAAGAGTATTCTTACCTGATGGCATATCTCGGATGCACAACGACAAATAACCAAAACAACGAAATCGGCTTGGCGGCGTCGAAAACACCAAGCGGTCCGTTTATTAAGATTGACGAAATTAACCCGATCGTGCCGTTTGAGCGCGATAAATCGACGGCGGAACGCGACGCCATGTTTCAGTGGGGCGTCGGGCAAGCGGCGCTAATCAGTATCGACAAAGCGGGTCAGGTGTTGCTGCTGTACACGTCGGGCCGAATTGAAGGCACATACCTTTTCTGCGAACGCTGGGATTTCAGCGATTTGGAACATCCGCGGCATCTTGGCGATGATTGGCGCAATCGGGTTACAATAGCGGGGCTCATGGGGCGCGACATGGGATACGCTTCGCTCAATAACGCGGACGCCGTGTACGACGCCGAAAGCGGTCATATTTACCTTGCCGCGGACGGCTGGCCGTGCTACATCGAAGGCGTTGACGAACCGGGAGAGCCGACGTTTATCAATTCGACAGTGCGCGTGCTGCGCTACACTCCCGCAATTGAACCTGACGAATTGCGCGATTTGACATTCTCGGCGGGCGCATGGGAGCAGGTCGCGCTGATTACATCCGCGGATTCCGGATTCCCACGCAACCATAACCCCGGACTGGTCCACGACCCGTATGGATGGGCGCTGTCTTCCGACGCGCTTGACGTGCTGTACAGCGTCAGCGAAGTCAAACAGCCGAGCAACAGCCTGTGGACATATCGAATACACAGATTAACGGTCGACCTGAACGTTACGGGCGAAAAACAAGCTTATTGAAATTGGGCGGCGGACAGGCGGCACATTTTCGCCGTCTGCCCGCCGTGACGCGCATTAACTAAATCTCAATTTCCTTCTTGCCGCTGACCTTGAAGAATATCACCAACGCGATAATCGTAGAGAACGTCAAGATGGAGGAGATAGCGGCCGCTATGCCGTCGTTGCCGCGTATTATCTGCGAGTATATCTCAAGCGTCATCGTTTTCGTTCTTGTGCTGTAGAGGATTATCGACGTGGATAATTCCGTGATAATCATTATCCAGGAAAGGATCGCGCCGCTTATTACGCCCGGCATCATCATAGGAAGCGTCACCCTTGCGAACGTCTTCGCGCCTGACGCGCCTAGGCTTATCGAGGCTTCCTCAATCGAGGGGCTTATCTGCGAAAGTATCGCGGACGATGAGCGCACCGTATACGGCAGGCGGCGGATAGTGTAGCTCAGAATCATGATGAACGCCGTTCCGCTGAACAGAAGCGGGCGTTTGCTGAACGAAATCAGCAGCGCGATGCCGAGGATTGATCCCGCAACGGTTTCCGGGAACATCGTTATTACGTCGAGCGCGGTATTGAGCGGGTTCGGTCTGCGTACGACGACGTACGCGACAAGCGACGCTATGACGACGATGCAGATTATTGCAGCAAAGCCCAGCAAATATGTGTTTGTGATCGTCTTGCCGACCGTATTGAACGCCGTGATATAGCTCGCAAGCGAGAACCCCGGCACGAACAGCTTTCCGCTGGTTTTGCGAAACGAACTGAATATAACGTACAACTGCGGCAGCATCGCCAGCGCGACGACTATATAGCAATACAGATGCGCGAACACGTTAGCCGCGCCTTTGAGCGACTTGGCGTGTATGGGATGGAGCGCGTTCATCGTGAACTTCTTGCGATTTACGACGAACTTCTGCAGCAGGAACACCGCCGTGGTGACGAAAACCGCGATGACGGATATCGCAGCCGCCAAGCTGTCGTTTGAGCCGGTCTCGCTCATGAAGGTTTTGTATACCAGAACAGGAAGCGTAGTGTAACCTTCTCCGATAAGCGCGGGCGTTCCGTAGTCCGCGAACGTGCGCATGAACACCATCAGCGCGCCCGCAAGAAGCGTCGGCAGAAGCAGCGGCAGAACGATGCGCGCGAACTTGCGGATTCCCGTACAGCCCAGTGATTCGCAGGCTTCTATCAGCGAATTATCCATGCTCTTGAAAGCGCCCGAAACGAACATGAATACCAGCGAATACAACTGAAGGCTCATAACCAGAACGATTCCGGGGAAGCCGTATATGTCGGGCATCCTCCAGCCGATCGCGGTCTTAACAAACTGCGTGACGGCGCCGCTGCGCCCGAAAAGTTGTATCCACGAATACGCCCCGATGAAAGGCGCGGACATCGAAGAGACCAGAATGAGAATCTCAAGCGCGGCGCGTCCGCGAATCTTATATACCGCAGTGAGATACGCGAGCGGCGTCGCGAGAAGCACGCTGAACGCGGTGACCGCAAGCGTCACCTTGAAGCTGTTCATTATCGCGCGTCCGTAATAAGCCTTGGTGAATATGCTCGTGAAATATTCAAGAGAGGCTCCGCCGCTTTTCCCGATCACGCTCTTGGAAAGCAATGCGATCAGCGGATAAAGCAGGAACAGCGCGTACGCGGCGGTGACGGCGATGGATACGATTATCCAAGGGTCAAGCCGAATTGAGCGCAGGCGCGGCGATTCATCCTTACGCATTGACCGACCCGCCCTTCGTGAGGCTTATCTTGCCGTCTGCGGTGAACACGTTGATTTTATCAAGCTTCAAGCGAAGCGATACCTTGGTGCCCTTCGCCAGAATGCTGTCGATCGAGCTTTCCTCGACCGTTTCAATTATATCTCCGTTGAACAGCTTGATGAAGTAGGTTGTGTTAAGACCCAAGAATACCGAGCTTTCGATTACGCCGGAAAGCCCTTCGCCGCTCTTTGATACGATGAATTCCTCCGGCCGCACGGAAACCCTGACTTTTTGGCTGCGCGCGCCGCCGTCGAGATACACGCCGTAATCGACGGCCGTCCCGTTGCCGAACGTAAGCTTTGCCGCGCCGTTTTCCAAAAGAAGCTCCGCGTCAAGCGCGTTGCTTCGCCCGATGAAGTTTGCGACAAACATATTAGCGGGCCTCTGGTATATCGCCTTCGGTACGCCAACCTGCTGTATCACGCCGCCGTCCATTACGGCTATGCGGTCTGAAACCGCCATTGCTTCCTCTTGATCGTGGGTTACGTATATGGTCGTTATGCCCATCGTGTTGTGGATATTGCGGATAGCGTTGCGCATCTCAAGCCGAAGCTTCGCGTCAAGGTTGGAGAGCGGCTCGTCCATCAAAAGAACGTTTGGGCGGATAACGATTGCTCGGGCGAGCGCGACTCGCTGCTGCTGACCGCCTGACAGCCTATCGGGCATACGAGAGGCATACTCCGTGATGCGCGTGGTTTCGAGAATTCGGTCTACGCGTTCGTTGATTTCGTCTTTGGAAAGACCGCGGTTCGTCAAACCGAACGCGACGTTCTGCCTGACAGTCATATGAGGAAATACGGCGTAGTTTTGAAACACCATACCGATGTTTCGCTTGGCGGGCGGCATGTCGTTTATCACTTGGCCGCCAAACATTATCGTTCCGCTCTCAATCGAGTTGAACCCCGCGACCATGCGAAGCAGAGTCGTCTTTCCGCAGCCCGAGGGACCCAGAAGCGTGAAGAACTCGCCGTCCGAAACCTTGAGCGTGAGCTCCGGGATAATAGTGTTCGCGCCGTATTTCTTAACAACCTTGGAGAAGGTGATTGGAACGCTCATATGGTCACTTCCTCACAGCGTATACTTCGTTATCAGGAAAGGGCGGCAACCGAAGTCCCCGGCAAATCCGCCGCGGTCCCCGCCAAATCCACGGATTTGACGGGACTCTCAGCAAATTTACAGGGTGTGTTTGCCGCCCCCGTGATGGCGAGATTGTTAAATCTCCATCATGATCTCTTGGATTTTTTCCTTAATCTCAGGCGTGTGTTCCATTACATATTCCGAATCTTCAAATATAAGCTTAATGTCGCCGAGCGGCGTCATCCATTCGTTGCCGGCGTCGACGGGGCGGATAGGACGGCTGGTGGTGTTTTCCGCGAGGAAAACCTGCGCCTCTTCACTCAGCATGTAATCGACGAACAGCTTCGCGTTGTCCGCGTTCTTCGCGTTCTTAACGATTCCTATCTGCGCGGGCAGGAAAACAGTGCCTTCGATTGGGTATACGATTTTGATGTTCGTCGCGCCGTCTTTAAGGAACGTTACGCACGGGTCTTCATAGGTGAGCCCCACGACATATTCGCCGTTGTAAACTCCCTTGTAAACGGAGCTGGACGAGCTTACGACCTTGCCGTTGATGTTCTTGAACAGATCGGCGACATACTGCCACGCCTCGTCGGATTCATATCCGCCCATCGCGAGCAGCATGTTTGTCAGTTGGCAGAACGCGCTGGAGGAAGCCGAAGGGTCGGCGGAGACGATCTTGTCCTTAAGCTCGGGTTGAAGAAGGTCCGCATAGCCGTTGATTTCGATACCCAGTTCCGCGAGCAGTTCCGTATTCACGAGCAGAACAGAGCCGTCGACGGTGTAGCTTGTGCAAAAGCCGAGCTTGTTCTGATATTCCGGAATCAGGCCGGCGTCTTCGGGCGAAAGATAATCCTGAAACAAATCCTTGTTTGCGAAGAAAGGCGAGAGCGAGCCGCCGTACATAAGATCGAACGTCGGGTTTTCGGTTTCGCTTGCGATACGTTTCATCGCGTCGCCAGAGCCCATCGACTCAACCGTAACCTTGACGCCGGTTTTCGCTTCAAACAGCGGAATTACCGACAGCAGACCGTCGCTGTTTGGGGATACGATAATCAGTTCGCCGTCCGCAAGGGCGAAGCTTGACAGACCGAGACACAGTATGGCGGCGAGAAGAACGGATACGATGCGTTTCATGATATTGACCTCCGTCGATATTATTTTTTCTCTGTACAGTATAACTCATTGTTTGTGCACAAGCAACAAAAATATCGCTTCCCGATTTTGTAAAGCAGTTGCGCGCCTTTGGTTGACATTTTCCATAATTCAATATAGAATTTTGGTGAATAATCCCTATACGGAAGGAGAATCCACATGACCACACGCAAAAGGCTGTTATCAATCGCGCTTGCCGCGCTTTTGACGATGGCGTCATGCGCGGCGCTCGCGTCTGACACAATTACCTCGGACACGGTCGGCATGACACTGGAATCCATCAACTACCAGGCGCTGTTCCTGCCCGACGGCTTCGTAAGCAATACCCTTGACGCGCCGTTCGTATCGGTGGCGGCGATCGCCGACGTAGACTGGTCGGCTGTTCCGTCGTCGCCTATCGAGCATGTAAAACCGGTAAGCCCGGGCGATGAAGTCCCCGAGGACTACACGGTTAAAGGCTCGCTGCAAGCCGTTTGGAACGGACCGCAGTTGTTTATCCGCGTTACGGTGGAAAATGATATCACCGTTATGTCGACCGAAGCGCCGCTCACGTTCGGCAGCCCGAGCGCGGCGGACCGCGACAGCGTCGTGTTCGCGCTCGATTATTACAATGACAAATCGTTGGGCGACGAAGATGACGACGGGATCTTCGCAGTCACCCGCGACGGTCAATTGCACTGGCAAGCCAACAATAATATCCCGACACTCAGCAGCGTTCACGCCGATCCCGCGCATCCCGAATGGACAAACCGCATATCCTCGTACACGGTCGACGGCGGCGACAGCGGATACGCAGTCGAGCTCGCGCTGAACCTCGAAGGCGTGGAGCTTGGCAACGGTACGCAATTCGGCTTTGATGTTGAAATTGTCGACATTACAGCCGAACCGACGACGGAAGCGGGTCCGTGGGGTCCCGTTACGTCGGGACACGGAGTGAAGCAGTATTGGAGCCACTCCGAGGATTCCGTATATACAAACGACTTCGGCAACGACCATCCGCGCGTTCTGGATTGGGGAACCATCACGCTGACCGATTGGGACGGAGCGACCCCGTTCGCGTATTCGGACTGGCGCGTCACAAACGCGTTGCGCCGGCTGAATTCCGAATCGTTCCTTAAGGGAACGTGGACGGACGAATCGCAGCAAGCCTTGGACGCGGCGATAGCGCAGGCGGAAGCTTGGCTGAACGGCGGCGACGCGGCGCTTGCAGGCGAAACGGCGGATAATCTTGAAGCCGCGATCGCAGACCTTCGCTGGAAGGATACCAAATATCCCGATCCGTTCGATCTGCCTACCGTCGTAACTCTGCCGAATCCATATAAGTTTTTCCAAAGCGACCGTGTCGTTGAGACGGCGGAAGACTGGGCGGAACGCCGCGCTGAAATACTTGACCTCGCGCAGTTCTACGAATATGGCTACAAACCGAATGCCCCCGACAAGCTGGAGATTGTCGGCCTCAAACATTACAACATAGGCGACAATCAGGATATACCGAACCCATGGTTCCCGTTTTTCGGACCGGAGTTCAACAGCGGACCCGCCGCAGCAGAAAACTATGTAATCACAATCGCCATGACGGTAGGCGAAACAACAAGCGAAATCACGTTCTACGCTTATTTGCCCGAAACTCCCGCGCCTGAAGGCGGCTACCCCGCAATACTGTCGTTTGACGGCGATAACGCGGAATACAGACAATCGGGCGTCGCCGTCGTAACGGTTCCCACCTCGTTTACGACGGACAACCGCACGAATGAAGGCGCGTGGCAGAGCCGCGCGGGCGTGTTCTATCAGCTTTTCCCATATTCGCGCGGCGGCGAAGGCACCCTTAAGGAAGTCAGCGCGGAGATGGCCGCGGCGTGGGGCGCGTCGCGAATCATCGACACTCTGGAGCTTTTGCAAACCGACGCGGACGAAGCGGAAGCGCCGAACATCGCGGCGGACAAGCTGGGCGTCACGGGCTTCTCGATAAACGGCAAGTACGCTTTCGTAAGCGCCGTATTCGACGAGCGCATAGGCGTGTGCATCCCCGGCGCCGCAGGAGCAACAGGACCGTCGCCGTGGCGCGCGGTATATGTCGGGCATGAATACGACTGGAGCGGCACCGCGTATCACAGCGCGGACGAGACGGTCGAACCCGCGCGGCAAATATCGACGGGAACGGAAGTTATCTCGAACAGCATCCGCCACAATCGCGTACGCGAAACCGAACTGTTCCGCCGCTTCTTAACGCCGTGGAGAACATATTTAAGAGAACCGGGCGCATATGGCTACGCGAACCGCCTGCCGTATGACCAGAACGATCTCGTCGCCACTCTCGCGCCTCGCGCCATTATGGTTGTGAACACGGTAAACGACTACAACGACGGCTCCGAAAGCGACGCGCTGGGGCTTGAAGTGAGCAAGAGCATATACCGCGCGCTCGGTCTTCCGGCTGATGATCTCCTTGTGTTCAACTATCGCGGAGTGCGCAATCAAGACCCGCACGGTTCCGAAAGCGCGCAGCACCTGCGGACCGCCGCGTTCGTTAAGGAGTATTTCCTCGGCGAGGAGATGAGCGAAGAGGACGGCGCGTATATTCGCCAAAACCCGTTCACGCTGCCGATTTCCGACGGCGAGACGCCATACGACAAATATTATGGCGGCCTAGACCACTTCACCGACGGCTGGTACTCGCATGAAGCGCTGAAATAGTTATCATTGCGCATGCGATTTAACGATCGCATGCGCACGTCACCGACGAACGGCGCGGGCTTGTTGAGAAACGGCAAGCCCGCGCCGATAAGCGCCTGCCAAAAAGTATTGTTTCATAAGGCTTCAACAGTTTTTTCCTTTATGCGGAACAGTCTATTTCGCGCGGATAATCCGTTTCTTCAGCGCCATCAGACGGAAGAACATTTCGCGCGGGTTTTCATCCTCGTATAAGAACGCGCCGTTACCCGAAAAGGACGGCTCAATGAAGTCCCACCATGTAAGCGCTTTGATTTCGGGTCTGGCTGCGGCGATGGTGTAGAACTGCTCAAGCCAATCGGCTTGTGTGCGTTCGTTCCAGCCGCCGTGCCAGCTTCCTTCCGACATGGAAAGCTGAGACCAGTTGCTGCCCGAGGCTCCCGCTTGTCCGCGATTGCCGCCGCTTACGCCCATCTCCGTTATGTGCACAGGCTTGCCTAACCCCGCGAACGCGGACAGCAGACGGTTTACCGCAACCATATCGCGCGCGGGGAAGTAGAGTTGAATGCCGACCACGTCGAACTGCACGCCCGCCTCAATAACCGCGCGCAAATACGCAAGCGGCGAGCGCAGGTGCTCGGGCAGCGCGCCGTAACAATTATACCGACCTGCGACATATTCCGCGAACGGCAGGCAAACATTCACGACGGCGGTCGCGTTGGGGTTCGCCTCGCGCAGCGCGTCGCAGCACACCCGCGTAAGCTCCACAGACTGCTCGTGGTTCAGCTCGAAGCAGTTCGCCCAGTCGTGCGCTTCGTTCATCGCGTCCCATATGTCAACGCGTCCCTTATAAGTTGAAACGTGCTTCCGCGCGATCTTCCGCGCTTCTTCCTTTAATTGGTCGAACGGCAGACCGAACAGCCATTTCGGATTGACGCCCTCGTGGCCAAACCAGAGCGGATGCCCTTTTGCGACGATGTTCTTTCCCTCAAGGTACGGGAGAGCTTCATCAATATAGCCGTAATTGAAGCGGTCCTTTTCGGGAGCGGTTCTTCCCGGGTAAAACGGCAGCGTCGCGAAGTCGAAAACCTGCGAGAAGAACTTGGCGTATCGCGCGCCGGGCGAAGTATAGCGGAAGAAGTTGCAGCCCAACAGAAGATCGTCGCGGGGGTTTGCGAACACTTTATTGCGCGCGGATTCGACCAATGCGCCTTCGGCGGCATAGATGGCGTGCGACAAGGCGTAGAGTCGGTTTTCAGGCGTGCTGTTCCCCCTATCCGCAAGGTGCGCGAACTCCTGTGCGGCGCTCAGATGCCCCTGCGTTTCGGGGGTCAGCTCGACTCCTTCTGACAGGCTCTTCGCTTCCTTTAAGTATGTGCGGATAGCTTCTGTGACAAAGTCAACGAAGTCGCCGGAGTATCCCTCGCCGAGGTTGTCCGCCATAACCCATATGCTGCCGTAAAGCGGCAGGTTCAGTTTGGCGTGAACCATATACGGCTCGCGCGTGACGGCAAGCTCCACCGTGCCGTCCGGCAGAATGCGCTGCCTGCGCTCGTCAGGCTCGAATTCCATGTCGCTTGCGTATATCGATTCCAACACGGGTTTAGGCATTGCGACCCCGCCGACGCCGTCGAGCCGCACTTTTATCCATTTGAGTGGCATTGTTTCGTCCTCCGTGAGTTGTATTTGAAATATAATACCATAGATTTGTGAAAAAAGTCGGGGTTGTGCGACATTCACAAAAATTTTTCTGTTTTCAAGCGCAATATAGTATGTTATAATAAATCCGATAAAGATACGATAAAGATACGATGCGGACAGGAGAACCCACTATGACTGACACATCGCGCTATTCGAGCCGCAGCTTGCGGCGGGTTGGGCTGCGGCTGCACAACGACTGGCAGCTTTACGTTCTGCTTATTCCCGCGCTGGTTATGATTATCATTTTCAGCTATGTGCCGATGTACGGCGTACAGATCGTTTTCCGCGATTACAAAGCCGCGTTCGGAATAACCGGCAGCAAATGGGTGGGGCTCAAAAACTTTACAGACTTTCTGCAAGGACCTTATTTCGCAAGAAGACTGTCAAACACATTTCTGCTGAATCTTTACGGGCTGGCGATAGGTTTCCCGATACCCGTCGTCATGGCGATACTGCTCAACCAAATGAATAAACCGCGCTTCAAGAAGCTCACACAGACTGCAATCTATGTGCCGCACTTCATTTCCACCGTGGTTATGGCGGGCATTCTGTATTTGTTCTTCTCGCCAACTAACGGCATTGTCAACTACTTAATCGAAACGCTTGGCGGGAAGTCAATCTACTTTATGATTGAACCGGGTTGGTTTCGCACGCTGTTCATCGGATCGGACATATGGCAGCACGCGGGGTGGAACACGATCCTGTATATCGCGGTTCTGACAGGTATCGACCCCGAGCTTTACGAGGCTGCGACTATTGACGGCGCAACCAAAAGCCGGCGCATTTGGCATATCGATATACCGCACCTGATACCCGTCGCGACGATGATGCTGATCTTAAGCTGCGGCAGCCTGCTTGGCAGCAACACGGACAAAGCGCTTCTTATGCAGACCTCGGGCAACCTTCCTACCTCGGATATAATCGGCGTGTATGTCTACACGCAAGGTCTGGTTAAAGGTACGCAGTTTTCGTTCACCGCGGCAATCGGCTTGTTCATGAACGTGATCAGCTTCGTGATGGTGATAAGCGTCAACTGGATTTCAAGAAAGCTTGGCGAAACAAGTCTGTTCTAGTTTATTACAGGGTCTGGGATGTCGGGAGGAAACTCATGCAAGCGAAGGTTTTGGAAACGCCCAAGAAAATGAAGGAACGCTTACGCGTTCCCCGGATTCGCGCGACCTCCGTCCGCGCGCCGGAAATGAAGAAGAACACCGCGATAAAGGGAACGCGCAGCGACCGCATCTTTGACGCCGTCAATCTGGTTGTATGGATTGTTCTGCTGTTCATAATCCTATACCCGTTGTACTTGATAGTGATTTCTTCGGTATCAGACCCCACTGCGATACACGCTGGCAAAGTTCTGTTTCTGCCTGTGGATTTCTCGCTGATGGGTTACGAGGCTGTGTTCGCGCAAAAAGAGATATGGAATTCTTATTTGAATTCTATCTTTTATACTGTCGTCGGTTCGGGGATAAGCGTAGCCATCACCCTTGCGGCCGCGTACGCGCTTACGCGGAAGTTTATCGGCAAAAGCGTCGTCAACTTCATATTTATCTTTACAATGTTCTTCAACGGCGGACTGATTCCGACCTTCCTCACGATGCGCGACATGCACCTTTACAACACGCGCACTATCATGATTATCATCAACTGCGTGTCTGTCTGGAACCTTATGATCGCCAGAACTTATATATCTTCGACAGTGCCGAACGAACTTTATGAGGCGGCTGTGATCGACGGCTCGAATCATTTCCGCTATTTTTTCAAAATGGTGCTTCCTCTTTCGGGAACGATTATCGCGGTGCTGTGCGTTTACTACGGCGTATCAAGATGGAACGACTACTTTACGGCGCTTGTATATATAAGAAACCGCGCCTTGCTTCCGCTGCAAACGATACTTCGCGAGGTATTGGCGACGCTCACCACCAGTACAACCACAGACTCGTTCTTCGACGCGTATGAGGGGAACGTGCAAGGCATGGTGGACGCGATACGCAAAGCCGAGGTTGCGAAGTACTGCTGTATCGTTATCTCTACAGGACCCGCTGTCGTGCTGTACGTGTTTATGCAGAAGTATTTCGTCAAAGGCGTGATGATCGGATCGCTGAAAGGGTAACATCCGATATTCTGCAGGGGCGCGCGCCTGAATGTATCATGTCTGAATTTTAGTTGAAACATGTTGTTGGGATACAGCGGGCGCGCGAGGCGCGCGCCCCTACAGAATACGTTTTCGTTCATTAATCCCGAAAGGGATATGAAGCATATTGAAAGGAGACTTGGCACATGAAGAAACTCTTGTCCTTATTGGTCGCTATCGCGATACTCGCCGCGCTTTGCGCGACAGCCGCAGCAGACCCCATCGTGACCGAACCGCTTACACTGAAAGTCATGGAGTACACAATCGAAAACCAGCAGGTAGACTACGACACGATGTGGTTCTATCAGGAATTGGAAAAGAACACGGGTATCCACATTGAGTGGGAATCCGTCAAGGACGGCGATTGGGAAACGCAGCGCAACCTGATGTTCATCAGCGGCGACTATCCCGACGTCATTATGCGCGGCTCGATCGACTATGAAGAATACGGCGTAGCGCAGGGAATCCTGCTGCCGCTCGACGACCTGATCCCGCTGTATATGCCAAACTACGCCGCACGCTTGGAAATGAACGGCGTCAAGGACGCGATGGTCGCGTCCGACGGACATATGTACTACATCGGCAACCTGATCGCGCAGGGCGTCAATCACGACGGCAACCACTATATCAACAAGGCGTGGCTGGACAAGCTGGGTCTTGAAATCCCGACGACTATCGACGAGCTGACCGAAGTGCTCCGCGCGTTCAAAACGCAGGATCCGAACGGCAACGGCATCGCTGACGAGATTCCGTTCTCCGGCGGCGATCTGATTCACCAGACGCAGGGTTTGTATACTCACTTCGCAAACTTTGGCGTGCCGCTCAACCGCTACACCGCGGCCCGTATCAACGCGGAAGATAAAGTAGAGTTCATCGGCGACGTGGAAGGCTTCCGCCAAGCGGTTGAATGGCTGCACCTGTGCTACGAGGAAGGTCTTCTTGACAAAGAAGCGATCACCCAGGATTCAAACGTCTGGGGCGAGAAAATGAACCAGGGTATAGTCGGATATACAACCTATCTGCGGCTTATCAATACCGCGCTCACGCCTGAAATCGCGGCTCAGTATGTCTCAATTCTGCCGCCGAAGGCTGACGGTTTAAGCGTTGCGGTTCCGGAAATCATGGAGCTGCCGGGCGACGGAGCGTCGCTGACCGTCGCCAACAAGCATGTCGAAGAGACGCTGCGCTGGCTCGACGCTCAGTTTGAAACCGAAACGATGATGGTCGCTTACAATGGACCTATCAAAGAGGGCGGACCGATCGACCCGACGATCAAGATCAACGACGAAGGCAAATACGAAGTTATCTATATTCCCGAAAACAACGGTCTGTATCAGTATGTGCCGGTATACATGGCGCAGTTCTTCGCTCCGGCGGACTACTACGCTCCAATCTACCAGATGGCGCCGCACCGCATCGAGCGCTATAACACAAGCCAAGACTACGCGAACGCGGGTGTGCTGGAACCGAAGTCGTTCAACTATCTGACAAAGCTCGTCAAGCTGCCGTCGGAAGAAGCCACCGAAGCGGCTCGTCTGTTCACCGATCTGGACGCCTTCCTCAGGGAATCCATCACCACATTCATCACCGCGGGCGTGACGGACGCAAGCTGGGAAGCATTTAAGGCTACAGCCAAGGCGGTCGGTTCCGAGCGTTATGTCGAGCTGTATCAGGCGGGCTACGACACATTCCTCGAAAACAATAAATAAGCGTTCGCAAATTCATTCGGGCGGCATTCCCACGGTGGGCTTGCCGCCTGTTTTTTTGTACATTATTGTAGCGGAGAAGAAAAAGGTAAGCGGACTATACATGCCGACAATCTTGTCGAGCGCGACCTGCGCCATTGTAAAACCAAACAAAAAATCTCCGGATGTTACCGCTCTTGGCAAGGCGTTTTGGATTATGGTAAGCTCCGCTCTTTTCCGGGCGCTGCGAAAAAGCGCGGTGCGAGCCTCTTTGATTCTCTTTGTGTTCGGGGTGGCTTGCCATGCCCCGCCGGACTGTAACCAATTAATGTTACTGTCCAGCGGGGCGACATCTGACCGCAAAAGGACTTGAAAATTTATGTGGAATTATTCACGTTTAGTGTTATAATATTTAACGATAAAACGATCGGGGCGGGGAGCGCTTCACACGCTTCATTGAAGCGTGTGTCCCACTCTGACGGTTAGGCTGCGCCATAACCGCCGTGGGCTCTCCGCGGGGTCCTGCCGGGAGCTTACCGCCACGGGCGGGGCTACGGCTTCGGAAATCCGTTTTGCCTTGCGGCAATCCGCTTTTCCTCGCCGCAGGGCAAGCCGCAGACAAATTAGAACTTGAGGGAATGTGGAAAATGAAAATGCTCGATAAAATTGGAAACGAGATAATTGCTGTTTGCGGCGTGAATTGTCTTTCTTGCAGTGCATATCTAAACAAGAAAAACCCTTGCCCCGGTTGCCGTGCTTCGGAGGCGGAACACAATCGCAAAAGCTGTATTAGTTGTGTAAAGAAAAAATGTGCTTTTGATAAGGGATTGCGGTGGTGTTATGAGTGCGGGCAATTCCCATGTCCCAAAATCAAAGTGCTAAGTAAACGCTATACACAAAATTACGGCATTGATTTAGTCCAAAACGGATTGGATGCTCAGAAAGATATAGATTCCTTTTTATCTGAACAGAGAGAACGATTTGTTTGCGGGGCTTGCGGCGGCGTTATCGACCAGCACCATCAAGAATGTAGCGAGTGCGGAGCGCACCGCTAAATTCCAGCTTTCCGAGCAAAAGCGGATATCTCATATGACATATCCGCTTTGTTTTACTGGTTCGCCACCATTGGCAGGGCAGCTTTTTCTTTCTCCGCAATCCTCGGCTCTTTCTTCGGTAAATTACTGACAAGGACGAACACGCCCTTTGAAATATCCTCGGCTCGGAGCGTGTTTTTCTTCGCGTCCATTTCCACTTTCTTCGCCGCTTTGGTTTTGCCCTCATGCCGCTTTTGCTCCCCGCTTGCCTTGCACTGTAAATAGTTGCGGTGAAACCTGTCCTTTGCCTGCGTGTGTTTGACGGCCGGAACGAGGTTTGGAAGAATCGGGCGGCATTCTCGGAAGCGACCTGCTTGTTTCAATTGCGGAGCGCGCGGTGGGTATCATCAATCCTACGCATACGACCATGCGCTTCGCCTAGGGGATGCGGATAGGTCAGGTAGACGTGAACGAATTGGAGACGGGCGATTACCAGCGCCAAACAAACAACCGCCGCGTTGAGAGGGTATGCCGCGGCTGTCAGGCGATTAACGTATACTGCGGCGGGACATTGCATCAGCACCTGCCTGACGCGTACGAGCCTGTACTATGGCATGCGCGCAACATACACGGCAGACACAGTGTGCATATAAACGAAGGAACGACTATCGCGCGTCTGGTTGGCGCGGGTGATATCCGTATAAACTCCAGTCATCATCAGGCGATCGATCGACCGGGCGAGGGGCTTGCCGTCAGCGCAGCCGCGCCGGACGGCGTGATCGAGGCGGCGGAAGGGAAGAATATTCTGCTTGTTCAGTGGCACCCTGAGTGGATGGGCGACGAACACAACGCCATATTCAGTTGGCTTGCGGGGGCGTGAAACAGCAA
>JAITHB010000163.1 GCA_031280145.1 Oscillospiraceae bacterium | reverse complement strand
ATGTAAACGGTATATATGAGACGCGCGGCACGGTTGGCAGCGCGTATAAGGGAATTATAGATAAGTCCGACTTTATGGTGAATACGGTCGATTGCATATACACGCGCATATCCGTTAACGGAATCAACTTGGACATATCCGCCTGCGATATAACAGATTTCAGGCGCGAGCTTGACCTGCGCACAGGCGTTCTTACGCGTTCGTTTGTTTGGAACATTGACGCGAACACTTCCGTTGAATTCACGTTCGAGCGATTTCTTTCCATGCCGCGGTGCAACTTCGGCGGACAGAGGATCGTGTGGAAGATTATCAGCGGCAAGGCGAACGCCGCGATATGCGCGGGGCTGGATTTCTCGCGCCTTCATCAGATGAGCCGAACGAATTATTGGAACACCGAGAACGCATACGCCGAAGGCAATTGTGTTTCAATCAAGGGAATGACGAAGACGAGCGGGCAGACGCTTTACGCCTCCGCAGTCTTTTCCGCGTACGGCAAGGGAAACGCGGACGACGCGAAGAAGCCGTTCATTGAATACGAGTTTGAAGGCGGCGGTTCGCTTGAGCGCGTGTTTATGGTGTCAAAGACGGATGAAGCGATTCCGCGCGACGTCGCTTATGATATGCTCAAAGAAGAATCCGCTCAGTGGTGGCGCAGACAATGGGAAACCTCCGACATAGTCATCGAGGGTGACGACGCGCAGCAGCAGGGCATACGCTTCGGCATATTCCAAATGCACCAAACAATGCATACGGGTGGTCACAGCGCAGTCTTCGGCGCAAAGGGACTTACAGGCGAAGCCTACAACGGCAACACATTCTGGGATACGGAGGTGTACTGTCTGCCGTTCTATCTGTATAACAACCCCGAAGCCGCGAAGACAATCATGCGCTTCCGCTACGACACGCTGGGGCGGGCGAAGGAACGCGCGGCCATGCTGGACTGCCAAGGCGCGTTCTACCCGATCGCCACGATAAGCGGGCGCGAATGCTGCGATATGTGGCAGCACGCAAGCCTTCAGTTGCAAGCCTCGACCGCCGTCGCGTACGCCATACAGAAATATACGCAGATAACGGGCGACGATTCGTTCCTTAAAGAATGCGGCATGGAGATTCTTGTTGAGGTTTGCAGAATGCTGGCTTCGCGCGGCGCGTTCGACCCTGTTACGGGCGAATACGGCTTCTATGGCGTGATGGGTCCCGACGAGTTTCAGGTGATGGTGAACCACAACGCCTACACCAACTTCGTGGCGAAGAAGACGCTTGAGTATACCGTCGATACATTACGTCAAACTAAAACAAACCCGATATTCGCGCCAACAGATGAAGAGATTGCCGACTGGACAAACAAAGCGTCGCGCATGAAGATTCTTTATGACGACGAAACTAAATTGTTCGAGCAGCATGAGGGATACTACCACCTTCCGCATGTGGACGTTGCAAGCATTCCCGTCACGGACTTTCCGCTGTACTCGCACTGGAGCTACGACAGAATCTACCGCAACGACATGCTCAAGCAGCCTGACGTACTCATGTTCATGCTGATGTACGCGGAAGAGTTTACAAGTGAACAGTTCAAGGCGAACTACGACTTCTATGAGCCAAGGTGTATTCATGAGAGCAGCCTGTCGCCGTCCGTGCATTCCATCATAGCGGCGAAGCTCGGGCTTACGGACGAAGCGTATCGCTTCTTCGAGTTCGGCTCGCGCATGGATTTGGATAACTACAACCGCAACACGCGCGAGGGGTTGCACTCCACATCCATCGCGGGAAGCTGGATGAACATAGTCTACGGCTTCGGCGGGCTCACCGTGCGCGACGGTGTTCCGGCGTTCACAACGTCATTGCCTTCCGCGTGGAAATCGCTGTCGTTTAACGTGTTGTTTAGGGGCAGACTGATTAATGTGAATATCGCGCACGGCGAAAGCCGTCTTAAGCTTTGCCGAGGTGAACCGATTGCGGTGGAATTGAACGGCAAAATGGTGAGCCTCTCGTGATAAAAGCTGTAATATTCGACCTCGACGGCGTTCTGGTTTCGACCGACGAGCTTCACTTTCAGGCGTGGAAGACGCTTGCGGATGAGCTTGGCATTACAACGTTCACGCGCGAGGATAATCTGCGTCAGCGCGGCGTATCGCGCATGGCTTCGCTTGAGGTTGTGCTGGAGAAGAGCGGGCGCGTGTATTCCGATGAAGAAAAGCTTGCGCTTGCGGACAAGAAAAACACCGTATATGTTGAGTCTATCGCGCGCCTCACACCGAGTGACGTTCTGCCGGGCGCGCGTGAAACCCTCGCCCTTCTGCGCGACCGCGGTATTCTGACCGCGATAGGCAGCGCGAGCCGCAATACGCCGCTTATACTGGAAGCGATTGGCATAGCGGATACGTTTGACGCCATCGCGGACGGCAGGGACGTAACCGAGTCCAAGCCAAGCCCCGCCGTGTTCCTCTGCGCGGCGCGTAAGCTCGGCGTTCCGCCCAACGAGTGCGCGGTGGTGGAAGACGCTGACGCGGGCATTGAAGCCGCGGTGCGCGGGGGGTTCGTGCCTGTCGCGGTGAGCGCGGCGCGTTATAATCCAAACGCAAAGTATTCTGCGCAAAGCCTTGCGGATGGGGCGCTTGACTGGGATGTGATTTTGGGGTAAAATCACAAATTAACAATGAAAAATTGGTGGTTGTGGCGGGCGGTTGGGGTGTGGCGGGCGGTTGGGGTGTGGCGGGCGAATGTTGTGAAGGGCGGGCGAGCCGGGGGCTCGCCCCTACATGGGATTGTTTAATTCAAACAGGAAGGTATTGTAAAACCTGTAGGGGCGACCGCCTCGGTC
>JAITHB010000087.1 GCA_031280145.1 Oscillospiraceae bacterium | reverse complement strand
GTGCGGGTTCGGCGCATCCTCATGCCGCTGATGGCGAACGCGTTCACAATATCCCTTTTCCTGACGCTGACAAATTCGCTGAAGATGTATGACATAAACGTCGCCTTGACAAACGGCGGACCGTCGGGCGTGTTCATGAGCAAAGCCGTGAACGTGTCGGAATTTCTGGCGCTCAACATATATAATACCGCGTATAAGTATGCCCATATGGCGCAAGGACAGGCGAAGGCGGTTGTGTTCTTCATCGCGCTGGTTATAGTTTCCGTAATACAGGTCACTTACAGCAAGAAGAGGGAGGTGGAAATGTGATGGTTAACACGCATCGGCTCTCCCCAAAAAAGAGCGTCGAGAAGGGCGTTGAGAAAAAGCGCAATCATGTCTTGCTTGAGATCGCCGCCGTCCTGCTCTTCGCGGCGTTTATGCTGCCGTTTATTATTGTCTTGCTGAATTCAATGCGCACCAACGTCGAGATTATCAATCAGGCGGTGGGGATTCCGCAGAACCCCGCCATAATAGCGCAGAACGTGCTGACGGTATGGAATAACCCAACCTTCTCATTCATGAGGGCATTTATCGATTCCGTCATCATCACCGCGGGTTCGCTCGCCTTAATCTCGCTCTTTTCATCCATGACCGCTTGGGTGCTTGTGCGGAACAAAACGAGATGGTCGAGCCTTCTGTTCATGCTGTACGTGTCCGCGATGGTTATCCCTTTTCAGGTCGTCATGTTCCCCTTGATTTCATGGTTCAGGACGCTCGGCAGTTTCTTTGGCGTACAGCTTCTGCGAACCCACGCGGGGTTGATGTTCGCCTATTTGGGGTTCGGCGAATCGCTGACCATATTCATATTCCACGGGTTCATAAAGAACGTTCCGCTGGAATTGGAAGAAGCCGCCGACATAGACGGCTGTACGCGGGCGGGAACTTTCTTCCGTGTAGTCCTGCCCCTTTTGCAGCCCGTTTTTGTCACCGTACTCGTGCTCAACGGTCTGTGGATTTGGAACGACTATCTGCTGCCGCTTCTTATACTTGGCTCCAACAGCGGTGTGCGCACAATCCCGCTGGCGGTTCAGGGGTTCATCGGTTCCTTCGTAAAGCAGTGGAACCTTATCATGGTATCGACTATGCTGGCTATGATTCCGATAATCATAATTTATCTGCTCGCGCAGAAATACATTGTGAGCGGTTTGGTGGAAGGGGCAATAAAGTAGCGGCGCGGCGGGTGCGCGAAACAGAAATGAGGAGGCTAAATTTGTCAAGCGAAACACCCTTGCGCTTTTACACAATATATAGTAAAATATCAGCATATCGATAACGGTATAGCGATACAAGATTGTGAAGCTCGGCGAATACGAAAGGACGACGGATTATGAAACTGCAAACCAAAAAACTCAAGGCTCTCCTCGTGCTGCTTCTCGTTCTTGCATGTGTCGTCACACCGCTTAAAACCGACACGGCGCACGCCGCGCCGAAGGTCGGAGCGACGCTTTACGTAAGTACGCCCAGCAAGTGCGTTCTTCGTATGCGTTCAGGTCCCAACGTAAACTCAAGCGTAATAGCAAAGCTGCCCAACGGGCAGGCGGTGACATATGTCAGCCGCTCCGGAAATTGGTACAAAGTGAGGGCGGCAGGCTACACGGGATACATGTATAACTCCTATCTCTCCACCTCGAAGGGAAGCGGCAGCGGCGGGTCCTCGGGCGGCGGCGGAGTTTCGCTCGGCAACCACCTTGTATCGCACAAATACGGAAGCAATATCAACATCAGGCAGAAGGCGGGGTTGGACGAAAGAATCCTCGCGTCGGTGCCGAGCGGGTCGATCGTAATCGTCATGGATTCGACGAAATATTGGTCGCTGGTCGAATGGTATGGTTATATCGGCTGGATGAGCAACGATTTCATCAAGTAATACCTCATACAAAAACAACGCGGGCGGTCTTGTTTGACCGCCCGCGTTTCATATGCTGAAGTATTATGTTCTGCACTTAGGGCATTTGTCGGAAGAATTATCCGGCGTGCATATCGGCGCGAACGGAATGAATCCGCCGCACGGTCTGTCTCCGCTGCCGTATTCGGGTTCGTCGAATCCCGGTCTGTAGACGGTGACGGCGCAGCCGGCGTCGCAGCACACGGACTCTACGCCGTTGCCGACCTTCGCGTTGCAATCGCTGTCGACAGTAACGGTGAACGTTGCGTCTTCCCAATCGCCTTCGCTGTGCATCGTCACGATGTATGTAGAGCCGGGTTCAAGCTCCAGATATACCTTGCCTTCGCCGTCGGTTATCGTGCGCGCGTCGTCGACTGCTTTGTTCGTGCCCTGCTGAACAACTTCAAGCTGCACACCCTGCGCGGGGACGCGCGTGCCGTCCGCCGCAAGATACAGCGGAACACAGCAAAGTCCGTTTGAGCCGACGCAGCCGTCGCACTTGCCGATAAGCTCCGTCATCAGCTCCGTCGACGTGGTCAGCCTGCCTTTAAGACCGTCTTCAACGCCGGTCGCGACAGTTAGCAATTCCTGAATGGCGTCGTTAATCTTGTCGATCTCATCCTGCGATTCGGCGTTCTCAAGCGCGTTTTTCAGAATGCACAGGTTCGCTTTGATAACGCTCGTAAGTCCTCCCTCGATTGAGGCGACGCTGCTCACAATGCCTGTGAGAGCGGTCTGCGTTCCCGCGATAGAACCTCTGTTGCACGAGGCGGGTTTGTTCCACACGGCGCGCATACAGCCTGTAAGGCGGTCGCCGTTGGTGAAAGTGTGCGTCGCCGAGTCGTATGCTTCTCCGGCTTCCGGGTCGCCTTCAATTTTACCCGCGGTGCATTGCACGCCTGTTCCGCTTGGTTCAGCCATAAGCGGCTCGTAATAGTTTTCTCCCACTTCCAGAGGATTTCCGCGGTCCTCGATATACCCGATTATTCTGTAGCCGCATCCCGCGCCCGAAAAACTGCTGACATTAACATAGTTCCCTTTGATTGTTATTCCCGGTCCTGATGCTCCGCTTACAGCTTCTCCCGCAAAACCTCCGACAATGAATTCGCCGCTTATCAGTTTTGCGCAGACAATATTGCCTTCGGCTGTTACATCGCTTCCATGCGCGGTAATTCCCCCGGCGAGTCCTGCCGAGATGACGCTTCCGGCGTCAAAATTCTCTATCAGGTGCGAATTCTCCGTATGCCCTGCAATTCCCCCAGCTTGAGATCCTCTAATCGAAGGTTCAGATGTAGCGCCGCTCGAAACTTGGCATGTGTTGACGTTATTGATGAGCAGTCCGCCGACCGATAAATCGCCCGTTATCCCTCCGCTGAATATATCAGACTTCGCGCCTGAAGCAGTCACTTCCCCCGCGTTGACGTTATCCGCGACTACCAAGAATTCGTTGGTGGTATCAAAGTCCATATTCCAAACTTCTCCGACAATGCCGCCGGAAACAACAAATGATACGTTACCGTTGCCGACGACTGAAATTGCCCCATAGTTTTCGCAGGAAACAACAGTCGAACGGGAGGCCATTACGATGCCCGCAATGCCGCCTGCGTAGATTCCGGCACCAGTTGCAGTCATTTCAACACTGATGTTGCCGTTATTTACGCACTTATATAAGCGGCAGTTTTCCGCAGTGAAAACTATGCCGCCTATAGTTAACGACGCAGCCGCAGAAACAACATTCCGATTGCCGTCGCTGACGCAGCCGATGAACTCACAATCCGTCGCGGTATTAACCAGCGCTTGCCCATCAACCGTTACGTTCGTGAACGTGCTGTTATCGGCTTCGGTTATTGCGAAAGCAGAAGAGCCCGCAATGACGACGTCCTTCATGTTAACATACTCAAGCGTACCGAATAGCTGTTTGTCAAGCATATCAATCTTGTGACCGTTTCCGTTGATTGATATTTCGTTACCGGCTTCACCGATTAAGTCGGCAGCACTCAAAGTACCATCGTTTTTAATATCTGCTTGGATATCGAATACGTCGCCGTACGCTTGATTATCTATAGCATCCTTTAATCCTGCAAGGTCAATTATAGTATATGTCGCCATAAGATTTCCTCTTTCTTATATAATGTAGAGTCTGTGGGCGATCGAGGACGATCGCCCCTGCAACAACAGTTATGTAACGTCTAGAACACGCATGGCGCGCAGTCGTCGTCGCTTCCGCCGCAGCCGCTTCCGCTGTCTCCGCCGCCTGACGTCGAGCAATCAGGCGCGAACGGAACGAACGCGCGGCACCTTGGGCGGTTACCGGGAGTCGGGGCGGGCTCAAAGCCGGGTCGGAATATCGTAACCGTGCAAATACCGTAGCAGCAATCGCTCGTCGCGCCGCCGACCGTGTAGCCGCACTCGTCGTCCGTGGTGATGGTGAACTCCGCGTCCGCCCACTCGCCCTCGCCAAAGGTTCTGACATAGTAGGTGCAGCAGGGCTTAAGCTTAAGCAGAACCTTGCCTGTGTCGTCGGTTATAAACGGCGATCCGTCTATCGGGTTCCCGTCCGCGTCGGTTATCTCAAGCTGCATCTCTTGAATCGGAAGGCGCGTACCGTCGGTCGCGAAGTAAAGCGTTATGCAGCATAGGGCTTCGCCGCCGCCCGTGCCGCCGCCGATGCCTTCGCAGCCGTTGCAGCTGTCGATGATATCCCTCAGAAGTTCGGTGACAACGAGGAGCTTTTTCTTAAGCGCAGTTTCGACGCCCGTCGCGGACTGCACAAGCCCCATCACAACTTTGTTGATCTCCGTCAGGTCGTCAACGTCTTCAGCGGACTGTATGCCGCGTTTCAGTATGCAAGCCGCGGACTCAAGCAGATCCTTCAGGTTGTTTTCCATCGAGGCTATGCCCGCGATAACGCTGATAAGCGCATCCTGCGCGTCGCGGCGAAGCTTCTCCGCCTCGTCGAACGTGCAATCGTGCTTCGTTTCATCCCACACGCCGCGCATACAGGCGGCGAGCTTGTCGCCGACGGGGAGGGCAGCATCGGTGTAGAGAGTGCCGCAGAGCTGCAGAATAAGGGGATCAGTGGCGCCGTCGCACTCGGACGGATCACTGGGCGTAGCGGAGAATTCTATATTGGTGTTTGCATCATAATAGTTATCTGCGTACACATTACCGGGGAAGGCATCGGGATCAGGCGTATCATAGCTTCCAATAAAATAGTGCGCGAGGGTTGTATCGTAGCCAAGAATTTTATCTATGCTAATGTAGTTGCGTTCAACTGAACGCGGAATATCTTGGGGATCCGAGAAACCAATAAGACCGCCGGCTCTTGATATGTTCGAAGCGTCCGCTTCAATCAATTTAGCGCAGACGCGGTTGTCAGTAACTGAACCCACCTCGCTTGTTACTAAGTAACCCGCCAAGCCGCCCGCAGTTTGCCCGATTACGTCTCCGGTGTTGACGTTTTTCGTGCAAATATTGCTATTGGCGGTGCCATAACCAACGATACCTCCCGCCATAGTAGTGGACTTTACCCTGCACGTGTTTATGTTATTAGTAATATTACAAGGCAACGAAGTAGTATATCCAACTATTCCTCCGGCAGCTCCGGGTAACGGTTGCTTTGAACCAACGTATCCGGAATTTATATTGTCTGAAATATCTGTACCGATGATGAAGGCGACAATACCGCCTGCGTAACCGCCGTTCACCGACACATTTATCGTGCCGCTGTTCGCGCATGAAAGAACTGCGGAAGTTTGTGCCTCAGAAGCAATACCGCCCGCATAGTCGTTTCCGGTTATTGCCCCCGTATTAGCGCAATTGTAAACCTTCGAATTATTCGATACCGCGGTTATACCGCCGCTGTGATTCGAGACGCTGATGACTTCAGCGTTGTTTGTACAGCTTCTTACTTCGCAGTTATTATTAAGTTCGCCGAACAACCCTCCGCTTGATGCCGTGCTCGCCACTTTTCCGTTAACGGTAAGGTTTGCAAATTCACCTGCGTACGCACGGACTGCGACCGCTCCCGCTAACGTGGTATAGTCTATATCAGCGTAAACCTTCAGATTAGCTATGCCGGCGCCGGTCAGATTTTCAAACAGCGGCGCTTTAATCGGATTATTCTTGCTTCCGACAGCCCTGCCCCTACCGTCAATTTTTATGCCGCTAAAGCTTTTCGGCAAGTATGCAGTCCAATCGAAGCCCTCGTCAGGTGTGATGTTTTTTGCGAGCGTGTATTCACCGTCGTCCGCAATACTTAGGAATTCCGACCATGTAGTAATTTCTATCATATATGTCCCTCTTTCATTCTAAGGATTCTTTGCACAAGTTCAGTACATTGTATGACGGATATTGGTGTTCGTGAGTCAAAAAGCTTGCCGGAATAAAAGAATGACGCAAGCCCTTGCCCGTGTTCCTTATATATTAATAACGCTTTGAATTTGATTAACATTTGCGCACGTGCGGCATATTGTAGAAGTGAACCCTTATTCTTTCCCTATCCGTATCAATTTATATATCAGATATTGTCAGGCGCGGCTGCGCCGCAATTCCAAGGACGCCTAAGCGTTCCTTACAATACAACAAGGAGTAAATCAATATGGCAGACACAACCACAACCGGCACCACGTCATGCGGATGTTCCGGCGGTTCCGGAAGCGGCGGAGCGACGTTTGACAGCCGAATAATTACAGAGAACTACAGCACATCCATTCCAGTATATCCCGTGCCGCCGATCATCGACGTGCCGGGCTATCTGCCCGTATACCCCGTTCCCCCGATAATCGACGTGCCGGGCTATCAACCCGTGTATCCCGTTCAACCGATTTATCCCGGCGACCCGGGCGACCCGCCGCTTCCCGTAATTCCGCCGAGCGGGCTTGCGCAGAACATCGTGGTCGGCTACTGGGACATGGACGGCGCGTCCGAAGGCATAGGCGCAAGCACAATGAGCACAAGCCGCGCGGGCGCGGCTGCGAACAAGCGCTTGAGCGACGTTTCCCCCGACTTTGACGTCGTCACAGTCTGCTATCTGCCGCTTCGCCCGAACACGCGCTTCTTCAGCGCAGAGCTTGCGGAAGACATTCAGATTCTGCACGAAAGAGGGCAGAAGGTTGTCCTGTCGGTTATCACGGGCAGCGCCTTCCTGTTTAATAACCAGAGCGTCAATTGGACGGACTTCGCGGAATATCTTATAAGCGCAATCGAAACCATGGACTTTGACGGAATCGACCTTGCGCTGACGGATTCCTTCGTTCCTTCCGTACCCACGCCCGACGAGGATATAGACGAGGGTTCGGGCGGATCCGGCGACCTTATTCTGCTGCGCAGACGCGCGCTAAGCCGCGGCACGCGCGATATAGGCGAATTCCCCGTACTGCCCGGCGCTCCCGATCCCAACGCTCCGATTGATTCGGAGCCGTCAGAACCCGAAGTGCCGACCGCGCCCGACGTACCCGAAAGCGTTCTGCTTGACTTCGCCGACGCGATAACGTATGTCGTCAGCTATTTCCGCGGCAGCTACAAGCCGTATTTCATTCTGTCGTTCTCGCCGTTCTTCAGCGACGTTCAAGGGCAGTCGCTCGAAGCCGTGAATGTTTGGGATCAGACCGTATTGAACCTTATCGACGTTATGCGCGGCGAATTATCGTACGTTGCGGTTCGGTATTACGACACTGCCGTCAGCTGCGACTTCCCGTTCATGGTAAGCGAAAACGACCCCTGCGGAACGAACGAGATGTCCGTGGGAACATTCGTCGACCTCTCTCTCATGCTTATCGAAGGCTTCGATTTGGCGGACGGCACGCACTTTGAAGGGCTGGCTCCCGACCAAGTCGTGATGGTTGGTCTCTCGCAGCTTGCCTCAGACGCGTTCGCGCGCGGCGCGCTGACCAACGAAGAATACGCGGCGGCGCTCACCGAAATGCTGGGGCTGTATCCCGACTTCCGCGGAATCGGAATTTGGACCGCCAATCTGCAGAGCAAAATTGCGGAAGGCGGAATGAACCAGTTTGTCGAGGATATGCGCGACGTTATCGACAGCGATATAGCCATCGATCCGATAACCCCCTCTCCCTTGCGCGGCACGCGCGCGCGCGTTACGCGCACCGCAAGCAGAAGCCGCAGAACGAGGGTCGCCACGCGGACAAGGTCCGCCTCTCGCGCAAGAGCGACGGTATCGCGCGCAAGAACAACGCGCGCAAGAACGACGCGCACAAGAGTGACTGCTTCACGCGCAAGGGCGACGAGCGCGAGCCGCTATACCACGGCGCGTACAGTATACGGACGCGGCGCAAGCCGCACAGCAGCGCGCAGCACGGCGACGCGCACACGCCTCAGCCGCACGGCAAGCGCACTGCGCGGCGGTTCGCGCTCGCGCGTCGCGGCGCAGAGTTATTCTGCGTCAAGCAGAAGCCGCTCGCTTAACAGGCGCGCGACAGCCGCAAGGACTACGTCGCGTAGCAGGCTCGCAATGCAAAGCGGAGCATACACGACGCGCAGCGCCGCGGTTCGCACGACCACCGCATACGGCAGGTCGGCAAGAACGAGAACCAGAACCAGACGCGGGTTCAGATAATCTGACGCGTCTGTAATAAAGAAGGCGGGCAATCATCGCGATTGCCCGCCGTTTTTTTGTCGACAAAAGCACTTTGTATTGCAGAGGGCGGGCGAGCCGGGGGCTCGCCCCTACATAATGTTGGCTATCGGTATGCAAGAATACAATATGCTGTAGGG
>JAITHB010000006.1 GCA_031280145.1 Oscillospiraceae bacterium | reverse complement strand
TCCCTGCGGTGTAACAGGGACGTACGACCGTCAGTCGGGCGATTGGAAATCGCCCCAACAAATGAAATATTCCATTTGCGAATTTGACGCAAACAATATTGTTGTTTGTTTACATTCATGACGCAATATAACCAAACCCCTGTAGGGGCGATTTCCAATCGCCCGCCTGACGGTCGTACGTCCCTGCCGCAACGTAGGGTGCATACAACAAATACATATGGTGTACGATGACCTGCGATGCCGTCGGGACGTACGACCATCGCCCCTACATGGATTCGACCTCGCCCAACTGCTGTTCCAACGCCTGCAACACCCCCGTCTGCGTTTCAATCTTCTTGCGTTCGTCCTCGATGAGGGACGCGGGGGCTTTCGCGATGAAGCCATCGTTTGCGAGCTTGCGCTGCGCGCGTTCGATCTCGCCCTTGGCGGAATCGATGGCTTTGTTTATGCGCGCCTTTTCCGCAGCGAAGTCGACAAGCTCGCCGAGCGGCAGTATTATCTCGGCGGCGGAGGTCACGGCTTTCACGGAGGGTTCGGGGATATCCGCGCGGTCTTTTATCACGATAACGTCGGACGCTCCCGCGAGGCGCTGAAACACCTGCGTCGATTCCGCAAGTATGCCGCTCCATTTCTCGTTCGCGAGAAGATACAGCCGCGTCTTCTTTCCCGCCTGCACCTTGCGCTCGAGACGCAGACTGCGCACTGTGCGCACTATCTCGATAATGCCGTCCATCGCTTCTTCCGCGGAATTATCAGCGTATGGAGACGGCTTCGCCCACTCCGCGTTGATCAGCATGTCGGCGCTGTCCGGCAGCATTCCGTAAATCTTCTCTGTGATGAATGGAATGAACGGATGCAGCATTTTCAGGATTGCGTCAAGCACATACAGCAGGACGGCGCGCGCGTTACGCTTCGCTTGCGCGTCGTCGCCGAACAGCGCGGGCTTTGCAAGCTCTATTGACCAGTCGCAGAATTGGTTCCACACGAATTCGTAGAGCGTGGTTGCGGCAAGACCGAGGTCGTATTGCTCGATCAGGCGCGACACATCCTCTATTGTGCGGTTCAGGCGGGTTAGAATCCACTTTTCGTGAATCTGCAATGCTTGGAATGCGGTGGGTGTTTGCGGTGTGACGGGCGAAGGTTGTGAACCGCGGGCGAGCCGGGGGCTCGCCCCTACAGATTTTACATTTTCTGCCCGATCTAACGCAGATAAACCCATGTAGGGGCGAGCCCCCGGCTCGCCCGCGGTATTCAATACATCGCCCGCCGTATCCACACCATCATCCGCGTTGCTGAGAACAAACCGCGCCGCGTTCCAAAGCTTGTTGGCGAAATTACGCGCCGCCTCAAGCTTCTCGGTGGAAAGGCGCGTGTCGGTGCCGGGCGACAGACCCATTATGAGGGACAGGCGAAGCGCGTCCGCGCCGTAGGTTTCTATCACCTCGATCGGGTCGATTCCGTTGCCCGCGGATTTGCTCATCTTCTTGCCGTTCGCGTCGCGCACGAGACCGTGAATGAGAACCGTGTGGAACGGCGGCTCGCCCATCTGCTCGATTCCGCTGAATATCATGCGCGCTACCCAGAAAAAGATTATGTCGTAGCTCGTGACAAGTACGGAGGTGGGGTAGAAGTAGGCGAGGTCGGAGGTCTTCTCCGGCCAGCCGAGCGTCGAGAACGGCCACAGCGCGGAGGAGAACCACGTGTCCATCACGTCTTCGTCTTGGCGCAGATGAACGCCGCCGCACTTTTCGCAGCTTTCGGGCGTTGTGCGCGAAACGTTTATGTGTCCGCAGTCACGGCAGAACCACGCGGGAATGCGGTGTCCCCACCATAGCTGACGGCTTATGCACCAGTCGCGGATGTTCTCCATCCAGTGGAAATAAGTGGAAGAGTAGCGTTCGGGCACAAATTCAATGCTTCCGCTGCGCACCGCTTCGATTGCGGGCTTGGCGAGTGGTTCCATTTTGACGAACCACTGGTCGGAGGTGAGCGGCTCGACCGTATGGTGACAGCGGTAACACAGACCGACATTGTGCGTGTACGGCTCCACCTTGACGAGAAGACCCTGCTCTTCCAGTTTGGCGACGATAAGCTTGCGAGCCAGAGGTGCGGGCAGCCCCGCGAATTCCCCCGCGCGTTCGTTCATCGTGCCGTCGTCGTTCATTACGCGGATGATCGCCAGGTTGTGGCGCTGCGCTATCTCGTAATCGTTCGGGTCGTGCGCGGGGGTCATCTTCACCGCGCCGCTGCCGAATTCCTTTTCCACATATGAATCCGCGACGATTGGGATCCGCCTGTTCATAATGGGAAGAGTGACGGACTTGCCGACATACGCGGCGTAGCGGGAGTCTTCGGGATGGACGGCGATTCCCGTGTCGCCCAGCATGGTTTCGGGACGCGTCGTCGCGACCGTTATGTCGAAGCCGTCGCCCGGATAGCGGATGTGCCACAGGCTTGACGCTTGTTCCTCATATTCGACTTCAGCGTCGGAGAGGGCTGTTTTGCATTCGGGACACCAGTTGATTATCCTGTTCGCGCGGTAGATGAGCCCCTTCTCATACAGGCTGACGAACACTTCGCGCACGGCGCTGCTGCACCCTTCGTCCATCGTGAAGCGTTCGCGCGACCAGTCGCACGAGCCGCCCAGTCTGCGAAGCTGGCGCACGATCGCGCCGCCGTATTGGTTCTTCCAGTCCCACGCGCGTTCGAGGAAGCCTTCGCGTCCGAGCGTCTCCTTCGTCAGACCTTCCGCGCGCATAGCGTCGAGTATCTTCACTTCGGTCGCGATGGAGGCGTGGTCGGTGCCGGGCAGCCACAGCGTCGGGTCGCCGATCATGCGGTGATAGCGCGTGAGACAATCTTGGATTGAGGTGTCCATCGCGTGGCCCACGTGAAGCTGACCCGTTATGTTCGGCGGCGGAATGACAATCGTGAATGGTTTCTTGCCTTCCTCAATTTTCGGCGCAAAAGAACCCGATTCTTCCCACGCTTGATATATTTCCGATTCAAATTCTTGGGGCGAATAGTTTTTCTCCATTTTATCCTCCTGAAATTGAGATATGATATCGTTTATTCGTGGCGCTGTCAAGTGTGGGCAGTGGAAGCTGATTGTCCCATGTACCATGTCAATACATATGAAACGAAAGATGGAACTCGAAATTTTTACAGGTGAGACGGGTTATCGGCGAATCGAGGCTTTCACGCGGCGGTCCGCATTCTTAATATAGCCAATCCAATAGAACCTGAAGTAAAAGCGATAACCGACGCAGAGGATTCGTATAAATCGCCGGTGAATGAGTATTTTCCCAGCGTCTCCCAACTAATATCCGAGGGAAAAACCAATTTCGCAGCGTTGCTGATAACATATAATCCACAATGCAAACAGTTTATGACAATGTAAAGAGATATGCCTGCCATAAAGCATATGATGAATCATTCCCTCGTTCGGATGCGATCAATCGCTCGCATCCGAAACTGCTCTGATTCCTTAACTTGCGTGTATTGGGCTGTCGCCCCTGCATTGATTGACCGCAATCATAAATTCTTAACCCCTCATTAATTATGTTCCCTGCACCACGTTGCAATCTCCGCAATCAACGCCGACGGAAGCGGCTTGTTGTTCGGCAGTTGAATGCCGCCCTTGCTCGTTTTATAGTCGTTAAGTTTATCCGCGAAGACCGTTGTGGCTTCGCCGCCGGGGTAAATGCCGATGTGCTTCTTGAACGCCGCGAAGTGGATGAGGTTTCCCCCTTTATCACTCCTTGCGAACGTCGGCATCTGCCAGCTTATCTTTTCCGCGGCGTCAGGCAGAACAGACTTGATCGCGGCGTAAACTTCGCGAAGGCGCGGCTGAAGGTCTTCCGATTGCTGCTCTATGTACTCCTCTATGGTTTTCGGCGGTTGGGTGCAGAAGTGTTGTTGTTCCGTGTTCTCGAATTCGCGGTTGCAGGTTGGACATTTCCACATATTTTTACTCCTCAAAGCAAAGCGTTATCTTTGCCGCGTTTTATTCGCGCTCTGTTATTGCGACATGCACGGTGTCGCCGATTCCCTTGCCTATCTTCGCGCGGATGTCTTTGCGGATACCGATGATATAGCAGACGCTGCCGTCCATGTTCTTCAAACCCATATTGACGACGCTTCCGCTGTACGGCTCGCCGTCGAAGGCGGCGGCGACTTTGACTCGCCCTTTGCCGAATTCCGCGCGCACGTCATATGGGAACGCAACGTACGCGCCGCCTTTGTCGGCGGGTTGAATGACGGCGTCCCATTCGTATAGTTTAGTATTCATGTCCGCAGAATTTTCTCCATGGGCTTGCCTTTCGCCAGCTCATCCACCAGCTTGTCAAGACGGCGGACGTTCTGCATCAGCGGGTCTTCGATTTGCTCCACGCGAACGCCGCAAACCGTTCCCGTAATCTTGCCCGCGTTGGGATTGATTCGCGGCGCTTCCATAAAGAACGTCGCGTAGTCCGCCTCTTTGTCAAGCTGCGCTTGCAATCCGGCTTCGTCGTAACCTGTCAGCCAGCGCGTGACTGTGTCTACTTCTTCCTTTGCGCGCCCCTTCTTCTGCGCCTTTTGGACCAGCAGGGGATATACGCTTGAAACCGCCATTTTGTATACGCGTTCATTGCCCATACGTCCGTTCCTCAATCGCTTTTTTTTGCGATAATTATATCAGAAATATTCGCGTTGGTCACGCGAATATAATCTGTTCTTTCTGAACCTGCAATCTGCTGGAGTTATACTAAGAAAGAGGACACAATAGTGCACCCTGTTGCACTTGATTTGATAATTCACCTATTGGAATGCGAGCCTATAATAATGAGTATAAGGCAACGAACTGGAAAAATTGTACGCTGCAAAAATATCTTAATGAAGAATTCTACAAAACCATCGATGAAGCACACAGAAACAAAATCCAAGTAACTAAGAATGCACCTCTGAA
>JAITHB010000012.1 GCA_031280145.1 Oscillospiraceae bacterium | reverse complement strand
ATCTCAGTACGATCGAGACGTTGCTGCGATATTCCCCTCTGTAATTCGATTTGTGGACGAAGTGACTAAGGAGGATAATAGTAATGGCTAAACAATCCAAATCAGGTTTGCCGTCCGGTGTTATAGCGGTGAAGAATCGTCCGGGACTATATCAACTTCGCGTTATGCTGCACGGTCAGCGGGTTAGCGAATACTATTCTACAGACGAAACCGGTAAAAAGAAGCTCCAAAGCGAATTGCAGAAAGCCTATGATGTTTTCAAAGAACGTGCCGAGAATGGAACGCTCAAAGGTGGTGACATTACAGACAAAAGCACGTTTGAACAGGCTGTCGTGTGGTTTATCAATATGCGGGAGCTTGAATTGCGTGAAAGTACCCAGCTTGCGGATAATTTCTTGTTTGAACACTATCTTGTTCCGCGTCTTGGCAAGTTCAAACTAAAAGAAATTACAAGTCCCATGGTAACAAAAATGCTTGCGGAGCTTTTGACGAGCGGCGGTGGCAGTCGCGCGGTTTATGTTGCCCGTGAGGATTTTATAAGGTATATGTATGATCACAAGCCCGCGCGGCGGCAAGGCGGATTCAACAAGGTTGCGCGTGACCTTGGCATCGGCATTGATAATACTTTTGTTCGCATTCGTGGCGGCAAGAACTGTGACAAGGAGGTAGCTCAAAAGGTCGCCAAATACTACGGAATGACAATCAGCGAAGCATTTGAGAAGAAACAGGTTAAGAAGCAGCTTTCAGCTTCTTATGTTGGCAAGATCACATATACGCTAAGTGCTTTATTTACAACGTGTGTAAAGAATGGGATATTGCTTCAAAATCCTGTGGCAAACGCGACAAAGCCGCGAATTGGTGAAATGGATGTTCCGGCTTACCTTGAATATGACCAGATTCCTGTGTTTCTTGACACACTAAATGCGGTTAACATTAATAGTTCAATCCGTATTTCACTTATGCTTATGCTCATGCTTGGGTTGCGCAGTGGGGAAGCAAGGGGATTGCGGTGGGTAGATATAGATTTCAATAGAGGGATAGTCAGCATTGAAAAAAACGCCGGTAAGACAAAAAACGGCATACAGCTTACTGAACTCAAAACAAAGCGGTCAAAGCGCAAGATCGAACTTCCGCCCGCCCTGAGTGGTATTCTTACGCAATACAAAAATTGGCAAGAAAAGTATGCGGAGTCGCTTGGCTCACAATGGCAAGAGAATGGAGTTGTATGCCCGAACACATTCGGCGGACTTTTGTTTGATTCCGCTCCGAACAAGGCTGTAAAACGTATCATCAACGCTAATAAAACACTTCCTTGCAATCTTCATGCTCATTCTTTGCGCCATACTTTTATATCTTTGCTGATTGCGGATGGGATTGACGTTGCGCATGTAGCGAATATTGCGGGTGACACCATTGAAATTATCTCAAAGCACTACGCCCACAGTTTTGCGAAGCGTCGCGCTGCTGCGATGAACATTGTCGGAAACGCTTTCGCGCAGTTCACTTCGCCTACTGCGCCGTTTAGGATAACAGGAAGCGAGGGATGAAAAGAGAACGGCAAGCTTAATGCTCCGGTTGTTTTTCTTATACCTCTAAACATTGTATAGTATTGCAACTTGTATGCTTTGCTGATAAGCATATTCTACTTTTCATCAATATCATTGTATGTTTTGTTCGGCTGCTAAAAGCCACTCAATTACTTATGAGAAAACCGCTCCTATTTGGAACGGTTCATTGTAGTTGTTATTATTTTCTTCTTTTACACTATGTGTTGTCTTCGTATTCACGACAGCAATTTAGTTTTCGCATAAACACACGTTGTATGGCAAAATAGAACACATACTATCAATATAAGAGTTAGTGTTTTATTCATGTTTACTCTCCATATCATTACTTTACTTGCTGTGCCTTGGAACATACGCGCCATCTACCGCAGCATTGTTTGCTTTTGCAATGAACAGAGGTTCTTTGAGGTACTTTAGTCTGCAATGCATTGAGATTCTGCGTTCTGAGCGAGGTTGCGCTAGTATAGTCCCTATGATTCCTATCAGTAAAGCCGTCTATTTTCTTGCCATACGTAATCAAAGCAATTATAGCAAGAGGTAGAACGACACCCAGCACTGAGATAATGAAGTTCAAGGTTAACCCAATTCCAGCGCCATAAAAGTCCTTTGAAAATTCAAAGTAAAAACTTAGGTAAAGTAATGAAGCCAATAAATTCAATCCGGAAGCTACTATACATTTTGACATCCTGTACATTGTCGCAATGATAACAGCAGCAGTTAAGTTTAAGACAATCGGCATGACAAAACGGATTATTCCTTCAACAACGAGCGTTCCCATATCATTTAGCTTGATTATTGAATCGAACATCGTTACAAGATCTATTCCAGAACGATATGGTAAGAAAATCATTACTGTGCTTGATGCCAGAATCATCGCGGTACTCCACTTCATAATAATGCTCGCCATTCTAGTTTTCATTAAGTTATACTCCTTACATATATTGCTTTTTTAGAACACTTTCTTATATTCCGCGTCTAATTGAGTGTTGAATGTTCCAAAATCGGCATCCAGCAGCGAATTGAAGGCTTTAAATTCTGCGTCTAACATTTTATCGAAAGCTTCAAATTCTGCCTGTTTAGTTTTTCCGTTTATATATGCAGTTAATGCTGTCTGGTAATCGTCGGAATATTTTGTTAGCGCAATTTGATAAGCGTTTGAGTATGCGGTTAACCCAGCTTGGTACGCACTTGAATACGCTGTTATTGCTGCCGAATATGTCTTCGGATTCTCATCAATATATGCTTGAAGTGCAGTATCGAGACTTTCCTTCATAGTTACATAGGTTGTTTCAAATCTGCCCAAGTCTTTCGTGTTCAGGATCGCCGATGCGTGATTGACTTGGGGCATATTGTCATCAGATTCAGAAGGCGGTGCGACTACGGACTTTTCAACGTAAGTCTCGCCGTCAATTGACAAGGTGTCGTTTATGACACTATAAACACATTCAATAATTTTATTGTCATATCTAATAGCAAATACAATCTCTTTAACCTCATATGTTGCATCACGTCCATCAATGGTAAAGTGGTCGTTGTTAAATACAATTACATTACCATTGGATTCATTCGTATATTGTTTGCTCATGTTTTGAATGATTTGCTCAGTCTGCTGCAACTCTTCAAAGCTCGAATTATCGCCAAGCGCAGATATTGATTCGTTTAAATTCGTTGCTGATGAATAAATAACTTGATCGGTGAATTCCAGATATTGAGTTTTCACAAAGCCAGTTTGCCCACCATATTCTATCTGCGTCCATTCGCCAGTCGTCTCAATTACCGTGACGTTTTCTCCCTTAGAAATTTGCGCGAGACTATGCACAGCAGCTTTTGTTTCCCAAAGGTTAAGTGGAGCTGACTTTGTATTCACTATGGCAATTGTTTGGTCTGCACTAACGTACTCTACGGAAAAAAGTACAAGTAGAATAACTAGTGAAATCGAGATTAACCTTTTCATTTTGATACTCACTTTTAAGTAATTTACAAAATAACTGTAATATATTATACAAATATGTCATTTTTAAGTCAATGCGAAATAAATGGTAATGCTTACATGTTTCTCCAGCCATGATGAATTAGTCCATATAGGGCATTGCATCAAGTTCATAATTTCCCCAAATCATTTTTATATAGCTATAAAAAGAACCCTCATATACTGAGGATTCTCAATGCTTAGATGTGAACCTGCTCGTTGTGCGTAGTATTAAGTGTAACTATTACTTTGTTTTTGAATAAGTTTCGCCTTCAATAGAAATAGTATCGTTTTGAGCATCATAAACACCATCAAGAGTTCTACCGTCGTAAAGAATAGTAAATATGTTGTCTTTTATGGTATATTTTGCTGTGAATCCATCTACTGTAACATGATTACCCCTAAACTCCAAGATAGTCCCATTAGACTCTTCGATATACTCGCCGCTTAGACTTTTACTACCGCAGCCTGTTAGTCCGATAAGAATCAATGCCACTAATAATAATGCGCTTGTCCTCTTCATTTAGCACCCCTTTAATCTATAAGAATTATCGTTTATTGTTGTATTGTATCAGATAGTATTTACAAAGCCAAGTATAAATAGTTTCCTAATTCGGATAAATCTGCCAACTTCTTCACGTCTCATAATAGTTATGAATACAGGGCATATGTTATTACACAAGCCAAGAAAATGAAGCAACTTCTTTCCGCAAAGAAGGGTTTGACGTATTTTTGTGATGTTAATAGGCGCATCTTTCTGTGCGCTTTTCATCAAATTTGTATGCCAATCCGTGTGCCAAAAGATTGGCATACATACAAAATATCACGCTATGTTACGCGAAGCATAAACCTCAAAGCCCTTATGATACAAGGTTTTGCGCATCATCGCGAAACAAGGCGAAATCCAATTCCTCATTCCCACTCAATACTGGCGGGCGGCTTCGTAGTAACGTCATAAACTACGCGGTTCACGCCCGCAACCTCGTTCACGATGCGCTCGCTTATTCGCGCGAGCACATCATAAGGTATGCGGAAGAAATCCGCCGTCATGAAATCGGAAGTCTCGACCGCGCGAATCGCGACGATGTATTCGTACGAGCGCTCGTCACCCTTCACGCCGACGGAAGACACGCCGGGCAGCACTGTGAAATATTGCTGAATCTGACGCGTAAGTCCCGCGCGGCGAATCTCTTCCTGCAGAATGGCGTCGCTCTCGCGCACTATTTCAGCTTTCGGGCGCGTTACTTCGCCTAGGATTCGCACGGTGAGACCCGGTCCCGGGAACGGCTGCCGCCACACCAGCTCTTCAGGAAGACCAAGCTTCTCGCCGACCTTGCGCACTTCGTCCTTGAATAGCATGCGAAGCGGCTCGATGATTCCCTTGAAGCCGATGTTTTCAGGCAGCCCGCCTACGTTATGGTGGCTCTTTATAACCGACGCGCCTGCCGCTCCGCCGCTCTCGATAACGTCGGGATAAATCGTCCCCTGCGCCAGAAACGCGACTTCGCCCGCAAGCTTCGCTTGTTCCGCGAATGCTTCGACGAACGCTGCGCCGACAATCTTGCGCTTCTGCTCGGGTTCTGTTACGCCCGCAAGTTTGCCGAAGAACATTTCGGACGCGTCCACCGCGATTAACTCCATGTCGAAGTGTCCGCCGAACGCCGTCTTCACTTGAAGCGTTTCATCTTTGCGCATGAGACCGTGATCGATATACACGCATATAAGCTTCTTCCCAAGCGCCTTGGAAATAAGCGCGGCTGCGACGGAGCTGTCCACTCCGCCGGAAAGGCCGAGCAGAACTCGCTCGTCGCCGACAGTCTCGCGAATCTCGTTTACCTTGCGCTCGATGAAGTCTTCCATCGTCCAGTCAGGCGCGATGTGCGCAATGTCGAACAGGAATCGTGGCAGAATGCGCGCCGCGGCGTCCGTGTGCGTCACCTCCGGATGGAACTGCACGGCATAAAGACCGCGCGATTCGTCCTCCATCGCGGCGACGGGACAGTTGGCGGATGAGGCGGTCACGCGGAATCCCGCGGGAACAGCCGCGACGCGGTCGGTGTGGCTCATCCAGCATGTGGCGGAATAATCTATCGTTGAAAGAAGACTGCTTCTGCGCGTCTTCTGCACTTCCGTTTTGCCATATTCTCGAAGAACGCCGGGTTCAAGCTTACCGCCCAGCGTGTGTGCCATCCACTGCATTCCGTAGCAGATGCCAAGCACAGGTATGCCGAGCGTGAACAGCGCCGGATCTGCAGTCGGCGCGCCTTCCGCCGTAACCGAAGCGGGGCTTCCCGAAAGTATAAGCGCGAGCGGATTCTTCCGCTTTATCTCCTCGACGCTCGCCGAGCATGGCAGAACCTCGCAGAACACCTTCACTTCGCGCACCCTGCGCGCGATTAATTGGCAATACTGTCCGCCGAAGTTCAACACGATTACGCCGCGCACATCCTCGCTCACCGGAAAGTCCCCCTTAATCAATATTCATCAATTATAGCCATGCGGGAAAGAATTGTAAATAAGGATTGTAAATATCAAGAATTTATCACGCCTGTTCCGCATATACATATAGAGTTGTGTATACTCATTTTTCCGAATTCTTTCCTGAATTTTTTGAGGTGCCGCATGGATCGCTACAAGCTCACAAAGTCCGACTTGATTCGGCTTATATTATCTGCGGCGATCTGCGCTGTCGCCGTTCTCTCATTCATCTATAAGGAAGACGCGATGCGCCTGGTTCGTTCGCGGATAGACGGCGGCGGCATTTCGGTTGCGGATATAACATTCGACGACGCGGCGCGGAATATCGAAATACCCGCGTCCGTTCAGCAGGACACGACCGAGCAAGCGCCGATAATCAACTTCGGCGTGTCTGTCGAAGCCCCGTACTATGTTGAGATAAACATGCTCGAGCCCGCGCCGACTCCCAAGCCTATTGTAATTGAAACAGCTTATGTCGAAGACGTCGAGATAAAGCCCATAACCGAAGTAAAGATTGACATTGTCGAGCGTGAACGCACCGACAAGCTTCGAGTGCTCATATATCACACTCACACCGAGGAAGCGTATACCGCGACCGCGGTCATGGCATACGCGCCGCACGGCAAGTACTACACAAGGAACGGCGACAGAAACGTCGTGGCGGTCGGCGCGAAGCTGGCTGAAATCCTCACGCTCGAATACGGAATGGAAGTCGTGCACGATACCACGAACCATTGCCCGCCGAACTTTGACACGGCGTACACCCGCTCGCTCCAGACCATCCAGTCATACACGGAGCGCGGCGAAACATTCGATCTGTATTTAGACTTGCACCGCGACACTCCAAACGGCAGGCACAAGACGAACTACGTCACGGTGAACGGCATAAACGCGGCGCGCATAATGATGCTGATAGGCAAGGGCGAAGGTTATTCCGTCAAACCTGACTGGCAGAAGAACAAAGCGCTTGCGGACAACATTTCCGACGCGATCAACCTTGTTGAACCTACGTTCAGCGACGGCGTTAATATAGCTAACACCAACCGCTACAACCAGCACGTTTCAACGGGAGCGATTCTCATCGAGGTCGGCAACACGAACAACACGCTGGAGGAAGCGCTTGCCGCGATGCCGCACCTTGCGGGTGCGATTGACGCGGCGATGAAGTAAAAATGAATCCACTGCCGACAAAGTCCGGCGGTGTTGTAAAGGGCGGGCGACCGAGGCGGTCGCCCCTACAAATGTTTGTTTATGTTCAATCGGGAAGGTGTGATAAAATCTGTAGGGGCGAGCCCCCGGCTCGCCCGCAGGTATACAAAAAAATCGTTTGCCGGCAACCTGATGAATGCTGTTATTTCTTCCAAGCGGTTACAGTATAGCCGCCTTTTTTCAGTTGAATTATAACCGCGCCTGTCTCATCCGTCCGCAGATACGGAACGCCCGACACGTTAAGTCTCTCTATCGTCGTGGGATGCGGAAGAGACGCGTTGTTTGCGCCGCACGAGATGACTGCAATCTCGGGCGAAGCCGCTTTGAGGAATTTAAGGCTCGTTGACGACCCGCTGCCGTGGTGCGCAACGGACAATATATCACAGTCAACGCCTTCAAGCGGAACGGTTCCCGCGATGTCGCCCGTCTGCAGAAGCGTGTGCCCGTTGATTGTCACGCTTGCGACAACAGACGTGTCGTTCGCGTTCTTCGACATAGTGTTAGGCGGCGGCGAAAGGATTGTAAGGTTGCCGCAGTTGGTCCGCAAGATGTCGCCCGCGGAAAGCGTGTCAACGGGAATGCCGATAGCGCGCGCTTTCGCGAGCGCTTCGTCATACATCGGTTCGGTGTCCCGCCCCACGCCTGACGTGATGTATATATGTTTCACGCGGACGACCGAATCCAGCAGATTGGCGAGACCCCCGCAGTGGTCCATATGTCCGTGACTGATGATGAGTTGGTCCACGTCGTTTCCGGTATACAACAGGTAGTCGATGAGTTCCTGTCCGTCGCCGCCCGTGTCATAAACGACCGTTCCGCCGCCGTTATGCAATACGCCAGCCAACGCCTGCCCCACCGCAAGCTGGACGAAGCGCGGCTGATACAGCGGATACGCGGTGAAGAAGATTCCAGCCGCCAAAAGCGCGGACGCGAGCAGCGCCTTCCACTTTATCTTCATCTGTATTATTTCGGAGAACAGACATATCACCGCGTATATTGCGGCTATCATTATGAACGGCAGCGCTTTGGGTATGCGCACAATCAAGCCCGCCGATGAACCCAAGCTTGCGATTACCTTCAGTATTTCTATGATGAAGCGCGGAACGTGCGCAAGAACGACGGCAACGTCGTGCAGGAACACATCCAATATCAGCAGCGGAACGGATATGTAGAACAAGCAAGCGGCGAGCGGGATTGCGAACATGTTTGCAATGATTCCGATCGGGGAAATATATCCGAACGTTACGGCGCAAGGCGCGAGCGCGCCAAGCTGCGCGGATATGCTGAACGAGACGGAGCTTCCGATAAAGCGCGGCAGTTTCAGTTTCTTTGTCAGTTTCAACATCGGTTTGTTCAGCATGAATATGCCCAGCATACACCCGAACGAAAGAAGAAAACTCGCGCTCAGTATGTCGCCGGGTCTGAACAACAGAATTACGGCGGCGGTAAACGCGAGCGAGGTAAACGGGTCGGGCTTCTTGCGAACGACGGTCGCATATGACGTATACAGCAGCATAATCGACGCGCGGACGACCGACGGTGTTAGCGCGGTGAGACACGCGTATGCCGCAAGCAGAACCGCAAGCGCCGCAAACCGCGCCTTCGGCGGCAGGTGCAAAAATCCCAACAGTTTGTTCAGCATGAGATAGATGAAGCCCACGTGAAGACCCGACACCGCAAGCAAGTGTATGATTCCCGTTTTGGCGAAGTCGCCGTTCGTCGCCGCGTCCATTTCCGACCTGTCGCCGATGAGCAGCGCCTTGACTATCGGCGCGCCTTCCGCGAACACTCGGTCTATCCTGTCGCCGACAGTGTTTCCGACTGACGCAAACACGCGCATTAAACTGAACCGATAATCTGTCTTCTCAACTCTTCCGCTCGACAGAAGCGTGAACGCGTAGCCGTTGGACTTCGCCCACTTTACGGAATCAAACCCGCCGGGGTTCGCCTGCGCGTTCGGCAGCAGAACCCGCGCGGAGAATTCGATGATATCGCCCGGCAGAAACTTGAACGCGCTCGAGCTCTCCGCCTTAACGTAACCGATTCCGCTTATCCGAACCCAATTCCTTCCATGCAGAAGCCGCATGTCGCTAACTTCAAAGCGCGCCGCGCCGTCCTGCCTGACGGACGCCGCCGTGGAAACCGCCGCGGTTATTTGATATGTCGCTTCCGAGGGAAGGTCGGCATACGGAGTCAGCCGCATACTCGAAAGCGCAATTGCAAAACAAAACACAAATGAAAGCGAAAGAAACGGACAGAATGCCTTTCTCGCGGTTTTGTTCTTTATCAGTATAATCAGCGACGCAAAGATAAGCGGCGGCAAATAATACAGGAAACTGAAATTGAGCGTCGCCCCGATTGCCGTTCCCGCAATGAATATTACAGATACGCAAAGCAGCGGCCGCGCAGCAATAAACTGCCGCGGAATCAACGCGGACGCGTTCCGCAGCATTCGCTTTACCGACGGCGCATTAGTTTTGCGCAAAGCTGTCATTACAGCGGCTTCCGTTCCGCAAGCCCCGCGCGTCTGGGATATATTTGCGGACACTCACGAACCTGTTCCGCAACGATAAGCTTATGCCGCCAATCTGTGTTCGGTATGCTTATGTCAAGAACGGAAGTGATTCTCATGCAAAGTTTCCGCAGAGCGCTTTCCGACGCGCATATCTCTTCTTCCGCCGTTTGCGCCTTGTACGCTATAAGTTTGCCGCCGACCTTGAGCATCGGCGAGGCGTACTCAAGAATCGTCGGCAGCGACGATACGGCGCGGCAGACGCACACGTCCGCGCTCGCGCGATTCGCGGCGGAGTATTCTTCCGCGCGCATATTGAAAATACCGCAGCGCAGCTCAAGCCTGCTCGCCGCGCCACGAATAAACGCGCACTTCTTTTGGATTGACTCAACCATACGGCAGTCGATATCGTCCCGCGCAATCGCAAGCGGAACACCGGGCAAACCCGCGCCGCTGCCTATATCCGCGGCGACCGCGCTCTGCGGTATCAGCCCGCCGAACGCAAGCGGGGCGAGCGAGTCAAGTATGATTCGTTCCGCCGCGTCAGGCGCGTCTATATCGCGCGTGAGGTTGACAGACTTGTTCGCTTCGCGCAGCAGTTCCATATACAGAATGAGTTTGCCGCATAAGTCAAGGGAGACGGGAATACCCATCTCCTCAAGGCTGCGCTTCAATTTCATAGGCTCAGTGTTCGCCAAGCAGAGCCGCCCCGATTATCCCCGCTTCATTGCCGAGACGCGCAAGCATAACCTTTGCGTGCGGAAGCCCCTTGAAGAAGATATACTTCGGCAGCTTCTCATTCACTTTGTCAAGCAGAAACTGCCCCGCGCGCGACACTCCGCCGCCAAGCACAATCATATCGGGATCGATGAAGCTAATGATATTGTTGATGCCGATTGCGAGATATTCCGTATACTTCTCAAACACTTGAACCGCCACTCTGTCGCCGGCCTTAGCCGCGTCGACGATAATCTTCGCCGTCATGCGCGACGGGTCGCCTTCGGTCGCGGTATGTAACGCGGTATCAGTGCCGTCCGCCATCGCTTCCACTCCCAGGCGGATGAGCGCGGTCGCGGAAGTGTAGCGCTCAAGACAGCCGCGCTTTCCGCAAGTGCATGGTATGCCGTCAATCTGCACGATGATGTGTCCCAATTCGCCGCCGACGCCGTGACCGCCGCTGCGCAGCTTGCCCTCGATGATGATTCCGCTGCCGAGCCCCGTGCCCAGCGTGAGGAACACGCTGTCGGGAACGCCCGCGCTGACGCCCGCGATGGCTTCCGCAAGCGCGGCGCAGTTCGCGTCGTTGTCAACGAAGAGCGGCTTATCTGTGTATTTCGACCACGCCTCGTTGATAGGCACGTTGTGCCAGTGAAGGTTCGTGCAGAACGGAATGACGCCGTCGACACAGATGCCGGGAACGCCCATACCGAACGCTTCTATGTCCGATACGGAAAGCTCCGCGTTCGCGACGGCTTGGAACGCCGTCTTCGCGATATCTTCAACAACAGGCTGCCACGGACGGTCCGCAAGCGTCGGATTCTCCGCGCGCGCGATTATCTTTCCGTCTTCCGTAACAACGCCAACCTTTATGCTTGTCGCGCCAAGGTCGATACCGACGTAGTGCTTCATAATAATTCCCCACAAAAGATAATCAGGTCAGTCTACATATTCGTCTTCGGCCTTTACGGCGGAAAGGGAAACCAAACGCTTATCGAGTTCGACGGCGGCGTTGTAGCCCGTGCGCTTAAGGGTGAAGTTGCGCGCCGCAACCTCTATTACTATGGCGAGGTTGCGCCCCGGCTGAACGGGAATCAGCATATACGGAACGATTACGCCCATGATTGTCGTGTGTTCTTCCGTCAGACCCAGCCTGTCATACGCGCGGTCCTTCACCCATGTCTCAAGGTTTATAACCAAGTCTACGGTCTTGCTTAAGATGACTGAGCCTATGCCGTACATCGCGCGGATATCGATTATGCCTATCCCGCGAATCTCCATGAAGTGGCGCACAATCTCAGGCGCTTCCCCGACAAGCCTGTGTTCCGTAACCTTGCGCACGTCGACGACGTCGTCCGCCACAAGCTGATGCCCGCGCTTCACAAGCTCCAGCGCGGACTCGCTCTTGCCGACGCCGCTTTCGCCCGTCAGCAGAATGCCTACGCCGTACACGTTCACCAGAACGCCGTGCAGCGTTTGGCGCGGCGCAAGCTGCGCGTTGAGATAGAGTATCGCGTTGGAGACGAAACGCATTGTGGTGAGCTGAGACTGATACACGCCGATATCGCGCTTTTTCGCCATCTCTTCCAAGTCCTGCGGACAGCGCATTCCGCGAGAGATTATTATGCAAGGTATGTCGTACGACATGAACTTCTCAAGGCGCTGACGGCGCACGGCGGAAGTGAGCGTATCGAGGTATCTCATCTCAACCTTGCCGATAACCTGCGGTCCGTCGTGCGGGAAATATTCATAGAAGCCCGCGAGCTGCATACCGGGGCGGTTCATGTCGGTCGCCTTTAAGTCCCAGCCCTTCTTGCCGGACGGAACAAGGATTGTGAGGTTAAGCGATTTAACAAAGTCTTCCGCGTAAATCATTTGGGTCCAAACCCTTCATCCAGCAGTGTTTCAATCAGTACAGCCGCGCCGTCTTCCGCGCACTCGCCCGCGTTCCACGCGCATACGGAACGAACGTCCGCGTGACACGAGCCGACCGCGCAGCTCATTCCCGCCCACTTGAGCATCGGCAGGTCGTTAAGCGAGTCGCCGAGCGCCAATGTGTGTTCGCGTTCCACACCGATAATCTCGGCAAGCTTCGCCATCGCCTTCCCCTTTGTCGCGTTAATCGGCGCAATTTCAAGGAAGTGCGGGTCGGAAATGGAAACGTTCAGCTTACCGCGATACTTCTTCGCCAGCGTGTTCATCATCGAAACCACATGCTCGGGATAATCGATTCCGAGAATCTTAACCACAGGCCTGTCTATATACTTTTCAAGGTCGGGAACGTGAACGCCTCGCAGCCCCGTGGTCTGCTCATAGCGTTCGGGCATGGGGTTATCCTTGGATTCATGGTAGAAGCGTTCATCGTAGTATGTCTGACAGTAGACGTTTTCCGCGCGCAAATAGCGGATAATCTCGCGCGCCGTATCAACTTCGATGGTTTCCTCGTGCATAAGGTTTCCCGCGCCGTCGAACGTCTGCGCGCCGTTGCTTCCTATATATTGGTTGCCGCCGCCAAGCTGCTCCCAGTACGGGCGCATGGACGCTCCGCTTCTGCCTGACGCGAGGATCGTCTTTATGCCCAGCGACTGCGCGCGCTTGAACGCCGCGATCGTTCTTTCGGACAAGCGGAACGTTGGCGGAAGAATCGTACCGTCCATGTCGGAAACAATGCATGTGAGCTTGCGCGGCATGGCGGGGTCGATGAATATCTTGCTCATACCCCGGCAATCTCCGGAAGGGATGCCGCGGCGATAGACTGTCCTACGCGCCTGCTTGATTCCTCGGGCAGATGCAGCGTAACCTTCGCCGCCAAGTCGGGATAGCTGTTAAGCAGCGCTTCTCTGGCGCAATTCTGTATGTGGAAGCCGCCTATGCCGGAGGTAACGCGGCCGAGTATCAGCACGTGGTAGAACTCGTAGAACCTTGCGTACCACGCGAGCGTGTGTCCGAGGTATGCGCCTATAGTCCTGAAGATATCAAGCGCGCCTTCGTGTCCGTCTTCCGCAAGATCCTGAACGACCTTCAGCTTCTCCGCGGGGGTCATCGCGGGGTCAAGCTCTATTCCCGCCGCGGGCGCGAGCTTCGCCACAGCGTCCTGCGAGAAATACTTCACGCCGCAGCCCGTGTCGCCGGACCATTCGTCGCGCATAGCTTCGGGGTTCATATCGCACGGAACGAACGCCAGCTCGTTGAGCCAGCCCGTTATGTTGCCTTCTATATCGACGTATCCGCCGGCTTCGCTCGTTCCCATCGCGATGCCGAGCACGCCGTCCACGTGTAAATCCATCGCGCCCGCGAGCGCGGTAACGTCGCCGTCGTTCACGACCTGAAGCGGAACGTCGCCTATTTCCTTCGCCGCGCGGATGTAAATATCCTTGACGTGCTTGTTGAATTCATCCTCGGGAACTTTGAGGAACAGCGACGCCACCATCGTGCGGTTCGCGACATATATTCCCGCCGAGCTTACGCCTATAGCGTCAACGCGCGGCAAACGCTGCGCCGCCGCATGGAACGCGTCGACGATTCCCTTGTAATGATACGCGGGGTCGGCGGCGGTTTTGGGATGCCACACAACCTCCTCGCTGAACACAACGGCGCCGTTTAGAACGGCGGAAACCTTGCGGTCGCTTCCGCCCGCGTCAAAACCGATTCTGCATCCGTCAAGATGCCGCCCTACCGAACTGCCGCTCTGCGTGTCGCCCGGCAGCTCCGCTATTCCTATGAGTGTTACCTCGAAAGGCTTCTCATATACGCGCGACATGAACTTCGCGTCGAACGCTCGCGCGCCGTTTGGCTTGTACGCGCCGACGATCGACGGCGCGAACTTTTGCGGCACGGCGAGATAAATCTTATACCCGCCGTATGTCCAAAGAAGAGTCTTCACAATCCGCTCAATGAGATACGCGGTAACTTCATCATGCTCGCGATAGCTTGAGATATCCAGCTTGTACGACGAAACCAGCCCGTTCTCGCGCTCCACCGCGATACCCGCAGCCATAGCGGATTGGTCGACAAGCTTCTCGTATTCGCGCAGGAACAGTTCCGCGGGAACATACCCCGGGTCAAGCATCGCCTTATCTTGCATGGTTGATTTTATATTACCCAAAAATTCATCTAACGTCATAATAATTATTCTCACTTAATCGTAATCATGATTGTGATTCCGCGAATATTCACATTGTATATTTTAGTACAACTCTATCGATTTGTCGAGACGCGGACAACAGGCAAATAAAAGTTTCACCTGAATTCGCGTGAAACTTTACATGACCCTTTTCAATTATTAGTGTTCCCCAACCGCCAGATGTTCAACGACGTTCAGCAGTCTTTCATCTATTCTGCCCATCGTGACGGAATCCTTCGGCAGCGCGCGCAAATCCTTCAGCATAAGCGTTTTGCCGAAGCGTACGCGAACGGTCTTGCGGAACCCGTAATCGCCTTGAATATATACCGGCAGCAGCGGAACGTCGGTATTCATAACCAGCATCGCTATGCCGGACTGGAAGTTTTCCATCTTGCCCGTGTAGACCCTGTGACCCTCGGGGAATATCCCTATAGTGCCGCCCGCGCGAAGCACTCCGAGCGACTTGCGCATCGTGGAGAGGTTGCTTCCGCCGTCGCGCGCAACCTTCAGCATATGCACCTTCCGCAGCACCTTGGCAAAAAACGGATTTGCGAACAAGCTTTCCTTCGCCAGGAAATGAAAAGCGCGGTCGCGCACCTTAATGGCTATAAGAATCGGATCCCACGCGTTTATGTGATTCGAGAGCATTATGTAATTGGTATCGCGCGGAACATTCTCAAGCCCTTCATACACAATATTATAGAGAAAATGGCATAAAATCCAAGCGACTGACCTGCCGAACTTATACAGCCACGACCCTTTCACCGTGTAGTTTCCCCGAACCAAATCTCTATCCTTCATACTGACCTACCGACCCACACTGATAACAGACTCTAATATAGTGTGTACAACCTCGTTCAGCGTCATATCCGACGTATCAATTATAATAGCGTCGCTCGCGGGGCGCAATGGGTCCGCCGCGCGGTTCATGTCCTGCTCGTCGCGCGCGATTATCGCGGACAAAACCTCGTCGAACGGCGGACGGTTTTCCTTGTGCATCTCGTCGAATCTGCGCTTTGCTCGCACCTCTGCCGACGCGGTCAGGAAGAACTTGTGCGGCGTATTCGGCAGGACCTTCGTGCCGATGTCGCGGCCGTCAAGCACAACGTCGTACGTTCCCGCAATCTCGCGCTGTTTCGCCTGCATGTATTCGCGCACCTCGGGAACTAGCCCCGCGGCGGACGCTCCCGCGGAAACCTCGACGGAACGCAGTTCGTCGGTCACGTCTTCGCCATTAATAAAAGTATGCTGAGTTCCGCCGCTTATTCCAACGTCTATATCAACCTTGCCGACAAGCTCGGCGGCGGCTTCCGCGTTTGTCAAATCCGCGCCGCGCCTTATCATCGCCAGCGCGAACGCCCTGTACATCGCGCCCGTGTCAAGATACAGCGCGCCAATTCGCTCCGCCACAAGCTTCGCCGCGCAGGATTTGCCGGCGCCCGCGGGACCGTCTATCGCAATGTTAATCATATCGATACCCCGTTAGAATATAGCGTCGACGAACGCTTCCGCGTCGAAGGGTTCAAGGTCGTCCAAGCCTTCCCCTACGCCTACATACCAAACGGGCAGGTTCAACGCCTTCTGGATCGCGATTATGATGCCGCCCTTCGCAGTTCCGTCAAGCTTCGTCAGAACAATGCCGTTCACTTCCGACGCTTCAAGGAAGCTTTTCGCCTGATTGAGACCGTTCTGCCCCGTGGTTGCGTCCAGAACGAGCAGAGTGCGGATGTCCGCTTCCGCGTACTCGCGCCCGATAATCTTTCTTATCTTGGAAAGCTCCTCCATGAGCTGCGTCTTGTTGTGCAAGCGTCCCGCAGTGTCCACGATAAGAAGCTCCGCGTCGTTCGCCTTAGCGGATGTGATTCCGTCGAACACCACCGCCGCGGGGTCCGCGCCCTCCTTATGCTTCACAATAGGTACGCCAGCCCGCTGCGCCCATATCGTGAGCTGCTCCGCGGCGGCGGCGCGGAACGTATCCGCCGCGCACAGCATTACGGAGTGGTTTACCGCTTTGAACCTTGCGGCGAGCTTGCCGATCGTCGTGGTCTTCCCGACTCCGTTCACGCCGACGACGAGCATAACCATCGGCCACTTAAGTATCGGACGCTTTATGTCTATCTGTCCCTTAATAATCTTCTTCAGAAGCTTCCGCGCTTCCTCCGCGCTTGTCACGCGCTCCTTCTTCACCATGGCCCTAAGGCTTGCGACAATCTCTTCCGACAGCGCGAGACCGACGTCCGCCAGCACGAGTATATCGGTTAAATCCTCGTAGAATTGGTCGTCTATAACCTTTGTGACTGCGACAAGCTCGTCAACCTTATCCGCCACGTTCTGCCGCGAACGGCCTAATTTATTAAAGAACTTTCCAAACAATGAACGCTTTTCTTCCATATAATCCTCCTCGGGTTCGGCTGTTACCCCGCGTTTTCCCTCGCGTATTCAGCCACGCCTGACATAGATACGCTTATAACCTTCGACACGCCGCGTTCCGCCATCGTAACGCCGAACAACGCCTCGCACCGCTCCATCGTTCCCTTCCTGTGTGTCAGAACGATGAACTGCGTATCCGCCGCGAAACGCTGCAGCGCCTTGGCGAAACCGACCACGTTCGCTTCGTCAAGCGCGGAATCGATTTCATCGAGAACGCAGAACGGCGACGGTTTGAGTTTCAGCATGGCGAGCAGAATCGCGATCGCGGTCAGCGCGCGCTCGCCGCCCGAGAGAAGCGATAACATCTGCTGACGCTTGCCGGGCGGCGTCACCAACACGTCGATCCCGCACTCCAGCGCGTTTGCTTCATCCTGCAACACCAACGAAGCCGCGCCGCCGCCGAACAGCTCCCTGAACGTGTCGGAAAAGAAACTGTTCAGCTTCTTCATCTGCTCGACAAACTGCCGCTTCATGTGAACAATCAGTTGTTCAGTCAGCGTCTCGAGGTCCGCCTTGGCGCGGTCGAGGTCGCTTCGCTGCCTGTCCAGCTCGTCGCGCTTCTCTTTGGTCTGCTGATACAGTTCCAGCGCGCCGACGTTGACGCTGCCCATCGCGCGAATCTGCTCCTTCAACTCGTCGATAAGCCGTTCAGTCTCGCGAACGGGAGTTTCGGGCAAGTCCTTAATCATATCGCCTGCGCCCGCGTATGTCAGTTCGTAGGAGTTCCAGATGCGGTCCGCGGCGGCCTTTCGTTCTTCATCGAGGCGCGCGACGCTCATCTCAAACTTGTGCGAACGCTCCGTCAAATCCGCAATCTCCATGCGCTTCGCGGACTCCGACACAGCTATTTCGGAAAGCATATGCCGCGCTTCCTTCACGCTTGCGAAGAGGGCTTCAAGTTCGCTTGTGAGCTTAGTTTCATTCTCCTCGCATATCAGAAGCGAAAGCTTTATCGCTTTCTGTTCGGAAGAATATTCCGACAGTTTATTTTTTGCAGATATTACCTGCGCATCAAGCGCCTTGCGCTCGTTTGAGTAACGCGCGGCGTCGGCGGTCAATCGCTCGATATTGCGCCGCGCTTCGCCCAGCTCCTTCTCGCGGGAAGAGAGTTCTATGCGGATTCCCGTAAGCTTATCCGCCGCCGCTTCTGCCGCGAGACGCGCGTCGTCGCGCTTCTTTATCAGGATTGGCGTGAGGAGCTGAAGCGCCTGAGGGTCCTCGTCCGTCTCCGCGACCTTTACGCCCGCGCTCTGCTGTTCCAGAACGTCGACCAGCGTTTCGCGCTCGCGGGCAAGCTTTTCCAGAATATCGGAAGCCTGCGCCTTGCCGTTCTCAAGCGCGTGAACGGCGTTTAACTTGCGCATCGCGGCTTCCGCCATGGCGATCTCTTCCGCGCGCAAAAGCGTGCCGTGTTCCTCAAGAAGGCGGCGCAGCTCGTTGATCTCAAGGATTTTAGCGGGTTCTTCCTTCTTTATATCGACCGCGCGAAGCTGAAGCTCTTCATACTGCTTTTGCTGACGCTCAAGCTCGCGCGAGCGCGAGAGAAGGTTTGCGCTCTTGCCCTGCGCGCTTCCGCCCGTCATCGAGCCGCCCTGGTTCAGCACGTCCCCGAGCAGCGTAACCGTGCGGAACGAGAAGCGGCCCTGCCGCATAATGGCAAGCCCCGCGTCCATATCGTCCGCCACGACCGTGCGTCCCAGAAGCGAATCCACGATATTCTGATACCGCTTATCAAACCGAACCAGCTCCGCCGCGACGCCGACGCAGCCCGGCAGGTTCAGCACGCCGCGCTCCATATTGGAAAGCGTTCTTCCGCTCACCGTCGTCAGCGGAAGAAACGTCGCGCGCCCGAGCCTGTTCTGCCTGAGATACTCGATGAGCCGCTTCGCCGCGTTCTCGTCCTCGACCACGATATTTTGCAGCGCGCCGCCCAAAACGGTTTCAAGCGCGGCTTCAAGGTGTTCGGGCACATCCATTATATCCGCCACCGCGCCTATCACGCCGCTGCCCGCCTTGCCGCGCATACGAAGAACCGCGCGAACCGCGTTCTGGTAGCCTTCGTAGGAATCGCGAAGCTCGCGCAGCATAGTAAGGCGCGTCTCCGCAGCCTTGATGCTCATGAAGTGTTCCTGCGACGCGCGGCGAATCACCGCGAGATTGCGCTCTGCGTTGCTTATGTCGCCCTGAATGTCGCTCTTCTTCTCCGCAATGCGGGCGAACCGCTCCTCCGCGGCTTTTGTTTCCGCTTCCGCTTGCTTTATGTCAAGCTCGAACCTTGCGGACCTGCTTTGGCATTCCTCAAGGCTTGCCTCAAGCTCCAGAATGTGCGCTTCAAGCGTCTCACGCATTGCGCTGAGCCTTGCGCCGCGCGTCTTGCTTTCTGACAGGCGGTTTAAGGCTTCAAGCGTCTTTGTCTTGTGTTCCTCCAGCTCGCCTGCACGCTTGTTCTCTTCCTCGCGAAGCCGCTCCGCTTCCGCCGCCGTCTCTTCGCGCTTTGTCTGAAAGTCTCGCAGAAGAGCCGCGATGACGTCTGAAGATTCCGCAAGAGCGTTCTTGCTGTCCTCAAGCTCGGTTACGCGCCGCTCAAGCTCAACGCCCAAACTCTCCGCGCGGGCTTCTTCGCCCTTCTCATGCTCGATGGAAAGCGTAACGCGCGCAAGCTCGCCCGCGAGACGCTCCTGCGCCCGCGCGGCTTCGATTCGGTCGGCTTGCATCAATTCCAGCCGCGCTTCGGAATCGCCAAGCCCCGCGCTCACAGTTTCCTTCTTGTCGGAAAGAGACTGCATCTCCAGTCGCAAGTTTTCAATCAGCGCGACGGTCTGCTGATTGTTTGAGGAGAACTGCTTTATCTGCGAAGCGCGCTTGTCCTCCTCGCGCACAAACTGAAGAAGCTCCAGACCGCGCAAGCGCGAATGAACCGCGACATATTCTTTGGCGACGCGCGACTGCGCCTCAAGCTCCATAAGCTGCTCGTCAAGCGCGAAGACTATATCGTTAATGCGCTCGATATTATGCTGCGTATCTTCCAACCTTTTTGCGGCTTCCTCTTTGCGCTCGCGGAACGTGATTATCCCCGCCGCTTCCTCAAAGGCTCTGCGGCGCTCCTCGGGCTTTGCGGAAAGGATTTCGTCCACTCGCCCCTGCCCGATTATGGCGTAGCCCTCACGCCCCAAGCCCGTGTCGCGCAGAAGCTGCGTTATGTCCTTCATGCGGCACGGAGCGCGGCCGAGCATCGCTTCGCTCACGCCGTCGCGGTAGACGCGCCTTGTCAGCGCAACCTCGGAGGTTTCTATCGGAAGAGTTCCATCCTCGTTATCCAGAACAACTGTGACTTCGCACCACGGCAGCGGCTTCCTCTTCTGCGAGCCGTTAAAGATGACGTCCGCCATAGACGCGCCGCGAAGCTGTCTCGCGCTGGTTTCGCCCAAAACCCAGCGTACGGCGTCCGATATGTTCGACTTGCCGCTGCCGTTGGGCCCGACGACGCCTGTTATGCCGGAACCCACAAGAAGCTCCGTCTTATCGGCGAAGGACTTAAAGCCGATTATCTCAAGCCTTTTCAGCTTCATACTCAAGGTCTTTGTCTACATCCTAAAAACTTCATTCTTCTTTTGTTTGCTTTTCCGTATGTTTTTTGGATTGCATCAGGAAAGCTTCGCGGGCGGCCGCCTGTTCCGCTTGCTTTTTATTGTTTCCTTTGCCGTGTCCCGCGACGGTTCGTCCGATACGGCAGACTACCACGAACAACGGTTTGTGCGTCGGACCTTTCTTGTCTATCAATTCATATGTCGGCGCGATTCCCCCGTTATGCAGAACAAGTTCCTGGAGCGCGCTTTTCCAGTTGAAGCTTGAATCGGAGGCGGGCTGCGGACCGCTTAGGATTGTATGCTCGGCCTGCTTCAAAGGTATATCCGCGAATTCCTCCGCGTTCTCAAACCCTCGGAACAGACGTTTTATGAACGAATCCGCGGCGTCCAACCCTTTGGACAGATAGACTGCCGCAATCACGGCTTCAAGCGAATCCGCCATCACTTTGGGGTTGTCAGGCTCGACAATATACTTCTCCGCCTTCGCAACCCTGATGTAGCGCTCCATATGAAGTTTCCCCGCGGCCTCGGCAAGAGAGCTTCGGCGCACATACGCAATGCGCATGAGTGTGAGCGCGCCCTCCTGCAAGTCGGGGAACTTATCGTACAGCGCGCGCGTAACGCAAAGCTCAAGCACCGCGTCTCCCAGAAACTCCAGCCGCTGGAAGCTTGGCACGCCAAGCGCGAGCGCGGCAGTCGAGTGGGTGAGCGCGGTGATGAGCATATGCGGGTCTACGCCTGTTATACCGAACGACGCGGCGATACTTTCCGTTCCGGCGCGTGTTGCGGGGCAACCGCAGTTGTCCTGCGTACGCGAACTGGGGTCCCCGACAAAACCGCAGTTTTGTCGGGGTGGTTCATCCGGGGAACGCGCAAGCGTTCCTTCCGCTTCAACGGAATCCGAGCCGTCCATTACTTATTAGTGTTCTTCTCGATGTAGTTGACTATGTCGCCGACCGTGCGCATCTGCATCAGCGCTTCGTCTTCCATCATGACGCCGCAAGCGTCTTCCAAGTCCATGATGAGCATCATAACGTTCGCGCTGTCCGCGTGAAGATCCTCCAGGAGGCGGGACTCGAGCGCTACCTTGGACGCGTCGATTTTGAGCTGCCGGCTTATTAGTTGAGCTACTTGATCGAATGCTGACATATTAAATCCCCTTATATTTATTATGAATGTATCATCGTAACCGCGGGATAACTTAGGTTCGGCGATTGGAAATCGCCCCTACAATGTTTGCGCTTTCGGCATAGCGTCGGTTATCTTTCCTACAACCTGCGCCTTTTCCATATTGTAAGCTTGCTTTATCGCGTTAAGGTACGCGCGTTCATTGCTGTTGCCGTGCGCCTTCACCACGACGCGGTTCACGCCGAGCATAAGCGCGCCGCCGACTTCGTCAGGCGAGAGTTCTTTCTTAAGCCCGCGGAAGGTGTCCTGCGCGAGAAGTCCGCCGAGCTTTCCCTTGAATGACGATGAAAGACCGGTCTTAAGCTTCGTGAATATCGCCTTGCTCACGCCTTCCATTGTTTTGAGGAAGACGTTGCCTGTGAATCCGTCGCACACGGCGACGTCGCACTCGCCAAGCGGAATGCCGCGCCCTTCCACATTACCGACAAAGCGGAAGGGCTGACCAACCGCCGCGAGCAGCTTGTGCGCCTCTTTGGTGAGATTGCTGCCCTTCTCCGCTTCCTCGCCGATATTCACCAACGCAACGCGCGGCTCTTTTATGCCCATAACATTCTTTGCGTAGACGTCGCCCATCACAGCGAAGCTTTGCAGAATATCGGGCGTGATATCCGCGTTCGCGCCCGCGTCCAGCAGAAGGCACGGCGTGCCGAGCGTCGGAATCAGAACGGCCAGCGCGGGACGCGCAACACCTTCAATGCGCTCAACCTTGAACATCGCGCCCGCCATAACCGCGCCTGTCGAACCTGCGGAAACAAGCGCGTCCGCCTGTCCTTCGCGAAGAAGCTTTAACGCGACGGAAAGCGAAGCGTCAGGCTTCCTGCGAAGTGCCATCACGGGCGATTCGTCGTTCGTTATAACGTCGGAAGCGTTGACAACGGTAATTCTCGGGTTCGGAGAAAGAAGCGGATTCAGTTTGTCCGCACGGCCAACCAGCGTTATGGCAATGTCCGACCACTCTTTCAGCGCGGCTAACGCGGCGCGGACAGGTATCTCCGGCGCATAGTCGCCGCCCATCGCGTCGATGACTATCGTGTGTGTCTTATCTTTCGCCATACTCACCTCTGTGAATAACCGCGGGCGGTCGAGGCGGTCGCCCCTGCAGTTTTCATCAGTCATTCTACACGCGAACCGTTAATTTTGCAAGGGTTCGTCACGATAGACAAACGCTGTCAGCGCAAGCCCCGCGACAAGCAGTCCGATGGAAAGCACGAACGGCAGCGGCTTTGATATATCGGAAAGTACGCCGCCGATATACCCGAACGGCACCGATACAAGCATTACGATTGTTTGCAGCAGCGCCATAATTCCCGAACGGTCTTCGGGGCGGACGTGTATTGCGACAAGCGACTCGCGCAGCGTGTTCAGCGTAGCGTTTCCGAACGACTCAAACAGAAGAGACAGCAGCAGCACGACGATTCCCATCACGCGCGTTCCCGGCGCCGCGATAAGCAGCAGACAGCCGATTATTCCGCAGCCGAACCCGCCGAACAGCGGAAGCCGAAGTTTCTTCTGATTCATCCTGCCAAGCACGCCAAACAGGAAGGCTATAGACATCACGCTCTTTATCATCGGGAATATCGGCAGCAGCGAATCAGGCAAGCCTATGCGCCGCGACGCGATTATCTGCCAGAACGTCACCGAAATCATGCCCACTATCTCTACAAGAACGCTGATAATTATCGCGAACGACGTGCCGTTTGATTTGCGGATGCCGCGCCACGATTCGCCGTATCCCGACAGCATGGACTTCCACGACCTGCCCTTCGCGGCTTCGCGCCTTTGAACGCCGACGCGCGTCTCGGTTGAGAGCTTGTAGAGAATCAACAGCTTGGCGGTCATTATGACGAACGCGTTTATGTAGAGTATGCGCACCGCGGGTATGAGCGTCAGGCGCGAGACCAATATAGACGCGATCGGCGCGAACAGCGCGGACAGGTTTCCGCAGATTATCACCCACGTGTATATATGCGTTATCTTGTCGGGCGGCGCGTCTTCGACCATCAGGCAATCCCACGACACTGTGGTTATCTTCATCATTCCGTTGAACAGCGCGGCGACGGCGAAGAACCAGAACCCTTGGCTGCTCATCCATATGAGACATGGCAGGCTCCACGCTAAGAAGTCGAACACCGCGGTCGAAAGCCGCCTGCCCATCTTGTCAACGACCATGCCCGATATAAGCGCGAAGAACATCTGTGAGAACATGTATATGGACGCAACGATTCCCACCTGCGTGTCCGTCATGCCGAGCGCGAGCATGTATACCGACGCGTACGGCATACAAAGGTTCATCGACAAGCCCCACATGGGTTCGGTTATAACGCAGGCGCGCGGGTTTCCGCGCAGCCCGAGGAACGTTTGCACCAGCGGATGGTTTGAAAGCTTCAAAATGATTCCTCTACTCAATTCAGTCCGCAGAATCATATCACATCCGCCCCGCAACCGCAACCAATACTTAAGCCGCGCTGTCACTTCACTCAATGATTATCATACACATATATACAGATAACATAAATGACTTGCGGAGCGTGACTGCATGGCTGCTTACAACATAACAACCGAAGCGCAGCTTCGGGCAATAGTCTCCGGCGACGTCGTTACTCTGACGAACGATATAACGGTTGCGGGCGGCTGGAATTCACTCGAGGTTAACAACGTTACACTGCACGGCGATTGTCACTCGATTCGCGGGCTTGACGCGCCGTTATTCGGCAGCGCGGACTTGCTCGGCTCGGAAAACATATCCGTTGACAAGCTTACAATCTACGTAAGCTTCACGCGCAATTTCGATTTCACCACATTGGCTTACGGCGGGTTTATGACGACCGCGAACAACGCCGCCATAACCGCTTGTTCCGTTCACGCGAACATAAACGCCGCCATTATGAACGTCGGCGGTATCGCGGGTTACTTGCAAGGCTCGACGGTCACCGATTGTTTCGTATACGGAAGCGTCAACGGAATGGTGGAATCGGGCTGCAGCACGGGCGGCATTGCGGGAGTCGCGGCTAACTCAACTATACGAAGCTGCGTCAACCAAGCCGCGATCACGGGCGTCGGCGGACCCGCGGGCATCGTCAGCAGTCTCGTCAACAGCACAATCGAGGATTGCCAGAACGCGCCGAGCGCGGCAATAACCGTGAAGCCCGCGTTTATGAACCCTGCGCCGGGGGTGTTCACGGGTTTTGGCGTTGCGGGCGGCATAGTTTCAAGCTGCGGCTTCTCATGCGCAATTACGGGGAACATCAACTTTGCGGATATTGTATCGATCCCCTCCGATTCCGCAACGGCGCTTGACGGCTCGACAATCATTGCGGGCGGAATCGCCGCCGCCGTTGAACCCGACGAAGAATATGAGGACGACGGCATCACAATATCATCCAATAAAAATTACGGCTCAATAACGATCAGCGCGGCGGGGACAAATCCGCTTACTCTTCATACCGCGGGCGGCGTCGTCGGCGCAGTCCAAAACGGAACCGTAACGGTCAGCGGAAACTCATCGTGCGGCACAATTTCAGCGGGCGGATTCGGCGTGAATTTCGCGGGCGGAATAATCGGCGACACTTGGTCGCCGAGCGTCGTTATATCAAACAATTACGCGGGCGGGCTCAGCATATCTGGATCGAACGGCGTACACAGAATCCTCGGCGCAAGCGGAAACGGTTCTCCCGTCGCGCTGACAAACAATTCCGCGTTCGCAGACACAAGGCTGACGGGAACGAACGCGCTGACGTTCGCGCCCGACAATTCCGCCTACAGCAATCAAGCGGTCGCGGCGGGCGACCCGCAGGTCGGCGCGAATCGCTGGCACGGCGCAAGCACGGCAAGCAACGCGGACTGCGGCGCGGAAGCTCCGCGCACCGAACCTCCCTGCGACAACGACGGCACCGACCCCGGACCCGATCCGAACCCAAACCCGAATCCGTCGGCGTTCATCTGCTGCTGCGACTGCGGCGCGTGCGCGTATTGGAATTATCTCGCCTCGTGTTACTGCGGCCGCAGAACGCCAAGGGGCATATGGTAGGCTCGGCGGCGGCGCACGGCAGGAAACATGTCCTGTTTATCGTGTAACGTCCGCCGCAAACTTCCATATAGTATAGAGACAAGTAGTTTCTGCTTGATTACAAAGAAAGGTATGTATACATAATAATGTCACTTATGAACAGGCGCACCGAACCATGCAGATACATAGGCGAGCGGCAATACCAACGGAACGACTATACCCCTGATTTAAGCCCGGTATTTCCGGACAGACCCGAACACCCGCATCATCCACACCCCATATTCCCTCAAGGTCCGCAGGGTCCCCAAGGTCCGCAGGGTCCCGCCGGGATAAACGGCAATAACGGACTTAACGGTTTAAACGGCGAGACGGGTCCGCAGGGCGAGACAGGTCCGCAAGGACCTCAAGGCGAGCGCGGCGAAAGAGGATTTCAGGGTGAGCGCGGTGAAAGAGGTCGTACGGGCGAGCGCGGTGAATCGGGACGTGACGGACGTGACGGGCGCGATGGTCTCACAGGTCCCACAGGTCCCGCAGGTACGCGCGGTCCGCGTGGCTTACACGGCATCCGCGGGCGGCGTGGTCCAAGAGGGTTGCAGGGACCTCCCGGTCAGTGGCCAACAGAACCTCCCCCATGGTGGAACGGTGGAAATGGACCGGGCGGCGAGTCAACCTTAAGCGAACCGATAGGAGTGACTTACATTGCTCAGGGTACTTCACCCGGACCTGTTAACGTTTATAATCCTGTCGCTTTAGGCGATAAAACCGTAGCCGGAGGAATGACCATTATCTCGGAAAGTGGTGTTGATAAATATGTAATTCCAAAAGATGGTTGTTACTCGCTTAATTTTATCTCCACCTATGTATATCAAGATGGCGGTCCTTCTCTTAACTGGATGATTGATCACCAGTCAAGCAGTGAAAAAATCGAGCATCAATTAAATGGGAAAGAAAGACAGGTATTTTACGACAAAAAACTACTCCAAGCAAACGACAAAGTATGGCTTAGTACATACAAAAATGGTGGAAGTCCTTCCAATTTCAGTGCAGATAATATGCATACGTCGCTAATCTTTGTTGGTGATACTTGTTCCTAGTTACAAGTTGACTAAGGGCGACCAAACCGGTCGCCCTCTTGTTCTTGTTGCGTTTAGTACATCCCGCCGCCCGGCGCAGCAGGCGGAGGCGGGTTCTTGTCGGGCAGGTCGGTGACGAGCGACTCGGTGGTGAGAACCATCGCCGCGATGGATGCGGCGTTCTGCAGCGCGGAACGCGTCACCTTCGTCGGATCCATAAGACCGGACTCGCTCATGTCGGTGTATTCGTTCTTCAGAACGTCGAAGCCGAAGCCCTTCTTGTCGGAACGCTTGATGGTATCGACTATGACGCTGCCGTCGATGCCCGCGTTGAGCGCTATCTGGCGGATAGGTTCTTCAAGCGCGCGCACGATAATCTGTACGCCCGTCTTCGCGTCGCCCTCAAACTGTGAAAGGAGAGCCGCGATTTCGGGGATGACGTTAAGCAAAGCAACTCCGCCGCCCGGCACGATTCCTTCTTCAACGGCGGCGCGTGTGGCCGCGAGCGCGTCTTCGATGCGCAGCTTGCGTTCCTTCATCTCAACTTCGGTAGCCGCGCCGACGGAGATAACCGCAACGCCGCCCGCGAGCTTCGCGAGACGTTCCTGAAGCTTCTCGCGGTCGTAATCGCTGGTCGTGTCTTCAATCTGCGACTTGAGCGAATTTATGCGCGCCTTGATTTCCGACGGGTCTCCCGCGCCTTCGACTATCGTGGTGTTTTCCTTTTCCACTTTGACTTGGCGCGCGCGTCCGAGCATATCCATGCGGGTTTCCTTAAGCTCCAGACCCAGCTCGTCGGAGATAACCTGCCCGCCAGTCAGAATGGCGATGTCCTTCAGCATTTCCTTGCGGCGGTCGCCGAAGCCCGGCGCTTTGACGGCGACGACGTTCAGCGTGCCGCGCAGTTTATTGAGGATGAGCGTGGTGAGCGCTTCGCCTTCAACGTCTTCCGCGATGATGACGAGCTTGCGCCCGCCCTGCAGAATCTGCTCGAGTACGGGGAGAATATCCTGAACGTTGCTTATCTTCTTATCGGTGATGAGGATAACGGGTTCGTCAAGAACCGCTTCCATCTTGTCGGTATCCGTTACCATGTAAGAAGAGGCGTAGCCGCGGTCGAACTGCATGCCTTCGACTATTTTAAGCTCGGTCTTCATCGTCTTGGATTCTTCAACCGTTATGACGCCGTCGTTGCCGACCTTCTCCATCGCTTCCGAAACCAATTCGCCGATTGCGGGGTCGCCCGCCGATATAGACGCGACCTGCGCTATCGCCTTCTTGCCTTCGATCGGCGCGGAGATTGCCTTGAGACCTTCTATCGCCTTTTCCGTCGCGGCTTCGATTCCGTGCTTCAAGATCATCGGGTTCGCGCCCGCCGCCAAGTTCTTCAAGCCTTCGCGAACGATTGCCTGTGCCAGAAGCGTGGCCGTGGTTGTGCCGTCGCCCGCGACGTCGTTCGTCTTGGTGGCGACTTCCTTCACGAGCTGCGCGCCCATGTTTTCAAATGGGTCTTCGAGTTCGATTTCCTTCGCGATTGTAACGCCGTCGTTCGTGATCAGCGGCGCGCCGTATTTCTTGTCGAGGACGACGTTGCGTCCCTTGGGTCCGAGCGTAATGCGAACGGTATCCGCGAGGGCGTTTACGCCGCGTTCAAGCGCTTTGCGCGCGTCTTCACCGTATTTGATTTGCTTTGCCATATGTATTCCCTCCTATTCTACTACTGCCAAGATGTCGCTCTGGCGCACGATGATTAATTCTTCGCCGTCAATCTTAACTTCCGTCCCCGCGTATTTGCTGTAGATAACCTTCTGTCCCGCAGCAACGTGCATTACGATCTCTTTGCCGTCGACGTTTCCGCCGGGTCCCACTGCGATTACTTCCGCCATCTGCGGCTTTTCTTTGGCGGCGGCGGCGAGAATGATTCCGCCTTTGCTGGTTTCACCGGATTCGAGGTTCTTGATTACGACCCTGTCTCCCAATGGTTTGATGCTCATGTGTGCCTCCTTGTATCTTTGCTTATTGAAATTATTATGGTTTATCAACGGTTTTTTATTCGTTGTTAGCACTCTATTTTGATGAGTGCTAACAAGAACCTGCAATAATATAAACCTAATTTCGGAGAATTACAAGCCCGAATTTTCTCAATTTTGCAGAATTTACTATTGATATCGCGCAATATCTTTGATTTGCTTTGAATATCTCTTTGTTTGGATTGGTTTTTCGTATAGAATCTGCGATAACCATATCGAGTTGCAAACATTCGGGCGACCGTTCTCGGTCGCCCGAAGTTTACAAAGATCAAGCTTTTGAATTCCCTAACACTCAGCCGCCGCGGAAACCGCCGCGGGCAGCACATACTTCTTTATGAATTCGGGCAAATCGTCGGGATCGCACGAAATCGAGAACACCACCTGAAGCTCGCGCCGCGCGGTCAGCGCCTCCAGCTTGTCGAACAGCCATTGGAGCGGCGGAAGGTCGCTTCCGCAAAGCTTCTTGAACGCGTCGACGAATATCAGGCTGGTGTCGAAGTTCTGCGCCAGCAAGCCCGTGAGGAAGCCGTACAGCATCTCGGGCGTCTTTATTCCGTATTCGCCCGCGTTGATGAAACGAATCTCGTGCCGCAGGTCGAACATATAACGGTTGTCGTCGTCCAGAAACAGCACGTCGCCCCGCTGCTCCTTTATCGACTCGTTCGCCAGGTCAATCAGTCTCTTTGTTTTACCCGAACCCTTCTTGCCGCATATCACCTTAATCAATAGACCGCACCTCCGTTTAGTATTTTTTACCGGGGTCCCCGACAAATCCCCGGGGTCCCCGACAAAACCGCAGTTTTGGCGGGGTGGATCGGCAGATTTGTCGGGGTGGTTTACCGCTCCGACGCGGATTTCACTTTACTCTAGTATACAATATTTTAAGGCGAACCGCCATATGAATCTTTTTATTCCCCGCACTCCGCGCACATTATCAAAAACGCCCCGACACCGTGCAAATCGTTCTCCGAGGTCGGTCTGCCATAGTAATGCGCGAGATCGCCGACGCCCGTTCCGACGCACACCTTTCCCACAATCAAATCTTCGCCGTTCCACTTAAGCGTATCGATTACGCCCTCGTAACCACGGCGGGCATACTTCAAATATTCATCGGGAAGAATGCCGCTGCGAACCGCCATAAACAACCCCGCCGTGAACAGACAACTGCACGAAACCTCCGTCCAGTTGCGCGGATCATCCGCCTTGTCCACAACCTGGCACCACAGTCCCGATTCGGTTTGATACTTCGTCAGCGCAATAAGAAGATCGCGCGCGGCGCGCCGCACGCGCTCGTACATCGGGTGCGTCTCTTCCATAAAGTTAAGTATCTGCTGCACTGCGACAACAACCCATCCCATCGCCCTTCCCCAGAATTCGGGCGACTTGCCCGTCTCGGGGTTCGCCCACGGCATAGACTTTGTATAATCAAACGCGTGACACCACAGTCCTGTCGCGGAATCGCGCGTCACCTCTTCCATAAGAAGAATCTGCGCGACAACTTCGTCGAGCAATGAAGGCTTGTCAAAACGCTTCGCGTATTCCGCCATGATGGGTCCCGCCATGTACAGCCCGTCAAGCCACATCTGCTCGGGATAGTAACTCTTGTGCCAGAACCCGCCGAGCGGATTCTTCGGAAACTCCTCAAGCACGCCGATCAAAGTGTCGAGCGCTTTCTTATACCTAACGTCGCCGCTTCCGGCAAGCAGCGGATACAGCAGAACGCCGGGCATTATGTCGTCCAACTGTCCCCTGTCGAAGTTGAGTATATTGCCGTCTCGGTCGATAAGCGAATCCACCCACGCCCGCATATAGTTGAAGTAACGCTCGTCACGGCATTGCTTGTATGTCTCCGTCATTCCCGAAAGAAACACGCCTTGGTGATAGTGGAAGCGCCCCGCGGGCGGAAGCTTTGCCGCCTCAAATTTGCGCATCATCGTGTCGCAGGAAGCTTTCGCGTAATCTATCGCTTTCATGGCAAACCCCTTATACGAGTACTTTCATATACGGAAACAATACACTCGGAACGATGAGTTTGTCAAGCTCCCGCAGCTTCAGACTGTCGGCAAAGCCTATCGGTGCTGTAAAGGGCGGGCGCGCCCTCCGCAGACTGTCGACAAACGATTGTTTTGTACGCGGGCGGGCGAGCCGGGGGCTTGCCCCTACAACATATTGTGTTCCTGTATACCGATAACTTGCACCATGTAGGGGCGACCGCCTCGGTCAGATCGGAAGAGCGTCG
>JAITHB010000180.1 GCA_031280145.1 Oscillospiraceae bacterium | reverse complement strand
ATTTCCAATCGCCCGCCTGTCGGTCGTACGTCCCATTTACACCGCAGGTAACGTCCTTCCGTGCTACACCGTAGGGAACATACGTCCCATTTACACCGCAGGATACATACGTCCCGCCTACACCGCAGGGAATGTACGTCCAAAACCCACACCGCAGATCGTCCTAATCCCTAATTTTCACAAACCCCGCCGCGCTGCGCCGCCTATCCTCATTTATCGCGGCGTAGTGTTTGCGCGTGGTATTCACGTCCGCGTGACCCAACACGTCCGCGACAAGGTAGATGTCGCCGCTCGCGCGATAAAGCTCCGTACCGTATGTGCTGCGCAGCTTATGCGGCGTGATATGCTTAAGGGGAGCCGCGCCGCGCGCGTATTTCTTCGTCAGATTCTCCACCGCGCGGGCTGTCAGGCGTTTCCTCTGAAGCGACAGAAACAGCGCGCCCTCGTGTCCCGAGACTTCCTTTATCTGTTTGCGTTCCGTCATATACAGCCGCAGCGCGTCTGAAACCTCGTCCGCGAAATACAGCACGACGCTGTCGCCGCCCTTGCGCGTCACTCGGAACGCGTTCTCCGCAAAATTTATGTCGCGCATATCAAGCCCCACGCATTCCGACACGCGAATGCCCGTTCCGAGCATTAGCGTTAGAATGGCGGTATCGCGCACGGCCAGCTTGCCGTGATACGCAAGCTGCCGCCCGCCGAGGCTTTGCCCCGATTCCGTAAGGTCCAGCATACGCGCGGATTCGTCGGGTTCAAGCCTCACAATCGGTTTATCGCGAAGCTTCGGCAACGGAATCAGGCTTGCGGTATTTCCCTTCACCAATTCATGCAGAAACAAATATTTATAGAACGAACGCAGGCTGGACAGCTTGCGCATCTTGCCTTGCGCGGTGTTCGTCCGTTCGTCGCCCTTGCATGAATACAAACCCAGATAAGTTTGGTATTTCTCGATATCCCTCGCGGTCAGCGAATCCACGTCCGACGGGCTGATTTGATTAAGCTTTATCCCTTGAACCAACGGAATATTCTCTATCATCCACGAGAAGAACACGCGCAAATCGTAAGCATACGCAAGGCGCGTCTTGACAGACGTTCTGTCCGCGATTCCCTCGAAGAAATCGCGCGCGCAGGACGGAAGTTCGCGGGCTATCGCGGTTAGGCGTTCGTGGGTTTTGTCCACCCTCATTCCTGATTCCTCATTCGCATTCTATTCTATCTGTTTATTCTTATCACTGCAAAAGGAGTTCGCACAAGCCACCCCGCCAAAACTGCAGAACCACCCCGCCAAATGTGCGATTTCCTACAATCGGGCGGCGTAATGATAACCGCGGGCGAGCCGGGGGCTCGCCCCTACATGGGATTGTTTAATTCAATCGGGAATATAATCAAACCTGTAGGGGCGACCGCCTCCCGGGGTCCCCGACAAATCCGCAGATTTGGCGGGGTGGGTCGTTCGCCCGCCCTTCACCACAACCGCCCGTCTGATATCCCATTCATTTGTAGGGGCGATTTCCCCGGGGTCCCCGACAAAACCGCAGTTTTGGCGGGGTGGGTCCTATCGCCCGCCTGTCACGCGTACGTCCGTGCCGCAACGCAGGCGAGCTAATAGCTGACAGGGCGATGTGTCGCCCGCGGTTATCAACGCACCGCCTGTCACATCTTACAATTCCTAACCCCTACCCAACGTCGCAAATCCAAAACTTCAGATATTCCGTCTCGCGCGCGCCCATCAATACGGGATGGTCGGGCGCGGCCCCGCGCTTATCCAACACGCGAAGCGTAACCTTGGCGTCGCGCGCCGCCGCGTGCAGCATTGAACCGAACGCCGCGCCGTCCACATGCTGCGAGCATGAGCAGGTGACGAGTATTCCCCCACCTCGGAGCAGCTTCATCGCGCGAAGGTTTATCTCCTTGTATCCCCGCAGCGCGTTGTCCAGCGCGCCGCGCGTCTTCGTAAACGCGGGCGGGTCCAATATGATTACGTCAAACTGCCCGGCGGAGAGATTGCGCAGATAGTCGAACGCGTTAGCCGTCTCGAACGCAACGTTATCGAAGCCGTTCAAGCGGCAGTTCTCTTCCGCCATGGCGACGGCGGAATCGGATATGTCGACGCCCACGACCTGCGCCGCGCCGTACTTCGCCGCGTGAAGCGCGAACGAACCCACATGCGTGAAGCAATCCAGCACACGGCTGTCTTGAACATATCTCGCGATTGCCGCGCGGTTCTCCTTCTGGTCGAGGAAATAACCCGTCTTCTGACCGTTTTTCACATCTATGCGGAACTTCACGCCATTCTCTTGGAAATCCACCATGTCAGGCACTTCGCCCGCATACAAAGCGCTCACCATCGGCAGTCCCTCAAGATTGCGCACAGGCGCGTCGCTGCGCTCCCATACGTTTCGCACGCCCGTTTCCTGCGTTACCGCGTCGATTATGCACCTCTTGTACGCCTCAATGCCCAGCGACATTGACTGAAACACAATAACGTCGCCGAACCTGTCGCAGATAAGCGCGGGCAGTCCGTCCGATTCCGCGTATATCAGCCTGCATGATTCAAGGTCGGCATGCCGGAACTGCCTGCGGAACTCGACCGCGGCGTGAACCTTTCTTCCGAAGAACGCTTCGTCTATCGCTTCGTCGCGCTGTGTTATCACGCGAAGGGCAATCTGCGAGGCGGGGTTGTGCAGCGCAATCGCGGCGAACTTCCCGCGCGAAGTCATAACCCGCGCGAGCGGAGCTTCCGCGCGCCAGTCTGAATCGTTCGCGGTGCGCGCTATGTCGCTCTTGAATATCCACGGATGACCGCCATATATGCGTTTCTCTTTGTCGGGAAGCAGGGTTATGTTCAGCATGTTACCTCGGTTGAATGAAAAATTAACAATTAACAATTAACAATGAAAAATTATTGGTGCGGCGGGCGGTTGGGGTAAAGGGCGGGCGGTTGGGGTGCGGCGGGCGACTGTTGTAAAGGGCGGGCGAGCCGGGGGCTCGCCCCTACATGGGATTGTTTAATTCAAACAGGAAGGTATTGTAAAACCTGTAGGGGCGACCGCCTCGGTCGCCCGCCCTT
>JAITHB010000151.1 GCA_031280145.1 Oscillospiraceae bacterium | reverse complement strand
GTCACGGTCTCAATTTGAACATAATAACCGACAGCCTCGTCAAAGGGCGCACGCTTTACGGACACCAAGGCAAGGCGTACGGAATGATCTGCGCCGCGTACTGCGACCCGACGGACGGCACGGGCGTGGTTATGCTGACGAACGGCTGCGACACATCCACCGTCAATTCCGTCGCGCGGATAGCGCGCGACGTACTCACCGCGGCTTACAAGATTATCGACGCGCACTGATTCTGTTACGGCAGAACGGTTATGGTAATCTTGCCAATCTTGCCGTTCGCGGTCTTCACTTGTACAGTGAACGTTCCCGTACGCTTAAGCTCAAGCAAAGCATAACGCGCGCTGTTATAGCCCAGACCCGCCGGGTCTTGCGCGTAGCTGCCTTCGTCAATTTTACTCGCATATGCCGCGGGGATAGTCCATGTGAAAGAAGACGACATTTCATTCGCTGTGCCGAGGTAAACCCAAGCCTCGAATGAGTCTCCTACATGGTAAACTCTGCCCTCGTTGCCCAAGCCTCTCCTTATAATGACAGACGTAGGTTTAGCGGGATCGGTCACTTTCACCTTAACGGTCGCCTTGATTGTGCTGTAATCGACGGCAGATACTGTAATTGTCGCCGTTCCTTCGGCGATTCCCGTTATCTCTCCTGTCTGTGAAACCGCCGCGATTTTTATGTTTGAAGATTTCCACGTAAGCTGCGGGTATGCGGATGAAGGCGTGATAGTAGTGCCGAGCGGTATCTTTTCATTCACATTGATATCGACAGTGCCTGTTCTGTCGAGCATAATCTTTGTCGGCTTGTTAGGGTCAAACACGTTCACGATGAACTTTGCCGATTTGCCGTTCGCGGTCTTCGCGGTAATCGTTGCCTTGCCAACCTTTGCGGCGTATATCCAATTATCAACGCCGGCGGAACCGGTCACTGCGGCGGACGAATTCACAACGCTTGCGATTGTCTTTGATGAACTGGTATAAGTCACCGTAGTTCTTGCGATCTCCCCCCCCACCGTTGTGCCGAACACATGATAATTGCCAAGCGGAACGTCAACAGTTCCTGCGGAATCCAATGTGATACTAACAGGCAGATATGGGTCATAAACGTTCACGATAAACTTTGCCGACTTCCCATTCGCTGTCTTGGCGGTTATGGTCGATTTGCCGACCTTCAACGGGTTCACGTAATTGCTGTCAACGTTTGATGAGGTCAGCGTCGCGGCAGGATGGCTCAGACTTGCGACTGTCGGAGAAGAACTGGTATAGGTAATCGTTCCCCTTGCGGTTTCAAATTCAAGCGCTGCTTCAAAGTAAAGCGGCGTACCAAGCGGCGCGTCAACCGTTCCGCTTTTACTCAGCGTAATACTTGTCGGAGCCAATGGGTCGTATACGTTTACCGATACCTTCGCAGACTTGCCGTTGCCGGTCTTAACCGTAACGGTGGACTTGCCTACCTTAAGCCCTTTGAATGCGGCGAAGGAACTGTACTGTGTCGTCTGAAGAACGGCGCTTGACGAATTCGTCCACGTAAAGGTTGTGATAGCGTTTGACGGAGTGAGCGCCGGCGAAAGATACAGCGTCTGCCCCAAGGGTAAATCGTATGCTGCTCCGACGTTCAGCGACACCGCCGTCGGCTTATACAGATCAGTTACGGTTACAGACGTAACTACCTTTATTCCGTCAGGCGTCGTTATATCAATCTTTGTCGTTCCCGCCTTTACGCCTGACACTACGCCGTTGGCGTTCACCGCAGCGATGGTGGTATTGCGGCTCTTGAACGTATACGTTGGGCTTGGAAGGTGCGCGGGGAGATGGTCTACCACGATGTTCTCCGTCAAACCGATATTCACCGTAATTTTTGGCGTTGCGACTATATTGGTAATTATCGTGTTCTCCGCGTCCTCGCCGCCCGTTGGATACATTCCGTTCAGAAATTCGTCGTTGTATATGTCGTTGTCCCAGCGATGGTCCGAGGGCAACGTGGCATCGGTCTTCTTCCAATATGTTGTTGACGGAGTGTTTGTTCCGTTGTCATCCCACAGCGTATCGACATGATACCACACGCCGTCAAGCTTTATCATGTTCCAGGCGTGCGCGCCCCACGAATTACCGCTGCCCGCTTCGCCATAAATGGTTACGCACTCAATCCCCGCGGCGAGGCATAGCAGACGATACGCTTCCGAGTAGCTTGCGCAAACTCCCTTGCCGACAAGCAGAACGCCTTTGGGATTGGCGGACGGTTCATATCTCCCGCCATACTCATCATAAGTGGACGTCATGGCGATGTAATCGTGCAATGCCTTCGCCTTCTGCTCCTGCGACATGCCCGACGTTATTACTTGGCTTATAACCAGCGCGACCTTGCCCGCGACGGTGTTGGCGTTGGTCTCTTCACCGTCCTGCACGCAATAGTAGCGTGTGGACTGATACATAACATAATTGCCTGCTTGGTCGGTAATCCAAACGTTCAGGTAATACCCATATTGGTTATACTTCGTCTTATGCACGAACAGCTTTGACGTTGTTTCGGCGCTGCTGTGAGCTTCAGTTCTCAGCGCGCTGGTTCCGTTGGAAGCGAGCGCGTTCAATTGATAGTAAAACTTGTATACACCATCTCCGCCTGATACACGCATTTCCCAAGTGGTGTTTGTGTCGGAGCGAATGAGCGGTGTGTTCATAGTCATGTAGACGACGCGAAGCTCTGCGAGATACGCGTATATCGCTTTGAGTTCCAGCGGTGAGAATCCTGCGGTGCTTTGACCCAGTCCGCTTGATATTACACCCTCTCCGTAATATTCGTCGGGGAAATCCGGTATGCCTGACGCGGACGCCGCACCGCCGTAAACCGCTTCAATCGCGCCGCTCGACGCGGTCGCGGCTCTTCCCGCTTCGTCCGTAACCTGAACTATAATCTCGAATAATGCGGGAACCTTTGCCGTATATTCAAAAGAAGTCGATGCGGAAACCGTTTCTTGAAGGGAAGCGCCGTTGATAAGCACTTTGTACTTTATGGATGGATTGCCGACCGCGCCGCTTATCACCGCCTTGAATGACGCAGTCTTTCCGACCGTCAGTCTGTTCGGGCTTGTGAGAGATACCGTCAACTGCTCCGCCGGCTCAGGCGATTCTTCAAGTATTGGCTCGAGCGTCGGCTCCGATGTCGGGGTGGTTGTCGGTTCCGACGAAGGCTCCGGTGTCGGAGTGTTTTCCGACGAAGGTTCGAGCGTCGGTTCTTCTGTCGGAGCTAATGTGGGGTCCTCAGTTGGCTCTGCCGTCGGAACTAACGTGGGTTCCTCAGTTGACTCAAGCGTCGGAATCGGTGTTGGCGTCTCGGCAGCCGGCTCTTCCGTTGAAACCTTGATTGGTTCTTCTTCAGGCGATGAAGTGGGTTCCGAAATAATTATGTCTTCCGCCTGATCCGGCATGCCTTCGGAAGCCGCAGCTCCGGGCAAGCCCGTAAAGACTAACGATAAAACCAATGCAAACTCAACAAATCGCACGAACGATCTTTTTAAACGTTTCTTCATATGCATATACCTCAACCGACAATTTATTATATGGATTCTACCATATCCTTATATATACGTCAAATATCAACCGTGATGACAATGTACCTAACAGCAACGCCGCAGGTCGTCCCCGCAGCGTTCAGTCAAACCGCCCGTTACTCCTTCACCGCGCCCATATTGATGCCCGTCACGAAATACTTCTGCAAGAAAGGATACAGGAACGCGAACGGCAGAATTGCCACGATGATCGCCGCGTTCTGCACGCTCTTGCTGGATATGCCGAGCGAGCCTGCCGCCGCGAGCGCGTTCTCATCTAAGATGAGCGTGCGCAGCTTTATCTGGAAGTTGTGCATGGACGCGTCCGATATATACAGCGCGAAGCTTGTGTAGTTGCTCCAGAACGACACGGCGTAGAACAATCCGATTGAGGCAAGCGCGGCCGCCGACAGCGGCAGAACGATTGAGATGAACACGCGAATCGGCGATGCGCCGTCCAGTTCCGCGCTCTCGAACAGGCTCTCGGGGATGTTCTCGAAGAAGTTCCGCATGAGGATGAGGTTATAGACGTTCATCGCGAGCGGAAGTATGATGGCCCAGTATGTGTTCAGCATCTTAAGCTGCTTCATCACGAGGAACGACGGAACTATTCCGCCTTCAAATATCATCGTGAACAGCAGGAAGAACGACAGCAGGCGGCGGCCCGGCAGTTCCTTCTCCTTCAGAACGAACGCGCCCGTGGTGCACAGAAGCAGACCGACCGCGGTGCCCGCGACAGTCGTATATATACTGATGAGGAACGGTTGAAGCAGCGAAGACTGCGTGAATATCATCTTATACGCCGCGACTGACGGCTTCTCGGGAAACAACGTTATGCCGTACGTGGTCATGTTGTTGAACGAATCGACCAGAACTTTCCAGATGGGAATAATCATGGCGACCGTCAGAACCGCAAAAAACACGAACGAGAATATCTTGTAGATTGTGCGTCCGCGGTATCCCTCGCGGAAACTCATCTTTTCTTTCAACATCTCCGCTCTCATTCCTTAAGAATAATAGCACCTATGCCCGAAGGCAAACGTGGGTCCAGGGCATTGCCCTGGCTACAGAATGCCGCGTCCGTTAATCTTCTTGCTTGCAAAGTTACAGGATATAACCAACACGCTCGAAATGAGCGAGCGGAACAGGCCGACCGCGGTTGGGTATCCGTATTCCGCGGACTGCGCGGTTAGCGCGGTATGATAAACATAGGTTTGAATCACTTCCGTGGCGCGCTCCACGCGCGCGTTCTGCAGAACCAATACCGATTCAAACAGATTCATAACCTTTGACAAATTCAAAATCAAAACGACGACGAACGTGTTCGCAAGCGCGGGCAGCGTTACGTTCAGCATTTGCCGCCAGCGTCCCGCGCCGTCAATCTGCGCGGCTTCGTATAGGTCGGGTGAAATGCTGGTGAGCGTGGCGAGGAAGATGACCGTCCCCCACCCCGTTTCCTTCCAGCGGCTGATGAACAGGTAAACGGGCGTCCACCATTTGCTGTCGGCGAGGAAGTATATCGGTTTTTGCACTATCCCCCACTTCAGCAGATACGCGTTGATGAGTCCGCTCGTCGCGGGATTGTTTCCCGGCGCGAGAATAATTGTGAAGATTGCGGCGACCACAACCCACGAGAGAAAGTGAGGCAGGTAGACGACAGTCTGAAGCGAACGCTTCACCCAGCGCGTCGATACTTCGTTGAGCAAAAGCGACAGCACGACCGAGCATATCATAGACAGCGCGAGGTTTGACAGGCTGAGGATGAGCGTGTTGTTGAACGCGGTCCAAAACGCGGGACGCTGGAACAGCAGGCGCTCGAAGTTCGCCCAGCCGACCCACGACGGCGGCGAGAACGGCGTATATCTGAAGAACGAGAAGCGGATTCCGCCAATCGGCAGATAATAGAACAAAAACGTGACGACAAGCACGGGAATGAACAGCAGATAGTGGTAGCGGTATTTCCACATTCTGTCGCGCAGCGCGCTTTTTCTGTAATGCGGATTGGGTTTAATCGCAGGCATTTGTGTCACCGCGTTCACCTCGTTCCATGCAGGGGCGAACTTCCGGCTCGCCCCTGCAATATTGGTGCTGCCCACCGTATTGGTTATTTGTTCAAATCCGCCAGAATGGCGTCGATGAACGGCTGCGCTTCCGCAACGTAGTTCGCGATCGCCTGCTCGGGCGTTGTGGCAGAGTCGGTCACCGCAAGCGCGATGGCTTCCTTGCGGATCGCGATAACTTCCGCGATGTTGTCTTTCCAAACGTCGGTGGCGGGCGGAACCGGATCGAACGTACGGTTCGCCATGAACATCGCCTTGCTGTCGATTACGCGCTGATCCAGCTTAACGGGGTCAGCCCATGTTGTGAACGCAAGGTCGGGCGCGCCGATTACTTTCTCGAACAGTTTCCCTTCGTTCTCCGGGTCTACCTTCTGTTTGTATTCTCCGTCTACCAGCTCGTAGTTGATTCCCTCGATGCCGCGCGTGAAGAGCGTCTGTCCTTCGCCGCCGTCATACGCGTAAGAAAGAAGGTACTCAAACACGCCTTCGGGGTTCGCGCAAGCTGCGCTGATGGCAAGCGCGAGCGGCGGACGCTCGATATAAAGCCCCGCGATCGCGGGTAGCGGCGAAACCTTCGCGTTCGGGAAATTCTTCGTGGTGTTGTTCTCGATGGTTACGTTCCAGTTGCCCGCCCAATAGTTGAACGTGCCGACCTGACCCGCGTAGAACTTCTCGCGCGCGGCGGAGGTGTTGTTGGTTATGACTTCCGCGTCCATGTAACCCTTTTCGTATACGTCGCGCAAGCGATAGAGCGCGTCGACCATCTGCGGCTGCTGCATTCCGTCGACCCATACGCCGTCAACCTGATAGAAGTCCGGCTTGGCGTCCTGATAGAATTCGCGCAGGTAGATGTCGTACGGCGTTTCGCCGTTGATGAGGCCCGGCGCGGTTATGCCGAACGTGTCGTCGACGCCGTTGCCGTCGGGGTCGTCTTCGGTGAACGCGCGGAGCATTTCGACGAACTCGTCGTAGTTGGTCGGCGTCGCCATTCCGAGGTTGTCGAGCCAATCCTGACGTACGTACGTGATTGTGCCGTTGCCCATTGCGAGCGGGAAGCCGTAGAGCTTTCCGTCAATCTTGAGCGCGTCGACATACTGTTCGTCAACCACGCCCGACGCCTTGAGCGCGCTGTTCTCCCAGATTTCCGTGATATCCGCGAGCGCGCCGGATGTGGCGTACGTCGGATAGTTGGTGCTGCCCAGTTCCATCAGATCGGGTATTTCGCCCGACGCGAAGGAGAGGTTCAGTTGGTCGTAATAGACCGAGTGCTCCGGCTTGATGAACTTAATCGTTATGCCCGTCAGTTCCTTGAACTTGTCGACGACAGGCTGGAACGTAGACTCAAGCATCATCGAGCCGTAGACCGTGTCGATGAAGAACGAGATGGTTTCGGGCTTTGCGGTTTCGGCTGCCGCGATCGGCGCGAACATCGCAAGCATGAGGATTGCCGCAAGAGCCAGCGAGAGAAAACGCGCGGATTTCTTCATAGGGTTTGTTCTCCTCCATTTTAAGTTTTTCGCAAAAGTTTCGGAACACAATTGTTCATTGTTCCTATAGAATACCATAAACATATGAAAGTGTAAAGCATTTCATGGGCAAAATGTCCGAGTGAGCTAAGACGGTTTCAGGCTGAAGAATCAGAGAAAAGGGGCGATTTGAAATCGTCCCAAATGATCTATTTACTGCGCGTCCTCCGCGGTCCGCGACGCGGCGTCCAATATGGCGCTCATTCCCGCAATCATCTCGTCGTCCTTCAGGCGGAACTTGAACTCGACGCGGCGGCTGGCGTCGCTGTTCTCCTCGCCGCTCGCGAAGCGGACAGGCTCGGAATACGAACGTCCGTTTGCCGTTACCTTGTCGCGCAGCACAATCTTTTCGTTCTCGGTAAGACCCGTGAACGACGCGCCGAGGATATAGTTTACGACCTGATACGCGCGTTCCTGCGACAAATTCAGGTTATACGCGTATGAACCGTTCGAGTCCGTATGACCCTCGATAATCAATTCCGAAACGTAACTTGAGTTCTCGCCCATCAGCAGCGTACGCACATATATAGGAACAAACTGGTCCAGCCACTGCTTGCCCGACGTTTTTATCTGCGCGCTTCCGTAGTCGAAGAATATCGCGGACGACAGCGTTATCGCGCCCGTCTTCTCGTCCACAAGAACGTCAATGTTCGCGTTGGACAGCGTTTGGCTTAACGTGCTGATTATCTCCGCGCGAACGCCGACCATCTCGTTTATAAGCGCCTGCTGCTGATTTATCTCGGCGGTCTGCTGCTCAAGCAGAGTCTTGAGCTTCTCAACGTCAGTCTGCTGAACCAGCAGCTCCAGATCCTTCTCGTTAAGCCGCGCCTCGTTCGCCGCAAGCTCAAGCTCCTTCGCGTCAACCTGGCTTTGCTTCTGCTCCAGCGCAAGGTTCAAAAGCGCGGTCTGCGTGTCGAAATCAAGCTGCTGCTGCGCAAGCTTCGCCAGCGATTCCTCCAGCGCAAGGTTCTTGTCGGTAAGCTCCAACTGCTGGCTGTACAGCGTTGAGTTCGCCGCCGCGAGCTCTTCCGCCTTAAGCGCGAGCGCGGATTCGGTTTCGTTAAGCAGAAGCTCCTGCGCCGCAAGCTGGTTTTCCTTTTCCGCCATCTGGCGCTCGCGCTCATCCTGCAAGCTCATATATCTGTTCACGTAGAAGAACAGCAGCAGAACCAGCATGAGCAGCAGCGCGCACATAACGTCCGAGTAGCTCATCCAGTAATTCGCGTTCTCGCGGCGAACCGTGTACTTCTTTCTGTTCGTATTAATCACGACGCGTCCACCTTACGTTCCACGCCGATGCCGTCAAGCTGCGCCACCAATTCTTTTATCGAGCTCGTGAGGACGCGAATCTCGTCCGTAAGCTTCCCATCGTCGAACGACGTTCCCGCTCTTGGCATCGGCACCCGCGAGAGCGAATCGATCGCGGAAATGATGCGCCCCGCCTGACGCTGAACCGATTCGTCGAACATGCCGAGCGCGCCCGACAATCCGTCCTGAATATTCTCCGTGAACGAGTGATAGGAATTCTGCAGAAGCTCCGCGCCGTCGCGTATATCGTTGGACACCGCGGAGAGCGTCTCGCGCTGACCCTTGCTGTATCCGCCGATCGTTTCCGTGAAGCCGCGCATCCAAATGTTGTAGTCCATAAGATACTTCTCAAGCGCTTCCTGATGCTCGCGAAGCTGCGCCAGATAGTCCGCCTGCTCCGCCGCGGCGTTGTGCAGGCGCGTCATAAGCTCGGTCGTCGCGCGGCTCTTGTCTTCAAGCTCCGTCGATCTGTCGGAAAGAAGCGTCACATACCCGTCAAAGTGCGTGAGAACCTGACGCGCGACGCGCTGCATCGCTTCCGAGTCGTTCGTGTGCGCGGATATGATGGAACCCGCCTGACGCATATCCTCGCGCAGCAATTGCTGCTGGCGCACGGTTTGGTCTATCGCTTCGCCGAGCTTGCGAAGCTGACCCGACAGCGACTGATCCATAGCCATGACGAACTGGTTCACGATATGCCGCACGCCTTCAAGCTGCTGGCGCGTAGTGCCTTCGAGGAATTTATCCATCGACACCGCCACGGGCGCGAGCGCGCGAGCCACCGCCTTCTCAATCTCGCCCGAAAGCTGTTTTCCAAGGTCCGCGGTGAAGTTTTGCAGCGACATAACCTGCTGCTGAAGGCTTACAAGCTGATTCGCCGCGTCGACAGGTCTCGTGGAAGCGTATTTATAGAAGTCTTCCACGAAAACATCGATCGATTTACGGGCGCGCCCCGATATTATTCTGTAAATAATGTTGAACGTAAGCGAACACGCAAGACCCGCGATGGACGTGAAGAACGCGACGCCCAGCCCCGAGATAAGCCTGTTTATCGTGATTTCCATCTCGGACATCGAGATGCCGTTAAGACCCATAACCAGACCGATGAATGTTCCGAGGATTCCGAGCGAAGTGAACAACCCGGGGACGACGTCCGCGAACTGCGAACTGCCGGGTATATGTATAACTGTATCTTCATTGATATGTTCTTCCACGCTGCATGGCTGACCGAACGGGTCCATCATCTCCGCGTTCATGAGGTATGCCCGCCACTCGTTTTGAATCGCCTTGCCCAGGAAGCTCACTTCGCTCCAAACGGGACGCGCAAGCTTCATACGGTTGGATTCGCGCAGAACATGGCTCGCGTGTCTCAAGCTGCCCGTGTTCCTCAGCAGAGGAAGCAGGCACTTGAGGATTGCAGCGAGATATATTATCGCCATTGCGCCGTATATCACTATATCGGTGAGCATCGGCAGAATATTTTGAAGAAAGGCTGCTATATAGATCACTCCCAGCTAATGTAATCGACCGTAAACTTTCGCGAAGCACGCATGAAATATAAACGCATGAATCTTGAAAATTCATGCGAATGTTAGTTTTTTATTACGATAAAAGAAAACAGAGAAGAAAAGCAGCATCGCTGCCGCTTCAGGCTGTAGACAAAAGCGTTTGTCATTGTGAGGTTCGGGCGATTGGAAATCGCCCCTACAGCATATTGTATTCCTGTATACCGATAGCCAACATAATGTAGGGGCGACCGTCCCCGGTCGCCCGCCCATTACAACACAAATGGTTTTGTCGACAATCAGACGCGGCCTTGCCGCCGCCGAAACCGTCTTGCCGTTAATTATATTTCAAGAATGCCGTCCTGCTCATCGTCCGCGCCTGCGCTTAAAACCCGCGTGATGGTTTGCAAAGCGTCCGCAAGCGCCGCGTAATCGGATTCCGCCACGCCGACGCTCCATTCGGAAACCTGCTCCGCTATCGTCTCGTGAATCGCCGCGAGCTTCTTTCTGCCTTCGTCGAGTATCTCGACGTTGACGACGCGCCTGTCGACCGTGTCTCTCTTGCGCTCGACCAAACCTATCTCGATAAGCCTGTCGACGAGCGGAGTGATGTTCGGCTTTGCTATGCCCAGCCGCTTCGATATTTCGGATACGGACATCGAACCCGAATCCGCAAGCATAGACAGAACTTGTACGTGCGACAGAGGAATACCGTGTTCTGCCTGCAGCGCGTCGATATGAAGCAGCCGTTTACGCAACAGCGGCAAGACTCCAAAGATATTGCCCGCGATTCTGTTAACGGCTTCGTTAGTAGCGCTTTTACTTACAGACATGTCGTACACCTCAATATTTATATTGACAACCCGCATATCGCGCGGAACCAATCAAGCGGCTCGTGAACCGAAAATTCGCTCGTATTCACTCGGTTCGTTTATTATAGTATTATATCAACTGAAAATCAATAGCTCTTGAAACATTTAATAATTATGTTTCTTCTGATTTTGGTATTGTTTTCAATCGCCGATAAGCGCGAACGGAAAACTATTCCTCGGGCTCAAGCAGCCCTATGCCGCCCATCTTCCGTTTGTATACGACGCATGTTTTCCTTGTGTCGCCGTTCACGAATACGAAGAACGCATGTCCGAGCATATCCATCTGAAGCACCGCGTCTTCGACGCTCATCGGCTTTATGGGGTATGCCTTCACGCGCTCAATATGTTCGTCTTCCTCTTCCTGCGGCGCGTCCTCAAGGTATTCCGCGCTCTCGGGCGCAAACGCGTTCTCGCGCAGTCTTTTTTCCAGCTTGGTTCTGTGGCGGTGAATCTGGCGCTCAATCTTCGCGAGCGCGCCGTCTATCGACTGGTACATATCGTCGGAGGATTCCTCCGCGCGAAGAACGCCGCCTTCAAACGGAATGGTTATCTCGCACAGACGGCGATCGCCTTTGTCCGACGACAGGCGGACGCGGGTCTCGATATTGGAAGAAAAATAACGCCCGAGCTTTTGAACCTTCTTTTCAAGCCTTGCGTGCAGCTTATCTGACACGGGGTAATCCTTTGCGCTGAGTTGAAATGTCATGACTTATCCTCCTTTTATTATTGCGATTAACATCACAGGCTCTATGCTTGTAGTATTCCTGAAAGCACGGCCCGATTCCTGCCGAGCACACAGCTATTTATATCTGCCGCGCTCAAGTTCCTTGTATTCTCGAAGAAGCTGAACATACCGCGCGTATCTGCCGCCGCCTCCGTGTCTCGCGCGAACCGCGCAGTCCGGCTCCGTATCGTGCATGCACGGCTGAAAGCGGCAGTTTTCCGTTAATCCGTCGAATTCGGGATAATAATCCGCAAGCTCCGCGGACGGAACCTCGCAAGCGTCCAGCAGGGAAAACCCCGGCGTGTCGAGTATCAGCATGTCGTCCTGCGCAATCAGCTCAACGTGGCGCGTGGTGTGCCTGCCGCGTTCGGTTCTTTCGCTTATCGCGCCCGTCTCAAACGTTCTTCCCGTGAGCGCGGATATAAGCGCGCTCTTGCCGACTCCGCTCTGACCCGCAAAGCAAGTTGCCTTTCCTTGAATTGCTTTCTTCAAATCGGAAAGCGACTCTTGAATCAGCGCGGACACGGGGAAAACGGGTACTCCCGATTCGCCGTACTCCTTCTTAACGGAATCAACATATCCGCAGTCTATGTCAATCTTGTTGCACACAAGTACGCACCCTATGTCCGCGGCTCTCGCGTTCAATATCAGTTTGTCGATAAGCAGAAGGTCGCGCGCGGGGACGGCCGCGACAGTCAGCGCGACTATATCTATATTGGAAACGGGCGGGCGAATCATCAGGTTTCTTCTGGGAAGAATCTCCTCCAGCCAGCCGTGCGTACCCTCCGCGCCCGGCGTCATGTTCACCATATCGCCGACCGTCGGCGTCTGCGTCAAAAAGCGAAGCTTTCCGCGCGGGCGGAGCGTGAACAGCTCCCCGTCTTCCGTTTTAACTATGTAGAACCCGCCCGTACCCTTTATAAGCTTGGCGACCATCAGTCTATAATCACTCTTGTTGATTGAATGACCGCTTCCTCGCCGTAAACCAGCAGTGTGTATTCACCCTGCGTATCCGCGCGGACGGCGAACGAGGCCGTGCTCTGCCCCCTCGGGTGAAGCGCGCTGTATTGCATTTCCTCCGTGCCGTCGTCAAGGACCAGCACCGCGCGGATGAACGAGTCGTTCGCAAGCGTCAGCGATATTTCCACCGCGCCCGTGAACACGCGCGTCTCCAGCCGACCTATCGTAAGCGTTATCGCGGAACCCGTCGCCGCGCGTTCATACGCCGCGGGCGACTGGTCTATCACGATTCCGTCCTTCACGGAATCGTTAACGGTCACAATCTTTACGTCGGAGAGAACCAACTGCGACGGAATGGAAGCCATCGCAATCTGCTCCGTCGTGCCGATGAAGTTTGGCACGATAACCAATCCGCCTGACACTCGCAGCAGAACAACCTGCCCGAACTTCACCTTCGCGCCCGCCGCGGGGGTCTGCCCTATCACCTGACCCTCCATGGCTTCCGACGCTATTATGCTGCGGCTTCCGACCACCATCTTAAGCTCGCGGATCCTTTCCGACGCCGCAGCCTCGCTCATGTGGGTGAGATCGGGCATAACCAGGTCGAACTCGGACACGCTGACCGTCAAAAGAACATCGTCGCCGGGCGACAGCAGCGCGCCCGTTCGCGGCGACTGGTCTATAACAAGCCCTTCCGTGCCTATTTCCATGACGCGCTCGGTTCTGCGCACCGTCAAGCCCTTCTCGGTGAGCAACACGGAAGCCGCGTCGTACGTCATGTTCGTGACGTCGGGAAGAACCACGCGCTCAAGCGCTTGGCGAACCACGTTCGTCAGGACGCTGCCGATAAGCAGAATGATAATCACTGAAAGAAGAGCCGCGATGGATGTCGTGATGAGCTTGCGGTAGAACTTCAGCCGCCTGCTCTGCTTCTTTATCTGCTCGGGCGAGGGAAGCTCGCTCGTTCGAGGCGTTTCTATCGCGACATTGGGATGAATCGTCGCCTGCTTTATCGCGCGAATCATGCCGACGGCGTCTTGGAATCGCTTCTCGGGGCGTTTCTCCATAGCGCGCATAACGATTGCGGACAGCGCGGGCGTGACGTTGGGGTTAAGATCCGCCGGCGGCTTCGGCGCGTCCTCAAGATGCGCCAGAGAAACCGCGACGGGATTCTCGCCCGGGAAAGGCTGCCTTCCCGTGAGCATCTCATACATTACCACGCCGACGGAATATACGTCGCTGCGCTCGTCCGCGGGTTTTCCGCCCGCCTGCTCGGGCGAGAAGTAATGCACGGAACCGATTGCGCGGTCGCCCGCGGAATCGGAAAGCTGTTCGCCCGCCGTACCGACGAGCTGCGATATTCCGAAATCCAGAACCTTGATTATCTTCTGGTTATCGATAAGGATGTTCTGCGGCTTTATGTCGCGGTGAACTATGCCTTGCTTGTGAGCGTGCGAAAGGGCGTTGAGAATTCTTATCGCTATGTTCAGCGCGATATCGGGGCGAATCGCGCCGTACTTCTGCACCAATTGCTTGAGCGAGGTTCCGTCGACAAACTCAAACACGATGAAGCGAAGCCCGTCTTCCTCGCCTACGTCGAGCAGGCTTGCGATGTTGGGGTGCGTCATACGGGAACCGATAATCGTCTCATGCTCGAAGCGGCGCACGAATTCGTTATCGTCGGAAAGCTCCTCGCGCAGAATCTTCACGGCGACGAATTTCTTCGTGTTGCGGTCAAGCGCGCGGTAGACCGTCGCCATGCCGCCTTCGCCGACCTTGTTCAAAAGCTCGTATCTCGCGGCTAAAACCTTGCCCGTCACAGCTTCTCACCATCGCCGTCAACGAGAATTATGAACGAAATATTGTCCGTTCCGCCCGAAACAAGCGCGGAAGTCAGAAGCATATCCGCGGCGTCGTCCGCGTCCTCCGCGAGAAGGAACTGCTTGATTCGCGAATCGTCCAGCATATCGGTCAAGCCGTCCGAGCAGACGAGCCAAACGTCGCCTTTCTTCCTGTCCCATTCAAACAGATCGACAAGCACGTTGTCGCTTGTGCCGAGCGCGCGCGTTATAACGTTCCTTTCGGGATGGGTCCGCGCCTGCTCCGCCGTGATTACGCCCTTTGACACCAATTCCTCAACCAGAGAATGGTCGTGAGTGCAGCGGAAAAAGTCGCCGCCGCGAAGAAGGTACGCGCGGCTGTCGCCCACCTGCGCGATTAATACGCTGTATTCGTCAACCCACAGGCAGGTGAGCGTAGTACCCATACCCGTGTGTTCGATACGCGCGTCGGAATCGTATCTGATGCGCGAGTTCGCAAGCCTTACGGCGCCGCGGAATAATGAAGGGTCGGGCTGCTTGCCGGACAGCATGTCGTCGAGCGTCTCGACCGCAATCCTGCTTGCCACCTCGCCCGCCAGGTGTCCGCCCATGCCGTCCGCAACCGCGTAAAGCCCCGCCTCGTTTATGAGGCAAGTATCTTCGTTTATCGTTCTAACCTTCCCCGGGTTTGTTCTGAAAACTACTCGCACCTGCACTCCTCCCGGGCGTCATACTCTTTGGCATGAATCACAAATACATTATACCATTAATTCCGCTATAATCAATTCCGCTGTGATTCCATGCGCCACAGCGTAAGCCCGCCGCCGTCGCGCTCGAAACCCGCGTCAAGCAGCGGCTGTTCGGCCGACTTGTCATACTCAAGAACGCGAAGGCGCGGCTTCTCCTTATATATCTGCGCGTTCCTGTATGCCGCGGCGAGAGCGCCTGTATACTGCGCCGCGCCTTCCATATCAATAAGACGAATCACTTCGCAGAACCGCTCCGCGATAAGTTTTGGCAATCCCGACCTCAGCACGACGACCGTTCCCTGCACTCGCGTGAACTCCATTCCGCTTTTGTGCGGAATCAGACTGCCCCACGCGAGCGCGGGGTCGCGCGCGGGAACGACGTATATGTCGCTTGTCGGACTCGCGAGCTGCGCGGAAACCTGCGCGTATTCCTCATCAAGAACGAACTGCGCGCCCGACATTCCACAGACGAAGTATCCGCGCCGAACCTTACCTCTGAACTCCCACAACCGCAGAATCGATAACGCTTCCGTTCGGCTTGCGCCCGCCGTGGTTTCTTTGCAGACAACGCCGTACCGCGCGAAGCTGTCAGTCAGCGCGTCCTCCGCTTTTGCGGAAACGGAACGTATCAGCGACCACCGACCCGCCGCGGACAGCAGCTTCTCGCGAGTGCGCAGACCGCCCGCGAGAATCGCGCGAACGGGCGCGTAGTTGTCGTTCGTCACTATGCCTTGCTTCACGAGCGCGACGAGCGCGTTCTTCGCGTCGAAGCCCGCAAGAAGCGAAATGTCGGACGTGAACAGCGCGCCGTTCGACTTGAGTATATCAAATACGGCGGTTTCTTTTTCACCCTGCGGAGGCGGCGTTTCCTTTCCGACACTGCCCGCGCATTTGGTGAACGTTACCGCAAGCTTGCCCGCTTCATCCTGCGCCATGCGCCAGCCGATACGCCCCGAAAGAAGAAGGTTGTCGAGTATCTGCTTGGTATACTTGGGAACGCGCGCGGGGAATATCTCGTTCTCCCAGCGTTCCGCGGGCAGCGTCGTTCCGCACAGCAGCGGTACGTTCTCAAGCCCGCCTTGCGAGTACGGCGGAATCAGCCTGCGCAGAAGAAACGCCGCGTAGTTTTCAGGCGGAACGGTTTTAACCGAGCGGCGCAGGCTCGCGCTCGTCCTCACGCTCGCCCTTCTATATTCTTCCGCAGAATACCAAACGTCCTCAAACAAAACCGCTTCGCCCGATTCCTCCAGCGCGCGAAGCGCATCCCCGACGGGCGCGGCGTATATGCTTTCAAGCTCCGCCGCGCTCGCTCCCGCGCGGAAGTTCAGGCGGCGTTTTATTATGAATGGCAGGTTGTCCGAAAGTTCGTCGTATTGGCTTGCGTGTTCCGCGGCAATCCACACGCCGATATCGAGATACAGAATTCTGCCGTCGCGCAGCAGCTCGTCCGCCCATTGCGCCAAGCGCTCTCGGTTTTCCTCCTCGCCATCCGCGGCTGTGACAAATTCCAACACCTCGTCTGCGGAAGCGTCGCCGCCCGCCAGAAACCACGCGTGGAGCGCGTCCTTGTTCGACAGGGCTTTTTTCAGACGCGCTTCTTCCATTATTACCTTGTCGGGCTTGCGAAGCCCGCCGATAATGCCGCCGACGGTTTCGGACAAGCGAACTTCAGAACGCGACGCGGCGGCGGGAGTTGGGTTGTAATCGTACATCTCGAACGCCGCGAACTCGTTAAGAAGATTGCGCGACATCTGCGACGCGCTGTCGTTCCACACCTCGACCGTGTCGATGTTCCCGATTGAAACGTCCCGCAGAACGTTCGCCAGCGCGGCGGCGTCGATATGCTCCGTCAGGCATTCGCGAAGCGTCTCCTGCAAAAGCGGATGCTCCGCGTGCTTCAGCGCAACGTCCAACGCCCTCGCGCCGCGCTCCCGCTGAACCCACAGCGGCTGACGGCGGCCGTTCCTCGCGCCGAACATCATCGCGCGCGCGGCGGCGTGGCGGAACACCACAGAGAACAGCGGCGTCGACGGGAGCAGTTTCGCGAACTTGTCGATGATGCTTGCCAAGTCCGTTCCAACCGATTGAATCGCGTTTGAAAGAACATCGCGCGGTATCTTGAACCCGCCGACCGCGAACAGCGCGATGCTCGCGTCGTCGTGGAACGAGAGGATATCGCCGCAGGTCCGCTCGTTCAGATATGAGCGAAGCAGTTCCATCAGCCCCAAATTGACCTTGCCGCCGAATACGCTGTGCAGGACGAGCGCGTCCCATCCGCTTTCCGTCGCGAAGTGTTCAAGAACGATTCGCTTATCCGTGCCGAGACGGCCGTTCTCGCTTATCTGCTTCTTTATGAGCGCGCGGATGGATTCTTCCGTGAACGAATCCAGCGGAAACTCGCGTTCCAGCGCGCGTTTGGACGGGTTCGCCTCCACCCTGCGGATTATCTCGCCCATGCGAAGCCCCGTCTCGATAGGGCGGCCGAAGCCTTCGCCCTTCCAGAACGGTATGCGCGCGCCGTTCCTGTCAGTCGCGCTTACGACTACGCGGTCGCGCTCGATTCGCTCGACGCGCCACGCGAATGTGCCGAGCATTATCTTGTCGCCGATGCGCGTTTCAAACACGCACTCCTCGTCAAGCTCGCCGAGCCGCGCGCCCGATTCCGCGAGGAACACGGGATACAGCCCCCTGTCGGGGATTGTGCTTGCCGCGCACGCCAGCATTCGCGTGTACTTATCGCCCGACACCTTGTCGTGTATGCCGTCGAAGTAGACGCGCGGCCGCGCCTTCATCATCTGAGCATTCTCAAACTCGCCCGCCAGCATACGAACGACGGACAGCAGCGTCTCGCGGTCCAGACCGCGCAAGCCCCACGCGCCGCGAAACAGCGCGAGCATATCTTCTGCGCGCGTCGGCGCGACCGACACAAGCGAAAGAATGTGCTGCGCCAGAACGTCAAGGTACAGCTCTATCGGGCGCTGGTCTTCAATCTGCCTGCCCAGAATCAGCGACGAGCAGAGCGCCGCGTCAAGCGCGTCCCTGTCCGTCTTGGCGAGAATGCGCATATTGCTCACGCTGTTCGGCGAATGACCCGCGCGACCGAGCCGCTGGAGACCGTTCGCGATAAGCGGAACGCTGCCAATCTGAAATACCAAATCGACAAAACCGACGTCGATTCCAAGCTCCATGGAGCTTGTGGCGCAAAGAACCTTCAGCTTGCCGCTTCGGAAGAGCTGTTCCGCTTGCAGTCTCTTCTCTTTGGACAAACTGCCGTGGTGCGACAGAGCGTAGGTTTCTTCTTCTATTGGGGGCTCTGCCCCCAACCCCCCGAATAGCGCAGGGCTCCGCCCCGCACCCTGTCCCGATAATGCGTTGACTGCCGCCGCGATCTTTTCCGCCTGCGCCCGTCCGTTGACGAACACCAGCACCGTGCGCAAGGGCTTGGACGCTTCATAGACCCTGCGCGCAATAGCCGGCCATATGCTGTTCTCGGAGGACAGCTTCTCCGGCAGCTCCACAGTCAGCTTGACTTGTTTGTCTATCAAAGGCGCGACGATATTGCAAGGCCGCGCAACGCCGTTCAGCGCGCCCGCGAGGAACGCTGCGGTTATCTCCTTATCCGCGACCGTCGCGGACAGACCGATGCGCTGAGGTATGCTTGCGGTGTTCGCGCGCGTAAGCTCGTCCAAACGTTCAAGCGAAACCGAAAGGCTCGCGCCGCGCTTGCTTGATATTACCGAGTGTATCTCGTCTACTATCACGGTGTTAACGGTGGAAATCATACGCCGCGACTTTTCGGAGGTCAGCATGATGAAGAGCGATTCGGGAGTGGTTACGAGGATGTGCGGCGGCTTCCTCTGCATGGACGAGCGCTCGCGCTGAGGCGTGTCGCCGTGGCGTATCGCGGCGCGAATCTCGGGCAGCGCTATGCCTTCCGCTTCAAACCGCGCGCGAATCCCCGCGAGCGGTTTCTTCAGGTTTTCCGCTATGTCGTTGCCCAGCGCCTTGAGCGGCGTTATATAAAGAATTTGCAGTTCGTCGGAAAGCTCCGCTGATTCCGCCAATCTTACGAGCGAATCTATCCCGAACAGGAACGCCGACAAGGTTTTCCCCGTGCCTGTCGGCGCGACGACGAGCGTGTTCTTCCCGCTTGCGATAGAGGTCCACGCGTCAATTTGAGTTAAAGTGGGTTCGCGGAAAGCTTCCGCGAACCACTTTAATGTAAGCCTGTGGAATATGGAATCGTCAATACATCTCATAGATCCAGATAGGAAGCCTGCCGAACAAGCTGTGAAGCTGCTCGCGCACGCGCGGGTCGAGGCGCGATATGTCAGACTTGTCGCCGATCAACATGCGCGTGAGTTCAGTTATCGAGATGAACCCTTCGGGCTGGTGTTCCTCTCGCGGCTTGCGCGCGGCGAACGAGTTGTTCTTTCCGGAGAAACGCCAGAACGAGTCGCAGTAGCCCATGTCGTCGACGACCTCCAGCATGACGTCGCCGTCGCCGCAGTGCATCGCGCCCGTGAATTTTGCAAGGTCAAGTATGCGGTACATCGACCACGGCTCTATCGTAACCCTGCCCTTGCGCTTGAGGAACAGACGGCGCAGCGGGTCGTCCGCCGACGTGATTATCTCGCACGTGGAATGCGTGGAGAAATGCGAGCCCAGGAACGTCAGAATTTCAAGCCGCGCGGCGTCGCTGTCCGCCGCGAACTCGTCCACCTTTATCGTGTCGCGTTCAAAGTGGAAGATTGCGTAGCCCGCGTAGTCCACGCCGCTCGTGTAGACGACCGACGCGTTATCCATCGCGAATTCCGCCAAGCGCTGTTTCATCTGCTTTTCGGTTCGCACGACGTATCCCGAGTATTCCGCCGTCGCCTTCTTGTAGATATCCAGAAGGAGCGTCGGGTTGACGTCCGCCGCGCACTCGCGTTTCAGGTGAAGCGAGGTGAGGAAGAAATGGTGAAGCTCGTCCAGCGGCATCTTAATCTTCACGGCTTCGCCGCAGTCCGCGAAACCGTATTTCGCGTAGTAATAGTGATACATCGGATAAAGCTGCGCCAGTACCACGCCTTCGCTCTTGAGCTGATCGAGCGTATACTTCATCAGCTTCTCCATGAGGCGCTGCCCGCGATGCTCAGGCGCGACGCACACGTGCGAGAGAAGGCTTGCGGGGAACGTGCGCCCGCGAATGCTTATGTCGCATCGCGTGTCCAGAATCTGCACTATCGGCTTTCCGTCTTCAAGGATCGCGAAGTGATTGTCCGCCCTGTCGAAAACCCATTCGGTGAACGGCTGCTCGTTGTCGAAGCAGTATTGGGTTAGATCCATCGCTTGGGAGCGCCTGTCCGGCGCAAGGTTTACGTATTCCACGTTGTTCCTCCTTGTATAAATTAAAAATTAACAATTAACAATGAAAAATTATTGCTGTGGTTTAGTATTGCGGCTTTCCGTCTCCGACCATCAATTCTTCATTTTTCATTCTTCATTTCAGCGTCGCTCCGTATTTCAGAACCATTCTGGCGGGCTTGTATGAGCGCTTCGCGCGGCGAAGCCCTTCTATGCCCATGTCCTCTTCCCTGTTCACCCACATCGTATCGCCGAAGGTATTCTCAAGGAACATCTGATTGATGACCGAGAACAGCCCCGCGACGTTATAGTTCGCCTTCTCGATATGAATCAGAGCCATGTCGCGCGTGATTCGCTCGCCGACCGTGAACGCCTCAACCTTTCCGTCTACGCGAATCACCGCGGCCTTCAGCCCCAATTCGTCAACATGGCGCAGCGCGCGCTCCACGGAATCGCGCTCCCAATCAAGTTCCGCGGAGCTGCCCTGCTCCTCATACCAGCGGAAGTACGCGTCCATGCAGTCCGCGAACATATCGCGGGTGTAGGGCTGAAACTCAAACCTGTTTTCAAACAGGTTATGGAACTTGTTTATGTGGTTGCGCTTGCCGTGAAGGTCGCGCCCCGAAAGCTCCGTCAACGACTTTGTTTCATAGATGTAGTCGTCGTGGTGTTCCTCCCTGGTGAAAACGAACTTCCCCGGCATACTCGCTTCAATATGGTCTACATACCATTGCGGAAGCGAACACATGCGGAACGCTTCGCTGCGGCTGTGCATGAGGTCGATTGCGGTTTCAAGCCCGCGCGCAAGCTTCGCGGGTTCGCAGAAGGCGGTCATCAGGCACGGCACATTGCCCGTGTATGTGTGAAGCAGAAGAGTGTCGTTCTCTATCGCCCACTCGATTCTGTCGCCCTTCGCCCATATGAACATGTTTGAGAACGTGCACTCGCTGCTCTCGTTCTCCGGAAAAATCTTCAGATACCTTTGAAGCAAGTCCCTGTCGGCTATATCTAAAGCTGCTAATCCCATATACCCCTTTTATACTCTTATCAAGCAAAGCACAATCTTTGCATAGTTTATGCTGAACGCGGCAATACCCGCTGATGTAATGATACCAGATAGGCTCATTGTACGCAATCGCGTTTGAGCTCATTCCATCATAAAACAAGATGGACGAAACTAATTCCGTCCATCATAAAACGCGGTTAAATATCAGTTTCCGCCCAAATCCTCGAACGATACGTCCTCGTTGTCGCCAATCTGTATGTCGTCATACTGCTCGCCGTCGTCCTGCGTTATTTCCGTATCGACAGGGTCTTCCGACGACTCCTCCGTGATATCCGCGACGGGCGCGTCCGTCGTGTCGGGAACGGGATACTCGAACGTGACCTCGCCCGACGCTATGTCGATTATCTTAAGGCTTGTCGGCATGACGGAGCCTATCTTCGCCGCGGTTACGGGAATGTATCCCATGAGAATGAGACTGTTCTTATTGGTCGGCATTATCGTGGTCCATATCATGCCGTCGTCTTCGACGTCAAGTTGCGCCACTTCCTGCTTGTTCGTGAGATCGGGCGAAACGGAGAAAATCTTGCCGTCGTCCAAGAAGTAAAGCAAGTCTTCCGTGCCGCCGAGCACAAACCTTGCCTGATTTGCGGTAGTAATCGTAAGCTCCGTCGGAGCGGAAGCGTCTATCGGCACACGGATAAGCGAGCTTGACGCCGCGTCGTACGGATAAAGCGCGCCCGCGTAATATGGGCTGAACAGGCTGAGCGCGGTAATCTTCTCGCCCAGACGCGTCGCCTTCGTCTTGCCAAGCTCAAGCGTGTAGATTCGCGTCGTGTCGCCGCGCTGGTTGTAGACAATCCTGTTTCCCGCGAGGAACGCGTCGCCGAGCTTCGGGTTTGGCGCGTCCATCTGCGTCGCCTTGTTGCTGCGCTTGTCTATCTGATAAAGGTACAGAACGGGCGGCTTGCTCGTATCCGACACCAGCATGTAAACCTGATCGTTTGCGAACGAAGCGTCGTAAAGCAGCTTCGTCGTCATCTTCTTGAGGTTTGTGGACTTCTTCGTCTCGAAGCTGTAACGGTAAAGCGTATACTTGTCGTCCGTATTGGTGTAGAAGAAGGTGCTTTCAGACTCGTACGAAAGGAAAGTCAGCTTCTCGAAAAGGGGCGACGTCTTGCCCGTCGCAAGCTCAACCTGAACGACCATAAGCGCGTCGTCGGGTCTCATTCCGACGAAATATACGTGCGTGTTATCCGCGTAAAGGAAGCGCGAGGGTTCGATGGACGAGACTTCCGCTATCATCGTGTTCGGGTCGTCAACCGAGAACAGACCCCATTTGTTTTCCTCAAAAGAACCCATGAGCGAGAAGAAATATGTTGTTTTCGAGTTGACTGCAATAAGTCCGCCCGCTTGCTGAATCTTGCCGTTGGTAAGCTCCGCCGAAACGGAAAGCGGCGCGATGAGCGCCACGGCGACAAGCAGGAAAAGGATAATTCTACGCATTTTACTCCTCCACAGGGGCTGCGCCCCGAACCCGACGAAGGTCAGGTCAGCATTACATATTGCCGATTACACCCTAATAGACGAATCAGCGCTTCAAATTCATCTCGTTAACGTAAAAAAAGCGAAAACATATTTCAGTCGGCAGGTTAGCCGATTGACAATCAGCCGCGATTATGATAAATTGTCCACGCTCCGTAATTTAACAAATATCCCTACAAATGACAATCAATTGCAGCTTTCAATTGCTTTCCCGCACCAAAGATGAGCAATAAAATGAACAATAAAAATATGTTGGAGGGACGACTATGCGAAGACTTATGCCAATCCTTACCGCCATGCTCATTCTTATCGGAACCCTCGCGTCCGCCGCGGCTTCCGCCGTCACCGATTTCGGCGCAATCAACTTCGGGGAACTGAATCTCCGCTTCTTCTGCACCAAAACAGACGGCGTAAGCATTTACGCGAGCGGCTCCGATTCTGCCGACGCCGTGATTACGCTTGCGGGAGCGGGACAGCCCGCGGCTGTTCTGCCTGCGGAGGACGGCGAATACGTTAAACTCGTCGCGGTGCAGGACAGGCACGTCGTATTCGGCACCGTTCCCGCAAAGGATTTGGAGAAGGATTTTGAAGAGCTTGAGCCGTGGGAGTTCCTTTGGCTGGCGGGAGACACGGGCGCGGCGCACCTTCTTTACAGCGAATTTGAGGTTGAATACGAGCCGCAAGCTCCGACGAAGGAAGACCCCGCGTTCACTTGGACGCCCGCCGTCAACACCCGCGCGAGCGCGAATCAGGCGGACTGGACGTGGAACGAATTCGCGGTCGTATACTTATCCAAAAGCGGAGCGAAGTATCACTATCTCGCGACTTGCTCGAATATGAAGAACCCCGACGAGGTTTCGCTCGATTACGCGTTGGATATCGGGAGAGAGCCTTGCAGCAAATGCGTTAAGTGACAGCCCGGGATAAATTTTGCGCAAGCCGACAAGAATATCCGCGCACGGTCGAATTTTCGTTTGCGAAAAGTTGGGTGGAGCGTGTCCGAATATCGCTCCACCCCCTTGACAGAACTTCCGTATGCATGTAAAATAAGCAGCGTTCGATTGTTCATTCCATACCACGCGCGGTAGTAGCTCAGTGGTAGAGTGCGACCTTGCCAAGGTCGATGTCGCGAGTTCGAATCTCGTCTACCGCTCCAATAATTCCGAACACGCAGGTTCGCTCTCCCGTCCCCGCTTGCGAAACGACCACATTCGCAAGAACGCATAATATGCGGCGCCATAGCCAAGTGGTAAGGCGAAGGTCTGCAAAACCTTTATTCCCCGGTCCGAATCCGGGTGGCGCCTCCATAGCAAACAAAAGGGATTGGCGCAGTTGTAAGCCAATCCCTTGTTGTGGTTTTTAGGGGAAAACAGTTGCAGATGTTTCAGGTGTGTCTGGGAGACATGGTACAAACATGGTATTGCTGTGTTTTTCGCCGCAGAAATTTGGACAGGCGGGGGGGGGCTCAACGCGGTGGACAAAAACGCATGGAGAAGTTGGCAAAAGACGCGGAGACAATGCTTGCGCGATTGGGTAAACGTTATGGAAGGTTAAGAAAAGAAGGGCGTTCGATTTTTATTGAGCTTGGTTTGGATGAGTAACTTCGACGTCAATACCGCCGGAAAGCGCGTCAATGGCTTGCGCGAGTTGTTTGCATAGTTCGGCTATACCTTTAAGGCTGTCGAGCATAGCTGTGTCAGGTTTGATGTTAATCGCGATTGTCGTTTCTCTCAGCGATTTGGCGATACTCTCCGTTGCGGCTAAACCTGCGGTGTTGGTATACGGCGCAAACGACGTGTGACCAAGGATTAGGTTATCAGGCATGGCGGTTCTCCTTTGTGTGGTTTCTTTGATTATATTACGGGTTAAGGGTGGATGCAATGAGACTTACAAAAGATGCGAATAAGCTTCGTAGAATGATGTGTAAGACTTATGTGCAGCAAGTGCGTAATGGTAAGTCCCAGCTTGAAGCTCGCTGGTTCGGAAATTATGAAAATTTGATATTAAGTATTCCCAAACTTACTAAAGTTGACGAAAGAGATGTTAGAGATTGGTGTCTTAATTTGAGAGAAGCAGGTATCGTGGAGGGCGAGTGGTGGCTTATGAATTTTTGTGACTTGAGACTAACCCATCAAGCCATTGCTGACTGGCAAAATAGAGGTAGGGATAAAGTAAAGATAATCTATCAATTTCTCGTAAGTATCCTCGAGAAGATAAAGGAAGCCCTATGATTTTCTCAGATCAAGAAAAGCTTGGCGGTGTTTTTGTAGTGATTTTTTGAGTTTTCGCTGTAATGAATAAGGCACGTCATCGTTTCGCTTAATTGGTTTTCTGTCTCTATAATTACATAACATGCGACCAATTATATAATATATGGAGGGCAAATCTATGAA